>NZ_JAAGLR010000001.1 GCF_010548245.1 Streptomyces sp. SID11385
ATCGCCGAGGACACCGCCACGTACCCCGACGTACTCCCGGACGTCGACCTCAAGCTCCGGGCCGGAGCCACCGGCTTCGCTCAGCTCCTTGTCGTCAAGACGCCCGAGGCGGCCGCCGACCCCGCCCTCAAGAACCTCACCTACGCCCTCAAGTCCGACGGCGTCTCACTCCAGGCCGACGAACACGGCAACATGAGTGCGCTCAACCCCGCCGGGCAGCTCGTCTTCACCGCGCCCACCCCCCGCATGTGGGACAGCACCACCGCCTCGGCCCCCCTCGCCGCCCGCACCGCCGAGGAGACGGGCCCCGCCGCTGACACGAGTGAGTTCGAACCGCCGCACGGCGCCAACGAGGCGGCGATGCCCGTGAGCATCGACGGCGACAACCTGCGACTTCACCCGGATCAAGACCTGCTGACCGGTGAGAAGACCCAGTACCCGGTGTACATCGACCCCTATGTCGACGGCTCCCGCTACTCCTGGACCATCGCGTACAAGAAGTATCCCAACAGCTCGTTCTTCAACGGCGCCGGCTGGGGCGGCTCGGGCAAGACGACCAACGAGGCGCGCTCCGGCTACGAGAACGAGACGAACGGCCTGGCCCGCTCGTACTTCCGCATGAACACCAAAAACCTCTGGGACACGAACAAGCAGGTCACCAAGTCCACGTTCCGGATCAAGAACACGTGGTCCTGGTCATGCACCGCGCGCAAGGTCAACCTGTGGCGCACCGCCGTCATCGGTGCCTCCACGACCTGGAACAACCGCCCCACGCGCCGCGAGAAGATGGATGACGCCACTGACGCCAAGGGATGGGGCTCGGGCTGCCCGGCCGGGAACCTGGCGTTCGACGTCACCAAGGGCGCCCAGGACGCGGCTTCCAGCAAGTGGAACTCCATCACTCTGGAGTTGTCGGCGGACAACGAGAGTGACGTCTACGGCTGGAAGAAGTTCGACGCCAAGTCCGCCGTCATGTCCACCACGTACAACACACCGCCCAGCGCCCCCACCGCACTGGACACCATCCCCTCGACGAAGAACAGCAAGGGCTGCGGTGACACGGCGCCCTACGGCCTCATCGGCAACACCGATGTCACCCTGACTGCCAAGGTCAGCGACAAGGACGGCGGCACGGTCACCGCCCGCTTCCACCTGTGGGCCACCGGCCACCACGACGACAAGGCAGGAGTCTTCTTCGACCAGACCGTCTCAGTGACCTCCGGGACCATCGCGAAGGTCAAGGTTCCCAAGGCCACCCTCAGCAAGTACCTGAACGACGCGAACGGCAACTTCTCCTGGAAGGCCCAGGCGAGCGACGCCACCGCCAAGTCCGACTGGACGCCCACCCTCGGGGCAGCCGGCTGCCGCTTCGTCTTCGACCCCAACCGCCCCAGCACTCCGCCCGCCGTGTCCTCGAAGGACTTTCCCGACAGCTCCGACGGCGTTCCCACCACCACCGGGCGCGTCCGCGCCCCCGGGACCTTCACGATCGCCAGCGGAGGCGTGAAGGACGTCGCCAAGTACCAGTACTGGACCGACTCCGACACCACGAAGCACGCCCTGACGCCCTCCGCCACCGGTGGCTCGGTCAGCGTCAAACTCACCCCCACGACCGCCGGGACGCACACGCTCTACGCCCAGAGCATCGACAAGGCCGGCAATGTCTCGGACGCCGCCACGTACATCTTCTTCGTCTTCGGCCTCGAACAGGCGGACCAGCCCGGCGACATCAACGGCGACGGCAACCCCGACCTCTGGGCCATCGACAAGGACGAGGTCCTGCACCGCATGTACGGAGCCGGCGACGGAACCGTGACCGACGTCGCCAACGAAGCCTCCCACTCCAACTGGAAGGGCGTGCGCGTCACCCACCGCGGTGACTGGACCGGCGACGGCTACGAGGACCTCATCGCCGCCCGGCACGACGACACCGCCGACGCCGACCGACTGTGGATCCACCCCAACAACGGCTACGGCTTCGCCTGCACCGACTGCACCGAAGAAGACGGCGGACCCCGCCAGGAACTCACCGTCTACGACGACAACAACAACCACTGGCAGAACGCCGACCAGATCCTCGCCATCGGCGATGTCGACGGCGCCCTCGACTACGACGGCGACGGAACCCCCGACACCCCAGGGCACCCCGATCTCCTCGTCAAGCAGGGCGACCAGCTCTGGCTCTACTACGCCACCGACGACAACCGCCTCGACACCGACCACGACCCCGTCCTCCTCGGCGACAACACCTGGGCCAACACGGACCTCTTCGCCCCCGGCGACACCAACGGCGACGGCCACGTCGACCTCGGCGCACGCGACCGCACCACCGGCGACGTCTACGTCTACCCCGGCACGGGCGACGACGGACTGCCCGACCTCGCGCACGGCGTGAAGGTGCCGACCACCCTCACCACCACCGCCAACCCCCTCCTCACCTCACCCGGGGACGCCGACCACAGTGGCGCCTTCGACCTCTGGTACACCCAGGTGACCGGCTCCGGCACCAAACTCGTCGGCCACCGGGACCCCTCCACCGGCAAGGGCACCGCAGTGGAAATGCCTGCGGACTTCGCGCCGTTCCGCACCATCAGCTAGGTCACACGGCAACGCCGACTCGGCGAAAGGGGCCCGGCTGTCCTCGCACCCAGCAAGGAGCAGCCGGGCCACATCGCGCAAGGGCCACGCGTCACCAACCCGCCCACGCGCATGTCAGCTAGCCGTTTACTGACGAAGGTCTCTCGGACGAAGGGCAACCGGGCGCTCAACTCCCGTACGCGCATGGGGAGGTTCTCCTGGGCCAATGTCATGGCGATCCAGGCGGTCCATCGGGGGCTGACAAGTGTGAGCGCATCCTCCACGCGCTGGGCGTTGATCGAAGAGATAGTGCGATCGGGCATCGGACCCTCCACGTAAGACGAGGTCATGCCGAGAGGGTGCCGAGCCACGGCGGTTTGGTACGGCGGAAGAAACGCGGTATCGACCGCGCGGCGGACGCACGGGAGACGAAGGCGAAGTCCGGCGCTGGCCGTGGTGACCGGTCACGGTCGGCGAGCCCGGTACCTCGTTGACCACCACAGGGGGGCGGGAGGCCGATGCCGTGATCAGCAAACCCCTGGACAAGGACACAGCGGGTTGCTAGGGATGGAAGAGAGCGACGAGCAACGGGAGATGACGTTCATGCCGACCACCAGCACGCACCGCACGGGGCCGGTGGCCGTTTCCCTTCCGCGGACGGCGCGGGATCCGCTCCTTCACCTTGCCCACGAGACCCAGGCGCCTACAGGCCCTGGCGCCACGCGGTGCCTCACGCATCCTCACGCCTGCAGCCTTCGAGGCATTCCCGTGCTCTGCTCCGCCTGTAGCGCCCGGCGGGACTGGCTCCTCATCAACCGGGGCCGACACGTCTGGATCGTCTGCCGCTGCGGCCACCAGTGGCTCGAGCCGGAGATCCGCCGTGCCGACTTCGACGCGCTCGTCGGCGCCCCGGACTGGACGCACCACGACAGCGTGCAGGAAGGACTGGTCGCCCTGGGATTCGACGGCGCCTTCGCCGGGCTGTACCTGGGTTAGGGGGCGGCGCGAGGAGAAGCCCTACCGGTGGGCTCCTCCTCGCTTTGGCGGTCAGTCTCGCGGTTCGTTCTTGGGCAGTTTTCCTCGGAAGGTGCAGCCGGGGCAGGCGTCCTCGCCCTGGATGTGGCCCTCGTACCAGCCGTGGACGGCGGCGTCCAGGATGGCTTCCTCCGCCGAGGCTTCGCCGCTGCGGAGCGCCTGGATGGCCTTTTCCACGACGACTCGAAGGACCGCGCTGTCGGGCGAGGGAAACGGCGGAGAGGGCATGGGCGACGGGCTCGGCATGTCAGCAGCCTACGTGCCGCAACAGGTCCGGTCAGTCCCTCCACCACCACGCGCCCTGGTGCAGGGGCCCTTCGGCCTGGTCGTTTGAGCGGGCAGTACGTGTTGGTTTTGGGGATGACGAAAGGCCGCCCCTGCTGGGTGGACGCGGGGCGGCCTGCCGATGTGGTTTGGTCAGTTCTCGGCGAGGTGGTTGGCGAGGTCGAGGGCGGCGGTTGCGATGGCCAGGCCCGCGCAGAGGCCGTGGACCTCGTAGAGGGTGGGGCGGACGATCCTGGGCCAGTGGCTCGGCAGGGCGGGCCAGGAAGCGAGGAGTACCTCCCCGGTGGGTAGCCCCAGGTGGGCGGTGACGTCCCAGCCCGTGTGCTGGGAGAGTTGCCAGGCGAGGAGCGTGTGGCCATGGCGGAGCGGGGTGGCGTCGGGGGACTGCCAGGCGATGTGGATCGGGCGGTTCGTGGCCTGGGGGACGTGTCGGATCAGTGCGCCGCGTACGCCGGGCGGCATGGGGAGTGCGGCGAGGGAGTCCAGTTTCAGGGGGGTGTCAGTGATCGGGGCCTCCGGTGGGCGGGATCGAGTGGAGGTCAGGCCCAGGAGAGGGCGTCGCGGACTGCGGCGGGGAGGTAGTCCTCCTGGCCGTCGTCGGCGATGAAGGCGACGCCATCGCGGACGACGACGTCCGTCGCGAGGTAATGGGTGAAGGGCCAGTCCGGGTTGATGGCGAGGCGGATCGGCATGTTGGGGTCCAGACTCTGGAGCTGGCCGAGCAGGTGCCCGACGGTGAGGTAGTACGGCATGGAAGCCTCCGTTGAGGGGACGTGGAATGAAGGACGGCCCGCCTGTCAGCGTCCGCTGGACGGGGGTACGTCGCGGATCGCGGGGGACGGGTTCTTGTGCTGGGCGAGGTGGTACCGGCGGCACTCGTTGACGTAGCCCTTGCCGGGGTGGCGCATCTCCCAGTTGCCGCAGGAGCAGACGGCCTGGCTGTAGTTGCGGCCGGGGCAGTCGGGGTGAAGCGGTTTGCCGGAGCTGGTGTGCTTGTGGTCGGGCGGGCAGAGCGAGTCGTCGGCGTGGTGGTTGGTGAGCGGGGCGTGGAAGGGCACGGTGATTCCTCCTGTGTGTGGGCGTTCGTGGTGGGGCGGAGTCGCGCTGCCGGAAAGGTGCTCCGGACGGCGTGCGGTACGGCGTCGGTGCTGTGTGCCGTGTCCATAGGGGCCGCGCCGCCGGAGTAGGTGCGGCGTGCATGGCTGCACGTGCGGCGGTATCAGGGGCGGCCCGCCCGTATTTCAGCGGAGGACGGGTGAGTTCGCCACGAGCGCGGAGAGGAATCCGGCGACGGTCTCGGCGGGCGTGCCGGGGCCGAACGACTGGGACCAGGGCTCCGCATCCCCCGGAATGACGTGGACCTGCCAAACGATGTTGCGTTTCCAGGCGGTGGGGTCCTCGGGGAGCCAGCCGACGTAGACGTGGCCGTCCGGGCTCATCGCGTGGACGTTGGTCTCCGGGGTGCCGACGATCCTCCAGCCAAGGCTGTCGAGGAGGTCGAGCACAGGTCCTGCGGCTCCGTCGCCCGAGAGCCAGCGGCGCCCTTCGACGGCGGGGGCCAGTCGGGCGGGAGGACGGGTGAGAGGAGTGTTCATCGACGACGGTCCTTCCGTTGACCTGCGGTTTCGTCCGGCACCCGTACGTTGACATGGGTTGGGCCGAAGTTCGTAGTCCTTTGCGGGAGTTGTTTCGGGTGAGCGCCGCAGCGCCCTCCGCTCCTGCGCGGAGGAGGGGGGCGCTGCGGACGTGGTGGTGGCGCGGGAAGATCAGCGGTGCGGGCCGCGCACGGGCCTCTGGGAGCTGGCAGCGGGGGTGGGTACGGGGGTGCCGGATTTTGTGCCGGTGGAGGGGGCGGAGCGGGCGACAGCGGCCTGTGTCCGGGAGGCGACTGGTGCATGCTGCGGGCTCGTGTCCAGGTCCTCGTGGGTCTCGATCACGAGGCCGATGGCGCGCAGGGAGGTGAGGCTCTCGGCCTGGCTGGCGCGGAGGCCGGAGGCCACGGTCGTGATGCGGTCCAGGTCGTGAAACTCCGTTTCGCGTCCGGGCCGGGTGAGCGCGTGAAGGCGTTCCTGGCGGACGCGAGTGGCGTTGTCGGTGACGACAAGGCACGACCGGATGCGTATGGCCACAGACAGGAGGGGGTCTTCGTCGGGCCGGGTGAGCGCCCGCTTTTCCAGCTCGGCGATGGAGCGGCCCCAGCGGCTCTCGATCATGTTGGTGGCCTGGTCCAGGAAAGTAGCTTCGGGCATGCGTTTTCCTCTGTTCGTAAGCGTAGGCGGAGGGCTGTCAGCGGAAGCGGCGCGTGGGTGCGGGCGCGGGTGGCACGGAGGCGCTGGCTACGGGAGCTGGGTGCTGGGGTCGTGGTGGTGGCGCTGTGGTGCGGCTGCGGGCGGCCTGGACGCGGAGGCTGGCGGCGGGGTGGGGCGTGTGCTCGGCGCGGCGGACCGCCTGGACGACAGCGGTCCGGCGTACGTCGAGCGGCGTCGGGGCCCGAGAAGGCTGAGGCCGGGGCGGGGTGAGCGGGGTGAGCGTGACGAGATGTTCCACGCTGCGGTTGATCATGTGGCGCTCGCGTGTCAGCGGCGCGGGGTCGGAGAGTGCTGCGGCCGTGGCAGCGATGAGGTGGGACGGTGTCCCGGCTGAGAAGTACGCCTTGGCGCGGTCGTAGCCGGGCGGGCCCGCCCACAGCACGATGGCTTCGTCGTCGTCACGGTTGCGACGGTTGTTGACGAAGACTCCGGCTTGTCCGTCCGGGGCGACGAACTCGATCGTGTTGGCCTTGGAGGCTCGTCGGGTCCAGCCGGCGTCTGTCAGGGGCTGGATGGAGTTGTCCAGGTACATGGAGGGGCGGTGGAGGAAGCGTCCATCGCCGTCGTCGGCCTCCGCCCAGTCGCGGGCCAGGGCTGTGGTGAGCCCTGCGACGATCTCGGGCGGCATCTGATGGTGGAAGGAAGCATGCCAGCTCGGTGGGGAGACGGCATCCTCGGCGGCGGAGATCTTGAACGTTTCGAAGTCGTCCCCGAACCAGCCGATCCTGATGCGCTGGTCGGGCGAGGTGACCAGGAGCTGGCAGGGGCCGTCCCGCAGCTCGTGGTGCGGCCAGTGGGCGACCGGGGCGAATCCCGGGTCGCCGGAGTATCCCCCGCCCGCGAGGTAGCGGGGGGTTACGAGGACATCCTCGAATGCGTCCGACGTGACGGAATCTGGGGGCATGGTGGGCATCCCGAGGGTGTGGGTACGGCTCCGCCCGTACGGCAAAGCCGAGGGGTCGGTAGAGGGCAGCGCTGCGAAGGGGGCGGCTCTCATGACCGCGTGGTCAGCGTGAACAGACGGTGGCGCGCGTACCGGGTGCGGTGACATTCGCAGGCGGTTCGTCACCGATGCCGGAAGGGCCGGGGGGTGGCGCGCTGCTGCGGCCGAGTGCGGCTGAGACACGCGAGGTTTCTGCACGGGCGATGCGGTGGAGCCGCTTGCCGCGCTCGGTGAGGGAGAGGGGCGAGCCGCTCCCGCGGATGCTGGCGCTGTCGTCAGCCTGGACCAGTCCGTCACCGATCAGGTCCTGTACGACGTCGCCGTACACGGGGAAGAGCGAGGGCGTCCTTGATCCGGAGGTGTAGAGGGTGTTGGTGAGGTGATCCGCGTGAAGGCGCAGCCCGCCGGCAGCGACGGCGTCCAGCGCGCGCTGCCGTGGACCGAAGATGCGCTCCTGGAGGGAGATGCCAGGCAGGTTCGCGCGGGCGTCCTGCAACGTCCGGGCGCCCAGGGCTGTCAGACCGAGATCCGGGCCGGACCTGCTGACCAGACCGTCATCGATAAGGGCCTGGACCTCGTCGGGACGGAGATGCTCGTCGATCCTGTCGACGCCCCGTAGTACGTGGGGAAGGCCGGTTTCTGGGTCGTGGTCCAAGCGCACGTCGCCGAACGAGATGTAGCTGAGCCCGCGGACGTCACGTTTCAAGTCCCTGTCGCGGTGGAGCCGGGTTCCTGCCCGGTCTGCCGTCTTCCTCTCCTCTTTCCTCGCCGCGCTCAGGAGCCGGGCGCCCTCGGCGCCGGGAGGCATGATCGCGCGCAGGCCGGAGATGGCCTGGTTGAGGTGGTCGTACGCTCCCGCGCGCCGGGTCGAGAGCAGTTCGAGACTGTGGGCGAGGTCGGGCATCACGCCGCCGGCACCGATGAGGTTGTCCGTCGACCCTTCGCTGACGGGTAGAAGCGCCCTGATGGCTCGTGCGGCGCGCTCCGTGAGCCTCTGGTGCAGTGCGTCGAGGGTGTCGGCCGCCTCTGTCACGAGCCGGGCCATGACACGCACCGGGTCAGCGGGCGGCAGCGCCTTGGAGAGGGGGCGCAGGTCCGTGACGCCGAACCGCTCGCTGATCGCGTGGCGGCCGGGGTGAGTGGAAGGGTCGTGCGGGTTCACCGGGCCTCCTCGATGCGTGCGAGGAGCGAGCGCACCAGGGTCGGCAGGCCCTCGGAGCCGTCGCCGCTCCACACGTGGTCGGTGCTGTTACTGAGGAGGAGGGCTGCGTCGTCGATGAGTCCGTCCATGATCTCCGTGCAGTCGTTCGACATGGTCGTGGCGGCGAGCAGGGAGGCGGTCAGGGCGTGGAGGTAGACGGGGGGCGTGAGGTCGGCGTCGTCGGCTGCGGCCTGCAGCGCGTCAAGGAAGAGTTCGGGCTCCCCCGCGTCTTTCAACTCGTCCAGGCCCGGCAGGTCCGGCGAAGGCACGGAGGTGGGTGCGGGGTTCGATGAGGTCGGGAGGCCGACGAGGGCGCAGATTCCCTCGACCGCCGTGGTCAGCTCGGCGAGGGACTCGGCGAGCCAGCCCAGCGCGGAGGCGTAGGAGGCGAGGGTGAACAAGCCCAGCGGTGTGGAGGGGAGCGATTCGGCGAGGAAGTCCTCCAGCCGCTTGGTCAGGTCATCGACCACCCGAGGCCCGGCCGAGAGCGGGCCGAGAGCCGGGTAGAGGTAGGAGCGGGAGGCCGTGGTCGGGTAGTCGGCGGTGAAGACGCGAGAGACCTCCTGCGCGGCGTCGGTGAGCAGGTCCGCGAACAGAGCACGGTCGGAGGAGACGCCGTCGTTCATCGGTGGGCAACCTTTCGAACAGAGGGAGACGCATGGGGCGCCGTTGAGGTCGTCGCGGAGCCTGCTGTGAGACCGGTCGCGTACGGGGAGCGGGCGCGGGCCGCGCGTACGCGGTCGCGCGCGGCAGCGGGGCTTTCGACGGTGGGGTGGGTGCCGACCCGGATCTGTGCGCTCCGGTAGACGGAGTAGTCGTGGCGGGGTCCGGCGGCAACGAGGTAGATCTCGCGTTTGTGCTGGGAAGTGGGGGGTGCGGGGCGGAACTGGATGACCATGCGGTAGGCCGCGCGCGGGTCCACGTAGACCTTGTGGAAGCCCGCGAGGCGGTCGCGCAAGGGCATGCAGTCGTCGCTGCCGTGGACGAGGTTCTGCAGCTCCACCAGGGCCAGGTCCCTTATGTCTGGCGGAAGTTGCTGGAGGTCAACAAGGGCGTCCGGGTGGGCGGCGAAGGCGAAGCGGGCGCGGCTCACAGCAGCCGCCCCTGGACTGGGGTCTGGAGCGGTTTCGCCATCATCGTGCGCGGCGCGTCGAGGCTGGCCTGCGGTATTGCGGTGGCACCGGCTGACCGGGAGAGGGCGACGCGGGCCCGGATGGCATCACCGTTGCGGTCGCTGTACTCCGGTGGCTCGGGCAGTGGCCCGCTGCGCTTGTCCAGCCAGGTCTGGGCGGCACCAACGTCGGCGAACGCGCCCTCGCGGATCGTGTACGTGCCAGCGTCGTGGTTCCACTCCTCGTGGAAGAGGCGAACCGGCGCCTGGTCAGCCTCGGGGTCGCGGACGAGCGTCCACGCCTCGCTGGGGTCGTCGTCGGAGGTATAGGTGTCGAGGACCTCGTAGCGGGAGCCCGACGTTTGTATCTGCTGCTCAACCCGGATCGTGAGGTCGTCGGCGGGCTCAATGAAGTCGCCACCGCGCAGTGCGATCTGATCGAGCGGGCAGCCGCGGTCTGCCAGCCAGTTCTGGGCGAAGGAGGCCGTGGCGTGGCGGCTCGTCTCGAACGTGAACGTGGATTCCCGCAGATCCCGCGCGACCGCGATCGCAACGAGTTGCGGCTCACCGGGTACCTCCCATGTGACCGATCGGTCATGGGCGAGGACGAAGCTGTGGGAGCCGTTGGGCGTGGTGTCGTGCCGGGAGAGCACCGTCAGGTCGCCGGAACGGAAGTCTTCCTTTACTTCCTCCGAGGCGTTGTCGGCCGGTGCAAGACGGTCGAGGCCGAAGTCGAAAACGTTGTTCACGCCGCCTCCTCCTCCGCCTGCTTGGGTGTGGGGGCGGCCAGCACCCGGTGGTTGGGCCGGGTCGCGCTGGTCGTACAGGCCGCGAAGGGGCCGTCGGGGGCGCGGAGGTGTGCCAGCGTGTGGTCCAGGTGGTCGCGGTGCCAGGTCGAAGGACCGGACAGGCCGGCCTCCGTGTCGGTGAGCTGCTGCCAGGCGAGCCAGAGCGCATGGAGACGGGCCACGGCCTCGGGGTGTTCGTACCACTGCGCGCACCAGGGCCGGTTCGCGCTGATCTCCCGGCCGTACACCGGCAGAAGGAGGTAGTGCACCCAGTCGCTGAGGGCGGCGAGTTCGGTGGCGTACGCCGGTCCGCCCAGTGCCGGGATGAAGATCGAGGTGGGACCGTCGGCCTGCTCGGTTTCGGGGTCGTCGTTCGTCGGCTGGTCGGGGTCGAGTTCCGGCTCGGTGGCGAGGCGATCGAGGGTGACTCCGTGCTGGCGAACCTCGGTCACGATCTGGGCGACGGTGGAGGCGAGATCGTCCAGGTTTGCGTCTGGGACGCGGACGGGTTCGCGTTCGGTCTCGGGGGTGGGCGGGCTGGTGTCGGGCATGGAAGGTGCTCCGTTCGCGGGGTGACGGCGTGCGGAAGACGATCTGCGGGATTCGGGGTTTGGCCCGGCCGGACAAGTGGCGTAGAGGGCCGCTACTGCGCGCTGCCCCTGGGGCAGCGGACGTGCGACGGGTTCAACAAGTGCAGGGCGTGGGCTGCCTGTTGGGGCACGACACCGTTGCCGAGGGCGGTGAGCTGGGCGGGGCGGCCCAGGCCGGGAGTGGCGGTGACCCAGCCCGGCTCCAGGCCCTGCATCCACTCGACGAACTCCGCACGCAAGCGGCCCGCAGCGTCGGTGGGTTCCGGAGCGGGGCGGGTGAGGATCTCCCATCGGGCGACGGCGGCTGCATATCGGCCCCACCGCGTGCCGTCTTCCTCGGAGCCGAGTACGTCTGCCGCAACAACGGCAGGGACGTCTCCGGAGAAGAGGCCGGTGGATGCCCCGAGCTGGAACTGGTGCTCGTGCGATGCGAGCGCGGCAGGGAGGCTGCCGCGCTGGGCAGGGTCAAATCCCCGTTGCCGTGACGCTGGTTCGGCGAGCCCTTGATGCCGTCGGAGGCTTTCGGGGTGGGCAGGAGCCACTCCACCTCGTCGGCCAGATTGGGGCCGTGCCCACCCTGTTTCCGTTTCGTCGGGTGCTGACTGCCGCCGTTCGTCGCCAGGTTGCTCGTCGGGGTTTTGAGCAAGGCGTTCGGCGGGCCAGGCGCTGAGGAAGACGCGCTCGCGGCGGTGCGGTGCGCCGACGTCGGAGGCACGAAGCACGAGCCAGCGCGCGTCGTACCCGAGGTCGGCCAGGGAGCCGAGTACGGCGCCGAGTGCCCGCAGAGCAGGCCGGTCTGGGGCGTCTCCCAGACACCACGGGCAGGGTTCCACGTCGCCACGGGCTGCGGCGGGTGAGGTGAGGAGGCCGCGCACATTCTCGATCACCACCAGGCAGGGGCGGAGGGCTTCGACCGCACGGGTCACGTGCAGCCAGAGCCCGGAGCGGGTGTCGGGGTTGAGGCCGGTGCGGGGCCCGGCAACGGAGACGTCTTTGACAGGGGAAACCGGCGGTGAGGACGCACACCTCGGGGACGAGGGACCAGTCGGTAGTGGTGATGTCCCCGAGGTTGGGCACACCGGGCCAGTGCCGGGCGAGGATGCGCGAGGCGGCGGGATCGGTCTCGGCGTGCCAGGCGACCGTGCCGCCGAGTGCGGAGAGAACGCCCAGGTCCAGGCCGCCATACCCGGAGCAAAGGGAGCCGATGGTCAGACTCATCGGTGGCCGCCGCGTCGGTGAGGGGGCGAGGACGGGGCAGGGGGAGATGAAGGTGCTGGGTTGTAACCGGCGTTCAGTGCGCTGCGTAGGAGGGCGACCTGGACTCGTGCGCCGCCGTTTTCCACGCGGTAGGCGGTGCGCTCCAGGGCATCCACCGCACGGTGGAGGGCGAGGCGGGTTTTGCGCAGGGTCTCGCGCGCTTGGCTGTCGGTAGTCGAGGCGTGGGTGTCCGGGTTGCTGAGGCACACGAAAACCCGGCTCGTCGCGCTCAGAGCGGAGAGAGCCTCGCTGATCGGCGCTATGGCTTGTGTGAGCAGCGCGGCCCGTTCCCCTTCGTTGGAGTGGGAAGAACGGTGAATCTTGAGGAGGCCAACGGCCAGGACGTCTACCGCCTCGGCGGTACGAAGGGCGAGCCGAGAGGCGTGGGCGGGGTCCGGGTGTTCGACGAGGGACTCGGCCTCGGGCAGCATCTCGGCCAGGGCTGCGAGCCTGAACTGCGATCGGGTCAGGGCATCGGGCAGCTCGGTGTCAAAGACGGTTTGATTCATGGCGGGGGTCCCAACGTTGTGGGTGGGGAGGAGGGCTGGCGTAACCCCGTAGGGGGCGCTGGACGATCGCTCGGCTTCCGCGGCTGGCAGGGCGAGGCGGAGCACGGGCGTTCATCCCCGGCGTTCGCCTTTATCCGGCCGCTGAGTCAGCGGGGAAACGGCAGGCGCCGCGGAGAACGGCTCGGGAGCAGGAGAGGCGCTGCGGGAGCCGCGGTACAAGACGGCTGGGACGCGCGCGCCTCCGGCTTCGAAGCGGTACGCCGGGTGCGCCAAGGTGGTGGTGGCGTCGTAAAGCTCGCTACGCGCCTGGTGCAGCGAGTCGTACACCGCTTCGCGCTCCCCTCCTCGACGTCGGGATCCAGCGGGCCGCTGACTGCGCGAGCGGTGGCTGAGGGGAGCGTAAGGATCGTTCTTCACGGTGCGTCCCGGTGATGAGAGCGAGAAGGCGTGGTCGAGGGAGCCGTCGAAGGGCGCGCGGGGCGGTATGGGACGTGCCGAACTGCGCGCGGAGTGCTGCGGGCGAGGGCGGCGTGCACCTGCTCGGCCTGAGGTTCGCGTGCTTCTGGGGCGGGCGGCGGGCTGGTGCCGCCGATCGCGGTGTCCCAGCGGGCACGGACGTCGTCGAGCGGCCCGAGCGCGTGCAGGGCATGGCTGATCAGGCGTCCTGGAGTGAGGGTTTCGTCCTCGGCGGCGTCCCGGACCGCGCGGGCGGAGGCGGCTGCGGTCCGGGTGAGAGAGGAACGGATCACCTGCTGCCCGAGCCAGTCGGCGTCGCCTGCTCCGACGCCGTCGGCGAGCGCGGTGATCTGCTCGCGGGTGAGGGTGCCGTCGGCGAGAAGGCCGCGTCGCTGTGCTTCCCACAGGACGGTGAGGCGGTCGATGGGTTCGCCCCGGTGGTGCAGTGCGCCGAGGCACTGGTAGAGCAGGCCGTGAGCGGTGGTGGAGAAGTCGCTGGGACGCAGCCAGTTGACGACGGCGTCCATGGAGCCCGGCTGCTCGATGAGGACGGACAGGAGGAAGCGCTCGTCGTCGAGGACGCTCTCGGCCGGAGCGGGCGCGGCCGGCAGCGGAGAGGAGCCGGAGGGTAGCGCGGGGCGGGCTTCGGCACCCCAGCTCTCGGAGAGATCCCGCAGGACACCGGTGAGCACGTCGGCTTGGTGGAGGGCGCCTTCGACGTCTCCGCGTACGGAGTCAGCGCGGGCGGCTTGGTGGAGGCGGATCGCGTGCTGGGTGATGGTGCGGTGGATGGCGCCCTCCAGCACCATACGCCCGTAAACGGGGGCGTGTTCGGGATGTGGGCAGCCTTGCACCAGGGAGTGGGCGTACACGTCGGTCAGGCCCCGTACGTGGCGGCCGGCCTCGGCGACAGCGTCGGTGATCCACGACAACGGGACGTCGTCCCCGGCGAGCGCGGGGTGATGTTTGTCGCGCAGCGTGCACATGGCAGAGAACAGAGCCCGGTGCGCGGGCCGTTCGAAGTGGGCTGGAGCGAGCCAGCCGAGGTGGGCAAGCTGACCGGGGTCGAGGAGGATCGCGCCGAGGACCGCCTGCTCGGCGCTCAGGAGCGGGTTCACCGGTGCTCTCCCGACTCCGGCGCGGAGGAGCCAGGGGCTACGGCGCGAAGACGGGCGACGGCGTGCTCGGCGTCGTCCAGGGCGCGGGCGAGGCTGTCGAGCGTCGCGGCGAAGGCAGTGTCCGTGGCGGCTATAGCGCCCGCCTCGCTGACCAGCCACCACTGACCGTTGCGGCGGACGGCGGGCGAGCGGCCCAGACGTCCGGGAGCGAGAGAGGAGGCGCTCATGCCGACAGCCCGTAGTCGTCGCGCTGGTTGTCCTTCGCGAGGGCTCGTGCGGTGATGGCCTTGGTGGCGTGGGCGGAGGCCGGGCCGATCGTCTTCGCGTGGGGTTCCTTGTACCAGGGGCGCAGGGTGAGCATGGCAATCCGCAGGCCGGTGGCGAGCAGGAGGGCTTTGCCCTTGGGCAGGGCGCGGATCGCGTCAGGGGGCAGGATGCGTTCGGTGCGCATGCTCACCGACGTGGACTTGCCGCTTTCGCTGGTGGAGACGGAGGTGGTCTGGACGTCGTGATCCCCGACCTGCTTGCTGAGCCGGTCGGCGAAGTCCGCGTCGTCGATGCCCGAGCCGACGATCTTGATGGTGGCCGCCGACCAGAGGGCGTCCATCCCGGCCTCGCCCCAGCAGCGCTGCCCCTGCCGGTAGGACTGCAGGATCGTGATCGGGATGACCCCCCGGCTGCCCAGGTGGCTGTACAAGTCCGGTAGGTCCGAGATTTTGCAGACGTTCGCGGCTTCGTCGAGGACGCACAGGGCGGGCGGGTCGAGGCGCCCTCCGGAGCGTTCGGCGACGACGACGGCGGCGCGCATGACGGCATCGGCTGCAGCGGCGATGATCGCGCTCGCTGAGCCTCCGCCGTCCTTGCTCAGCAGGAAGAGGGTGTCTGTGGAGGAGGCGAAGGCGCTGGGCTTGAACTCGGGAAGGCCCGGGTGGGGAGTGACCCAGGCTGAGACTTCGGGGTCGAGGAGGCAGCTCGCGTATTGGCGGGCGGTCTCGTAAATGCCGTCTCGTGTTTCGACCGCGCCTGAGACGGTGCCCTGGAGTTGAGCGGCGACCGCGTGGTGGCCGGCATCGGTGAGGAGGTCGACCGGGGTGCGGTCGGCGGGTGAGGCGAGCCAGGCCAGGGCGTCGGTGACGGGGCGGCGGTGGCTGGCGGCGGCGAGGAAGAGGGCGGCGAGCGTGTTGGCGGCGGCGGTCGACCAGAAGTCGTTGCCGTTCGACTCGTCCACGCTCGCGGCGACGAAATGACCGGCAAGCCGCTTTGCCCCGGCGAGATCGCGGGCATCGGCGAGGATGTCCCACCACATCTCGCGCGGGTGGTGTGCGATCTGCTGCGGGTCGAGCGTCCAGGCCGTGCCGACCTCGCTGCGGGCGCCGACCGTGGTCGTGTAGGCGTCGTTCGCCGCTTTGTTGCTTGTGAGGAGAACGGGGCCGGGGGCGGAGAGGATCGCGGGGATTGCCAAGGCGCTGGTCTTGCCGCTGCGCGGTGCCATGATCGCGACGATCACGTCCTCCCATGAGGCTCGCACCTCCGTCCGCCCCGGCGAGAGGGCGCCCAGGAGAACGCCCCTGTCGGCGGGAGCGATGTTCTTCGCGCGCAGTGTGCTGAGCGAGGGCCGCAGATCGCGGGCCTTGGCCGTGATCTCCTTCCCGAGCAGCGGGGAGAGATCGCCCCTGCGGGCGAGGCCCCTCCTTGCCCCGCCTCGCCACCTGATCCACAGTGCGATGCCGAGGACGGCGAGGCCGAGAGCCAGCAGGCCGGGGACGATCCGCGCGCCGATCAGGATTTCGGTTGTGGACAGATGCGGCCACGTCTCGGCGGGGCGAAGCAGCCCGTCGGTCACCTCGAACGGCGTCCAGGGCCCGACCCCGAGGAGGGTGTTGGTCAGGTTTCCGCTGAGCCAGGTCAGGGAGCCGACGCAGAGCCCGAAGCCGAGTGCGCCGAACAGGAGATACAGGAGCGCGTCCGTCCCGGTGGTGGCCGAGGGCGCGGTAGTGCGTTGTGCGGGCATGAAGAGTCCAGGAGGAGGCGCGGGCGGAGAAGGGCGGAGGGGGCGAGATGCAATCTGCGGTGTGGCATCTGGAACTCCTGGACGAGTGGGGCGGGCTGGTCAGCGGGTGTGGGGCGGGCGGTGCGAAGCAGCGCTCGGTGGGGCTTCGGCCGTCTCGTGCTGTGTAGGTGTCCCGCGTGCGACGACGTTCGGGGACGTGCTCTGCGCGGCCTGCTGCCTCTTCGTTTCCGTCCGTGTATCGGCGGTGGACGGTGCGGCGTGGGGAGCCGGGGCGCCCATGACGTCGTGAAGCAGTTCCCGCGTCCGCAGCTCGTAGACCATTTCGTGGTGCCGAGGGTGCGTGCGCTCCTGGGGGCAGGCGGCGACGCCTGCCTCTGCGTCCAGCAGGTACTCCTGAGCCCCTTCCAGCATGTTGTGCGCGGCGGCGAGGCGAGTCCACGTCTCGAACGGGGCGTTGGGCGGAACCGGGTTGTCGAAGGAAAGCCGCAGACGTGTCCAGTCCGCTGCTGCGGCCGTCAGTCCAATCAGTTCCGGCAACACACCCGCCAAGGCGCTGGTGACTTCCTCAAGGATGCTGGCGACCTCTCCCGGCGAGGCGTCCTCGGTCAGCCGGTGGATCATCCCGCGCACCGAATACGAGTCGGCGCCGGGCGGCGGAATGTAGCGGACCCGCGTATCTTCGTCCGGGCCCGGCACTGCGCCGTGTGCGAGTTTGATGTTGTGGGACATCGCCGCGCCGATGGCGTCGCCGATGCTGGGGTGGAATTCCGGCACTTCTGCTCCTCGGCCTGGGACTGGGACCGGACGGTGGGCTCGTACGGGTCGCGCCCACCGCCCGTGCTCTCGCTGGTCGCCGCCGGTGGGTCTGGCAGCGCGAGCGCCTGGGTGTAGGGGGTTCACCGGGTGACCGTGAGAGTGAGGTCGTCCGTGAGGGAGGCGAGGCGGGCCCGGGTCTCCTGAGCGGTGTCATCGGTGACGATGAGGAAGCCGACGCGGGCGGTGTCGAGATTCCCGGCCGGGGGCAGCGCCACCTGTTCGCCGACCTTGCGCAGCCACGTCACCTCGTGAAGCCACGGGCACGTCGCATCCGCGTCGGCGGACAACTCGCGGGCGGTGAGGACGCCCGAGGCCGGCGGGTAGAGGATCTTGATCGCGGCGGTCGTGTGGGCGGTGCGCGTGAGGTCGGGCTGGCGTCCGCAGGCGACGTCGGCGGCGATGCGGGGCAGGTCGAGGCCGGTCGCGAGGCGAACGAGCGTGCCGATCCGGTCCCCGCCGATGCGCGCGTTCACCTCGATGATCCTGGGCCCCGTGGCGGTAAGGCGCATCTCCACGTGCTGGATACCGGAGGTCACCCCGAGCGCCCGTACGGCCTGGATCGCGACGGGCGCGACCTCGGGCAGGAGCGGGTCGGCGGCATCCACGGTGTGGCCCGTCTCCTCGAAGTACGGGGCGAAGCCGACCTCCTTGCGGGTGACGGCCAGCGCGGTGGTGATGCCCTGGTGGGTGACGCACTCGACGGAGACTTCCGGGCCCGCCAGGTATTCCTCGACGAGCACACCGCTGCCCTCCGGGCCCTGCTCACCGGCCCCGGCCGAGGCAAACTCCCAAGCAACGAGCAGCTCTTCAATGTTGTCGGCGCGGATCACGCCGATGCTCGCAGCGTGGGAGGACGGCTTAAGGACGACGGGGAAGCCGGTACTGAGCGCGGCCTCACGTGCCTGTTCCAGGCTGGTGACGCGCGTCGAAGTGGCCGAGGGAACGTCGTGCTCGGCGAACAGGCGGCGGCTCCTGGCCTTGTCGCGGCACGCAGTCATCGCCTCCACCGCGTTGCCGGGCACGCCGAGGCGTTCGACGAGCGCTGCGGTGGGCACGAGCGCGTACTCGTCCCACGTCACCACCCCCGCGACCCGGTGCCGCTCAGCCAGGGCCAGGCCAGCCGCGACCACCGAGTCGACATCGTGAATGTCGGCGACCTCGTGATCGGCTACCAAGTGGTGCGCCCAGGACGGCGACTTGGTGTCGATCAGCGCGATGGGATATCCGGCGGCGGCCTGCTCGACGCAGTACCCCCGGTAGACGGGGTCCGTACCCCCGACGACGATCAGCAGCGGGGATGTGGTCATCTGCGACACGGGAGAACCTCCAGGTGCACGGAAATCGGGAAGGGAGAGGAAAGGAAGGGGAAGGACGAGGCCCGGGGCACACGTCATCGCGCGTCCGCCACGTGCTCGGACTCCGACGCGGAGGCACGGGCCCGGTGGCCGGGGAGGTCGTAGGCGCTGCGGTGGCGGCGAAGGCCGGCGAAGCACACAGCCAGCGCCGCGCCTTGAAGAATGGCGCAAGCCAGCAGGAGGAGCGGAATGCTGTCGGCGGGGACGAGGGCAATCAGGGCTCCGGCGAGCGGGAGCGGCAGCAGCACCAGGATGATCGTCACGGCCAGGGTCGAGCCGAACGCCGGAGCGGGGATGGCATGGGCGCGCAGGGTGCGCAGCACCACGGTCATCGCTCCCTCACCGGCCATGACCGCCGCCACCGCAATCGTGTACGCGGGGAAGGTGGGGGCCAGGGCCGCGCCCAGGCACGCGAGGGTGACGAGGGCGGCCATGCTCGCGCCCACAGCCCAGATTCCGAAGCGGTCGATGGCCCGGCGGCTGATCCAGATCGCCACCAGGGAGGCCACCGCTGCCGCACTCCAGACCGACCCCACAGCGGCGGTTGAGTAGTGGAAGTGATGGACGACGGTGATCGGGGCCGAAGCCTGCAGTACGCCGGTGGCGAGATTCGAGGCAGCCAGACCGCCGACCAGCCACACCAGTGCCGGTGTGTGCCGTAGCGTTGTCCACCCCGTGCGCAGGCTGCTCCGCTCCCGGGCGTCGTCCGTCGGGTGAGTGTGCGCCTTCGTCGGAGGGGTGAGCGTGGTGGCGGTGAGCGCGAGGAGCGCGACCACCACGAGTAGGGCGGTGGGCCCGGCGAGCAGGAGCAGGCCACCGAGCAGTGGTCCGATCAGCAATGCGGCCTGGTCGATCCCGGTCTGCGCGGCCTGCACCCGGTGCGCCTGGCTGCCCATATCGCGGCTGGCCTTGGCGCCGAGCGTCTCGATCGCAACGAAGGAGACCTCGGCCAGCAGCCCGGAGACCGCTCCGAAGACGAGCGTTGCCGCCGTCGAGAACCCGCCTGTGCTCGGAAGGATGAGAAGGACGACCGCGGTCACGGCGACGACGAGGGTGCGAGCCGTGTTGGAGACCCGGAAGGCGTGGCCGGCACCCCACCGGTCGACCAGCGATCCGGCGACGGTGAAGGCGGCGATCCTGGGCACCCATTCGATCAGGAAGGCAAGGCCGGTGAGGACGGTGGAGCCGGTGGTGACGAGCACGAGCAGAGGGACGGCGTATGTGGTCGTGGCGCTGGCCAGAGCGTCGGCGGCACGCATGAGGTAGGTGCGCGACGGTCCACCGGTCAATGCGTGGGTGACGGACACGGGTGTCACCGGCCCCGGGGGGAGGGCGTGTGCGCTGTGGGGAAGGGCGCCTGGCTCTGGGCAGTTGTGGCAGAGGGGGATGGGGTAACGCACGCGTCAGCGGCTGAGGGCGAAACGGCGAGGGCAGCCCTCTGGGAGGCGGGGGGTGGTGCGATGTTGCGCACCACGGTCGCGGCATCGGTGAGTTCCGCCTGGGCTGCGGTCAGGAACTCGGCAGCCGTCTCGAAGCGGTCGCGCAACTCGAATGACTCGTCGTCCAGCTCTTCCAGCCGAGCCGAAACGGCTTCCAGCGCCTCCCGGACTCGTTCCAGCCCGCCATGCTGGGGGTGAATCAGGTGCTCTACTGGGCGGGCGAGGCTCTGCCCGTCCGGCGCGGCCCAGACCTGATCGGTGAGCCGGAGGATTTCACTTCCGGTCTTGTACGGACCGAGCGGATTGGTCGGGCTGATCTCGGTGGAGGCGTCGAGGGTGGGGTCGAGGCGGACCTCGTAGCGGGCCGCCCGAAGCATCTGGGCCGCATACGTGGCGATGGCGCGGCTCTCGTCGGCGGGGGTGGTGGAGGCGAGGCGGTGGCGGCGGCCGTGCCAGTCCTGAATCTGCTGGAAGCCCGCGTGCTTGAGGAGGGCGGCGGACAGGTCGTCGCTCGCCCCGTGGGCGACGACGCTGCCGCTGATCTCGGCGGAGATGGCTATGGAGGGGGCGGGCATGGGCTTCTCCTGCGGTCGGGGAACGGGCAGATGGCCCAGGTCCTTGGTGATGCGCCGACACTCGGCCTGAAGGCGGAAGGCGTCGCGGTAGGAGGCGTGGAGACCTCCGTCTTCCCGGGCGACGGTGGCGACGATGTCCATCCGACGGGGCTGACTTCGCAGGGCCAGCCACCGGCAGGCGTCCGGATCACCCACGGGAGCCAAGCCGGTGGTGTCGACGAGGCGGCGGGCGACTGCGGCCCACTGCGTGTCGTGCGGGTCCTGATGCCGGGGGTCGGAGCGCACCGAGCACAACCAGACGGGCTCTGGCGGAGCCCGGAGGCCGAGTCGCTCGATGGGCGCGTCGAGGACCTGAGCGAGGACGGGCGGGGAGAGCGACTCCGCGAACATGGCGAGCGGGGCGCCGTGACCATCGCCGTCGATCAGGCGTGGGTTGTCGTGGTTGCCGCGCTCGCCTGGGCCAAGCAGGTAGGCGAGCGTATCCACAGTGCTGCGGGCACGGTGCAGAGAGACGAACAAGGCGACGACCTCGGAGGGGTGGCGGGAAAAGAGCCCGGTCGGGCTACCAGAAGGAGAGGTTCCGCGAAATCCGGGATTTGGCCGGGCCGAGAAAGGCTGGTAGTAGGGACACCGTGACGATGCTCCGTACCAATCAGACTGGGTGACGGCACGACGTGCCACGTCTGCTCAGCGTCCCCAAACCGCCGTGAATCTCAGCGCCCCGAGAGGACCACTAGATTGGGTCGTTCGACCCGGCCCCTAGCCCGAGGCCATCCGAACCAACTCGGCGCAATTACTGAGACGTCAGCACCAACGGCCGGTGCGATGGAGTTCTGCGAATAGTGCCCCGCGGCCGCCCGCGCTCTTCTATGGTCAAGCCAGGCAGGGCTTTTGGGTTCCCTACGCCGTTCCTTCAGTGTGCGCCAATGTAGGCACTGCAACGGGAGGCGTCATGGGACGCAGGGGCGTTCGCCGTACGAAAGAGGATCCGGACTGGAACCGGCGTTCATTCTTCGCCGCAGTCGGACGACTGCTACTCGAAATTTACGACCGAGTATGCGAAGAGCTGCGCAGTTGACAGCCCGGACCCCCTTTCTGACTGTGGACACAGCCATGCGCCGCTAGGCGCAACACGTCACGGTGATTGCTGGTCACCGGACGTGACGGGCCGCGGTGTTAGCGCACCGCGGCCCGCGCTTTTGGTCGGCGCCGTGGGCGGACGACGCGCAACTGTTCATGGACAGGAGAAGCACCGCGCTAACGGTGGCACTCCTGCGGGCGGGCGAGGCATTGGCGGTTGCCTCGGCCTCCTTCCCTACCCGAAGTTCCACGTTGTGAGCAGGTCCAGAAGGCCGCTCCCCACACGCGCGGGGATGGACCCTGTCTCGGAGGATAGCCAATGACACCAGGCCCTGGGCCGAATTGCTTAATTCTATGAATCTGCGGGGCGGCAGGTGGGGGCAACCCGGAACGTTCCGGGTTGCCTCCAGCAACTGCGTGGCGTGATTGTCCGTCCAGGTGTTCATACGTTCGCATGCCTGGCTGCGGCTGCTTGGGCGCGTAGGCGGGGCGTCCTGTGCGCAAGCTGACATAGGACCCTCGCCCTAGGTAAGGGGTTTCGGCCCTCTTCACGAAGGGAGAAATGGTAAAGCGCCGTCCTGGTCAGAAGAACGGATTCTCGGAACTCCTGTCCGCATCGGTGGCGGCCTGGAGCAGCTCGGGCAAGTCCTCTGGGTCCGAGGCGCGCTGGTCGAGCCACCAGCCGGCGCGGGTCACCGTGCGCGCCGCGTCCTCGATTTGCTCCCACTGCGCCTCTGTCGTCTCGCCCTCCAGGACGAGCGCCGTGAACGCGGCGGTCATGAGCTGGTGGCGGCAGCGCACCGCCCAGGGGACTGCACGCTCGGTCCCATCGAGCGGGGGCATCTCGTACTGCTGGGACCAGGCGTCCGATTCTGCCTGTTCCTCGGCTCGTTTTGCGGCGAGCCAGGCGGCCCTTTCCTGCTCGTCGTCCTGCTTGGCGGCACGCCAGCAGTCGGTGCACTCCTGGGTCGCGAGCCACTCGGCGAAGCCCGCACGGCGGTCGGCCGGACGGTTGGACAGATCCCGGTCCGCCGGGTGGCCGCAGGCGTGCTCGATGTGCCAGATGGTCTTCACGGACATGGGTGGGCGGCCTCCTTGTGAGTCGGGTCAGCGATGGTGCGGGGAGGAAGCGGATGGCGGGGGCACCGGGGCTGTGGCAGCGCCGGGCCCAGCGGCCGGGGTGGTGCGTGGAAGAGTGCGTGGGCCAGTGGTCGGCGCGAGCCTGGACTCGTCGCGCACCCATACCTCGTGGGCCAGCACCTCCTGAGCAAGGTCAGGCTGGATGGCGATGCCGACGTCGCGGTCGTTCAGGGCCAGCGTGGTGTCCGCGAGTGTGGTCAGGGCCGGGCCGCGCCCGTCCGGTTGCGGAAGCACGTAGATGTCCAGCGTCTCCTGATGCAACCACCCACGCTCGTGGAGGACACGGCCCGCTCGCTCGCTGTCGAGCTGGTCGTCGGTGGCGGCGATGAAGCCGAGCTGGGGGTGCTCGGCGAAGGCGACGGTCGGCACCGGGCTCGGAGTGGCGGCGCGGTCGGCAGCTCGTGCGGCTGGGGGTGTGGGCTCGTAGGCGAGATCGGCGGCGACGTCGTAACCCGCGTTGCGCATGAGCGTGACGGCACGCGTTGCGCGGGCGGTGCCGTCACGGGCCTGGTCGGCGAGCGCGAACAGAGCGGGTTCGTCGGGCACGGCATGGAAGCCAAAGCCGTTGAGCATCCACGCGTTCAGCGTGGAGTCCTTCGCGACCGTGGCGACGATCCCGTGGCGGGGGTGATGGCCGACTGTGAAGTCGGGAGGCGAATCGTAGAGAGCGGGCACGGTGGTTCCATCCGTTTCGGAGTCGGCGGGGGCGCCTTCGCGGAGCGGGATGGTTCTGCGGGGCGCGGGGCGCTCGGTGGCGCGCGGCACGATCAGCGCCTCGGGGCGCTGGGGCGAGAGCCAGGGGGCGAGGCAGGGGTGACCGACAGAGGGCTCGCCGTGTTTCGCGGTGCGTGGGGGGAGGTAGAGAGGGCAGCCTCGACACGGACGGAGGGGGTGGCCTCCGGAGCGCAGGGCTGTTGGAGGGTGCCCTTCGCCGGAAGGGCCGTGTGTCGGTCGGCGAGAGTACGACGCACGGCGCTGATCTGCTGGCTGTGCGAGGCGATCGCGGCGGCGAGGAAACGAAGGCGCGCCGCGTGGTCCCGGTCTGCGGGGGTGCTGAGTTCGTCACACCGGGCGGCGGCTGTGTCCAAGACCTCGCTCACGCGTTGCAGGACCCCGTCTCCGGGAGCGGTCAGCTCGCTCAGCGCGGTGACGACCTCGCTGGTGTGGCCCGCTACCGCTACTCGGTCCCGCAGTTCACCGAGCCAGTCTCCGAAGTCCCACCCGGGGTGGCGGAGTTCCAATTCTGGGTCGAGCAGCTCACGGGCGAGCCGCACCTCTATGCCCTGTGCTTCGAGCAGGTCGTAGGCGAGGGTCGTCGTGGCGCGCTGTTCCGCCGGGTCCGTTATGCCCAGGGGCAACTGGTGGTGGGGACCGCCAGGACCATCAACCCGGATGAAGCCCGCCCGGTGCAAGGTGGCGGCAATGGTGCGCTCGTATTCTGCGGCCTTGGCCGCGATGGCCTCGGAGTGTGCCTCTGCCGGAGTTGAGGGCGTCTGGGCGAGGAGTGCGCTGCGTCGCGCGGTGACACGGTGGTTTTCACGTTCGAAGGTGATGAGAGGCAATTCGACGGCCATGCAGCCCTCCAGAGGGTGGGGCGGTGTCCTCCGCCGAAGCGGGAGGTGGTGTGGCGGAAGAGGATTCCCCGATTAGCCGGTTGGGACGGGATGGGAAGGCGTGGTAGAGGGCGGCGTCAGCGGGTGCGCCTTGGCGCCGTCGGCGACGGGGGCCCGGAGACGCGCTGGCTGGTGGGCGCGTCGCTTGTTGGGGTGGCCGATCGTGCGAGTGCGGCCCGGACACGCTCGCTGGGCGTCGCCGGGGTATCGGCTCGGCTTGCGAGGTGGGCTCCCACGCGAGCGAGCGCGGCTCCTTGTGAGGACAGGAGGTCGGCGTAGTGCCACCCCTCGCTGTTTCGCAACTCGATGGCCCGGGTCTCGTACAGGTCTCGGTACTTGGAGGGCATGGGGTTGAGGTGGGTGACGGCCTCGGCCCACTCGTCTTGCAGTTCGGCGGCCCGTTCGAGTGTGGTGTCGATCCCGCGGAGCACGCTCAGGTCGGTGCTGATCGGGCCGTCCAGGTAGTCGGCTCCCTGGGCGTTCGCGCGAACGCCGCTGAGGACTTCGTCGCCGTGAGCGAGGAAGGTCTCGACACCGGCCCATGCCTCGGCGTCGCGGCGTACCTTGCGGTCGGCGTAGCGGGTTTCGTCGAGGGGCCAGCCGTCCTCGTCGCACAGGGAGTCCGAGACAGCGTCCCAGGCGTCGGAGGCGCGGGTGATGCTCTCGGCTGCGGCGGCCAGAGCGGGGACATGTCGTGTCCAGGAGTGCTCGTCGGCGGGCTCCGGGCCGGGGGCTTCGGTCGGGGTGGTGTTCGCATCGGTCATGTGGTGGGCCTCGGGTGGTGTGCGGGCCCTCGCCGGGCTCGCAGCGGAGCGAGAGCGGACGGAGGAAGCGCGGAGGACGGGAAGCGGGCGCCTCTGTGCGTCTTCTGGCCGGGCGACGACGAGGGGGCCGTGATGCGCGCAGGTCACCGTAGGGCGCCAAGTAGCGCTGCTCAGCCTTCAGTTGGGCCATGAAGACATCCGGGCGTCGGTGTCGAAGAGGTCGCGTTCGGTGGGGTGGAGGAGGTGCTGGGTGATGAAGCTCCGGCCGGCGACTTTCCACAGGCCCCGGCCCTTGGTGAGGGCGGAGACGGCCTGGGTCTCGACGCCGGTGAGGCCGAGAAGGGGGGCCGCCGCGTCGAGTTGGTCGGGCTCCTGGCGGTAGATGATCCGGGTGGAGCAGTCGGCGAGGAGCCCTTCGGCGAGTACCCGGCCGCGCGATCCGGCGTCGCCCGCGCTGAGAAGGTCGCTGAGGCGGTGGATGACCATGAGGTTCGCGATGCCCAAGCCACGCGAGAGCTTCCACTGGGACTGCATGCGTTCCAGGAGGCCGACGTGGCGCATGAGGCGCCACGCCTCGTCGTAGATGACCCATCGACGGCCGCCGTCAGGGTCGGCGAGCGCGCTCTCCATCCAGGCGGAGGCGCACGTCATCGCGAGGACGAGCGCGGTGTCGTCGGTGCCGTTGCCCAGGCGGGACAGGTCGATGGAGAGCATCGGGGTGCCCGGGTCGAAGGCCACGGTGGTGGGTGCGTCGAACATCCCGGAGAGGTCGCCGCGCACGAGGCGGCGCAGGGCGTGGGCGAGGTCCTGGGCGGCCGGGCCCATGTGCCCGGCGTGGTTGCCGAGGGCGTCGTCGAGACGGTCTGGCGAGCCGAGGGTGTGCGCGATCTCGCCGAGCAGTGGCTCGACGCCGGCGGCATCGGCCTGTGAGACGACGAGGTCAAGGGCGAGGTCGAGGGCGGTGTGCTCCATGGGCAGCAGTTCGCGCCCGAGCACGGTGCGCGCAAGGGCGGCGAGCAGGAGCAGGCGCCGGGTGCGTACCTCTGTCCGCCAGACGTCCTCGCTCACCGATGCGGGGCGGGGCGGGGCGTCAAGGGGGTTGAGCCTTCCCGGCAGGCCGGGGCCCAGCGCGATGCTCTGCCCGCCCAGGGCTTGCGCGACGGGCGTCCACTCCCCCTTGGGGTCGCAGGGGACGTAGACGCGGTAGCCGTGGGCGATGGAGCGGGTGGCGAGCGACTTGGCGAGAGCCGACTTGCCCATGCCGATGATCCCGGCCAGGACGGTGTTGGGGTTGGTGAAGCCCTCGATGCGCCCGCTGTTGTAGAGGGTGAACGGGTCGAAGCAGAAGGCGCCTTCGGCGTGGACGTCGCGGCCGACGAAGATGCCGTCGGCTCCGAGGCCGCCCTCGGCGAGGAAGGGATAGGCGCCGCTCGCGGTCGCCGTGGTCATGCGGTGCGCGGGAAGCCGCAGTTTCCCGCCCCGCGCCGAAGCGGCCCCGGGGCGCCCGGAGGCGGGATAGGTCGGCCGCAGCTCGGCGGCCTCGTCGTCCGTGCCCTCGCGTACGGGACGGGCGGTGGCGAGGCGGGCCTGGCGACGCGCCCCGGCGAAGCCCGTCCGCGCTGCCCGTTGCTGCGCACGGGATGCCTTGCGGGGGGTGAAGACGGGTGATGCACTGGCACGGACGCGAGGCATGGCGTTCTCCTGACGAAGATGTGGGCGGGTCCGGGGCGGGTCAGTGGTTCGTGAGGCCGGTGTAGGGGGTGTGGAGGTCGGCCGGGGTGGTGCGGCGGCGTACGAGGCGGGCGGCTTCCTGGTGGCGGCGGCAGATGGTCAGCTCGGGGGCACCCTCGGGCAGCGGGTTGCGGCACGCCTCGCGGTCGGGCAGTTCGCCCGACGTGGGGTGGGGAGCGGCGTGGTAGGCGGCGTGGAGGTGGTCGGCGGCCTGCCACAGGCGGGTGCGGGTGGCCTGGAGGTGGCCGCCCTCGGCCTCGACGAGCGAGTGAGTGCGCATGGTGTGGGCGTCGAGGAGGGCGTGCAGGGAGATGAGGTGGGCGTGCAGGGCGTCCAGTTCAGCGCGGCTGGTGACCAGGGGCCCGCCGGGGATGTTGAGGCAGCGGTGGAAGTCGAGCGCGGCGGTCGCGAAGGGCACGAAGTCCTGCGGCGTCGCGTGGGCCGGAGCGGTCATGAGGTGCTCTCTCGGGGAGGGAGTGGTTAGGCGGCGAGAGCGAGGGGCAGGGCGGCGGCGGTGAAAGCTTCGGCCTGCTGCCAGGTGAGGGGGCGCAGGTCGAGCTGTGCGCTGACGGCTGCGGTCTCCACGACCGCGCGCGCGGAGCGCAGTTCGTCCTCGGTGTCGGCTGAGACGGTCAGCAGGCCGGTCAGGGCGACATCGGCGTGCCCGGCGATGAGCTGCCTTTCGCGAGCGGTGATGTCCTGGTACTCGATCGTGTCCGCCTCCGAGCCGACCTGGCCACGCCGAGCACGCTCGGCGGCGTCCGCGAGCACGCCGGACTTCTGCCGCCGTACGTCCCGCAACGCGGCGTCCAGTGCCTTGGGCGTGTAGATGAGCGAGAGAGTGCGGCGCACGCCGCCGGTGAACAGGAGCTGGTGCAGGAATCCGGCCGAGGTCTGGGTGCGGGGCCAGTTCTCCACCCAGTAGGTGGTGTGGAAGGCGGAGTCGGTACGGATGTGCTCGCCCTGCTCCACGACCACCACGGGACCGGCGGCTGCGGGATCTGTCTCGGGGCGGCCTGCGGTCGACCAACGCTCCAGCGCCGCCGTCGCGTTGGGGTCGTATGCGGTGCGGACGACGGCGGCGAGCTCCGTGGAGGTGAGCCAGCCGGTAGGGGTGAGGCCGGCACCGCGTGCGGCCTGCTCGAAGGTCGATGTCAACTGCGCCAGCACGCCGAAGGCCCCCGCGAGGCCGCCGCCTGCCTGCCCCACCAAGCGCCGGGCGGCCTTCGTGTCAAGGCTCAGTGCGACGTACGCCTCGTGCGGTGCCGCCGCCGGTCCCGCGCTCTGAATCAGCTCCTCGTACAGGCCGCCCGCGAGCGGGGCGTCGGGGTGACCATGCTCTTCCCAGTAGCGGCGCAGCGCGTCCCCGGAGTCCGGGACGGTCCGCTCGACGACCTGGATCCGGGCGACGTGCCCGGTGCGGGCGAGCGCGGCGAGGACGCGGCCCCACCCGTTGACGTTCGCGGCCTGCGTGCCAGGGTCGAGCAGCGCGTAGGCACGCGAGGAGACCTTCACCACGGCGGTCAGCGTCGCGGCGTGCGGGTCATGGACGGCCCCATAGCGGCCGTCGGGAGCGGTGACGACCCGCAGACTCGCCGCCGTACCGGGCAGGTGCAGCAGGCCCTCGCGACGCGGGCGCTGCGCGGGCCGGGTCAGCCACACGAGTTGCCTGCGCACCCGGCGAACGGCGTAGCGGGTGACCACGGGGGCCCAGTCCGCCAGGGTGCGTCCCCGGTGCCGGGCGAACACGATCAGGGCGAGCAGCCCCCACAGCGGGAGGAGTTCGAGTGCGCCGACCACGCCGCGCGTGATGACTACGGCGAGGAGGAGAAGGCCGCCGAGGGCGGTCGTGATCAGTTGTGGGGCGGTGAGGCCGAGCAGGATGCCGCGCCTGCTGCGGTGGGGAAACTTCACGGTCGCCCCGGCGGGGGCCTGGCTCTTTGCGGGCATGACGGCTCCAGAGGAGAGGCGGAAAAGGGGGGCGGGCCTGCGGGCACGGGCCCGCCCCCGGGATTGGGCACGGTCAGGCGGGCGGGGGCTGCTTGGGGAACATCCAGCGCGACGGCGCTTCTCCCTCGGGCGAGGGGCCACCGGGGGCGGACGGCCGCTCGGCGGGTGACGGAGCGGCGGGCGCACTTCCCATGTCGCCGCCCCCTGCGGCCGGAGGCACGGCGGACACCGCGTCGTCCTCGGGCTCCGTGGCAGGAGCTTCGGCAGCACTGGGCCGGACGATCAGCGGGGGAAGGCCGGGGCGCTGGATGAGCGGACGGCCCTTGTCCCCCGTGGCGTCCGGGTCCTCGCCGAAGCGGAAGCGGGTCTGCGGCTGGGGCGCCCCGCCGTCGATGCCCTCCTTGCTCAGGTTGCCGCCCGAGGGGCTGATCCCGGAGGCAACGCCCTGGCCATCGGCCCCCGGGACCTGGGCAGGGCCCTGCGGTGCCGGGGTGGACATGCCGCCGGTGCCGTACTGCATCGCGAGGGTGCCCGCGGTCTTCGCGGCTCCGGCGGCGACCGCCACGCCCGCCACGCCGGTGCGGTGCAGGTCGTCGTGGCCCCCGCCGTCACTGGCCCAGTGCACGAACTTGTACGTCGCGTAGGGGCACAGCAGGACCAGGACCATCACGACGATCCCGGCCATCGCGTCCGAGAGCGCGGCCAGGCCGCCGTTCGTGTCCGTCTCGCCCATCGCCGAGATGCCGATGAGGAACACCACGGTCATCAAGAGCTTGCTCACGACGAGCGTGGCGGTTGCCTCGATCCAGCCGCGCCGCCACCGCTTGGCGACTTCCCAGCCGCCCCCAGCCCCGGCGAAGATCGCGAGGGTGGCGAGGACGAGAACGCCCACCTTGCGGGCGACCATCACGGCCCAGTACAGGAAGGCGCCGATCGCGCAGCCCCAGCCGACCAGGGCCGACACTCCCCATCCCATGCCGTAGGTGGAGCCGACGAGCTGGATTTTCACCACGCGGCGGACCGCCTCCTCGATGGAGGTGTTGGCCGTGGCGAAGAGCCCGTCGGAGAGGGCGTCGACCACGGTGATGGCCACGGAGGTGAAGGCGACGGCGCAGAAGCTGAAGAGCACGCCCACGACGGTCCCCATGACGGCCTGGGCGAGGGCGCGTTCGTCCCGTCGCCAGGCGGCAGAGACGAGCTGGATACAGAAGGTGCCGACGATGAGCGTGAGTCCGATCGGGAGGATCAGCTCGTAGTTGTCCCGGAACCATCCTGCGTTGAGGTCGATCGCGGTGGTCGTGTCGACGGCCGAGGCGGCGAGGTCGGCAGCCGCGGTGGCCAGTTCGGCGGCCGACTTCGCGATCCAGGCTCCGATGCGGTCGGTGACGGCCCCGGCGGGGTCGGTGGCGAAGTCGGCGGCCCCGCACACCTTGTCCATCAGCGGGAGATCGCAGACGCCCATGAGGACGACTCCTTTCGTGTGAGCCGGTTCGGGTCAGGGGGTGACGGCGGGCAGGACCCCGGCCAGGACACAGGCGCGGGAGGGCCGGCACTGGACGGCGAGGGTGATCGCCCGGCTCTCCGCGCCCCCGGCGGGCGCCCCCTTCCAGGCGATCGACTGCTTGCCGGAGACCGTGACGGCGTACACGTACGCCTGCGTGATCGATCCCGGGTTCTCCCGCAGCGCCTTGCTGAACGCGTCAGGGAAGTGACCCTCGTTCACCGTCGCGGTGGCGAACTGCCCGTTCGCGGCCAGCTCCTTCCACAGCGCCGCCGAGGGGACGACCGCGTCGACCGAAGCCACGTCGGCGTACTTCGGCTCCGGGGTGAGCCACCCGTGCAGCGCCTCCACCAGCTCGTCGTGGGAGTAGGCGCGAGTGTCGTAGGACCACAGCGCGGCGGCAGCAGCCTTCGCGAACCCGACCGGATCGCGGGTGTCCGGGGGCGCGGGGAGGGGCACGCCGCGCCCGTCCGGCGTCGCCGCCGACTGGGAAGGGGACGACGGGCTCGGCGAGGACGGTGCGGACGAACTCGAAGGAGTTGCCACGGCTTTGGCTGCAGAGGATTCGTTGCCATCGCGAGTGAGGTACGCGGTCAGTCCCGTGGTGGCGAGGAGGATGGCGAGGACGGCGGCGCCGAGCAGCGCCCTGCGGCGGACGCCCGAAGTGGCGCGCGGGCTCGGGGAGATGGTGGGCATCAGTGGACCTGCGTCCCCAGCGTGCTGAAGAACGCCACCACACCGTTTGCGGCACCCAGCAGAAGCGCGGCACCGGCCGAGACCAGAACCCCCTTCTTGCCGGTTGCCTCGGCCTGGTGACCGCCGGAGTGGTGACCCCAGGCCCAGACCGCCGCGCTCACGACGAGCGCGCCGACCACAGCCACGATGCCGAACAGGTTGAGCGAGCCCATCACCTTCTTGAGCACGGTCAGGCCCGGCAGCCCGCCCTCGTTCGGCGTGATCCCGGGGTCGTAGGCGAGATAAAGCAGCGTGTCGGCAAGGCGCATAACGAACTCCAGTTCGATTTGCTGCGCGCCAAAGCCCGCATGGGCGATCGGCGGAGCGAGGAGAGAGGAAGGGAGGGGAGCGTGCGGGTCAGAGGACCCGGCGGGCCGCGAGGATCTGCGGCTTCCAGGAGGCGAGCGAGGCGATACGGACCACGTCACCGGTGTGCGGGGCGTTGACGATCAGGCCGTGGCCGATGACCATCCCCACGTGCTCGGGCACAGCGGCCGTGCCCTCGGTGAAGACGAGGTCGCCCGGCCGCAGAGCATCGAAACGGACGGGCTTACCCTCCTTGACCTGGGTGTACGTCGTCCGCGACAGCCGTACGCCCGCAGCGGCGTAGGCGCGCTGCATGAGGGAAGAGCAGTCGCAGCGGCCCATGGGATCGGAGCCGTGCGCGTCGGCGCACGTCCCGCCCCACTGGTAAGGGGTGCCGAGCTGGCCGAGCGCCCACCGAATCGCCGTACGGACCTTCGGAGGGGCATCGGCCGGGATCTCGTACTCGTCCGGGACGGCACCTGCCGGGATCTCGCCGAATCCGCTCCCGTCCTCGCCCTCCGCGCACGCGGCGCTACCCGCGTCGGGAGAGGCGGGTGCCTTGCCGAGGAGCGGTGCGATCGAGCTCTGGAGCGCGGACGCCAGCGGCTCCCACTTCGCGTACGCCTCGGGGAAGCCAGACTTCTGCACCGCCTGCGCGGCCTGCGTGACCGACAGGGACTGCCAGCCCGCGACCCGCTCCAGCGCCTCGTAGAACTTCGTCGAGGCGTGCACGGGATCGAGGATCTCGCTCGTCGCCCCCCATCCCTGCGACGGCCGCTGCTGGAACAGACCCAGGCTGTCGCGGTCGCCATACGGGAGGTTGCGCAGTCCGCTCTCCTGAAGCGCCGTGGCCAGCGCGACGACCTGTCCTCGCGCGGGGATATTCATCGCGACGCCGGTCGCCTGGATCGTCCTCGCGTAGGGCACCTGCCCAGCGGGATCGTCCAGCCCCGGAACGGAGACGGGCTTCCCGTCCGCGCCGTCGAGAACCTTCCTCACCTGCGCGGCCACGGCTGCTGTATCCACAGCCTGTGCACCACCGGCCGAGCAGGTGGAGGAATCGGCGTCGGCGGCGGTGACGGCAAGAATCGGGAGGGCGACGGCGAGAGCGCCGCTGGCGGCGAGCCCGACCAGGGCGCCCGCCGTCTTCTTCACGGCCGCCGCCGTTCACCGGGGCGGCGCCGGGCCGCCCACGAACTCGGCTGCGGACACGGGTGTGTCAGGACGTGCTGCATGGCAGCGGCTCCTCGGGTACGTAGGAGGGCGCGGTGCCGACTTCTCGTGCAAAGCCGTCGGCACCGCACCGCTTGAATCCGCCGCGAAGGCGGACCCGGATCGGGGAGTTGGTAGCTCCCGGACGCCGGTCACAGGTCACGCGCGGCAGCCAGCCGCGCTCGTAATCTCAGCTGATACATCCACGCCTCCTCACCACTCGCGGAACGCCCCGCTTCCCTCCGGCCCGCGCCTCCCCTGGACTGAGCAGCACGGGAAAACACAGGTCAACGGGGTTGCAGCGGGGCTGCGTTCCGAAGAACTGGCAGGACAGTAGACGCGGAATCCGGCCGCACCAAACGAGCCCGGGAAGGCCGGCATCCACGCGGGGCGCGGCCGGGAAAGACGGCTACTCTCCGGCGCACCCGCACTGCCTCGCACCCGAACCGGATCGGGGCTCCACCTCCCAACCGCCCAGGAAGGGCTCGTACATGAGCTACACGCTGCACCGAGGCGACGCCCTCACGGTGCTCAAGACCCTGCCCGACGAAAGCGTCAACGCGGTCATCACCGACCCCCCGTACAACTCGGGAGGGCGCACCAGCTCGGAGCGCACCGGACGTTCCGCACGCGCGAAGTACGTCACGAGCAACAGCGCCCACGACCTCGCCAGCTTCCCGGGCGAGAACCGCGACCAGCGCTCCTACCGGGCTTGGTTGACCGCGCTGCTCACCGAGGCGTACCGCGCGGCGACCGAGCACTCCGTTGCCATGGTCTTCTCCGACTGGCGCCAAGAACCCACCACCACCGACGCGCTCCAGATGGCGGGGTGGACGTGGAGCGGGACCATCTCGTGGATCAAGCCCGCAAGCCGCCCCCGCAAGGGCGGCCCCAAGCAGGACACCGAGCTCGTCACCTGGGGCGTCAAGGGCACCCTCGACAACACCCGCGACCTCTACCTCCCCGGCCACTACATCGCCTCACAGCCCCGCAAAGACCGCGTCCACATCACCCAGAAACCGGTCGAGATCATGCGGCAGCTCGTCAAGGTCTGCCCCGAGGGCGGCACGGTCCTCGACCCCTTCACCGGCAGCGGCTCCACCGGCGTCGCCGCCCTGCGCGAAGGCCGCAACTTCCTTGGCGTCGAACTCTCCACCCACTACGCCGACATCGCCGAGCGGCGGCTGCGCGCGGAGCTGACCCAGGACGACTTCGTCCTCGTCGGGCCCGAGGAATGAGCCCGAGAACCGGGCTCCGGCCGGCAAGCGCGGACCGCAGACGGCGAAGGGCGGTTGGAGCACCAGCGAGTCCGGTGCTCCAACCGCCCTTCCGCGCGGGTCAAGCCGCTTCGAAGGCCCGTCGTATCAAGGGCTGCGCTTTCTCGAGGGTGGCGGGCGATCCGATGCGGACCTCCAGGTCCCCGGTCCCGAGGTGCCCGATGCCGCGCATGTCGCGTGTGAAGCCGTCCTCAAGCTCGACGGTGTCGGGGTCGAGGCGCAGGTACGTGAGGATCGCCTTGTGCCCCGGGCGGAACAGAACGGAAGCGATGTTCACGAGGCGCCGGTAGGCGATGTAGTGCTGGAGCGGGGTGACTTCGACGTCGCCCCACGCGGTGAGCGCCTCGTCCAGCTCGCCGTACAGGTCCTCCAGGCAGGCTGGAGCGGAGCATCGCGCCGACGGAACGGGGACGGCAGACGGCTTCGGGGCCACCGCGGTTCGCTCTCTTCCGCGCCGAACCCCACTGGGGTGCGGTACGCCGGGCGAGGAGTGCTCCAGCAGCAGGCTCAACAGGTCCCCGTCGAAGACGCGGTAGCGAAGGAGGTCAATCCGCTCGGGAACGGTGTCCACGGCGACGCGGTCGTGGTGGGAGAAGGCCGCTGCGATACAGATCATCCGGGGATGAGACCAGTCGATGCTCTCGGCTGCCTCCTCGCCGAGCACGTCACGCACCAGTGCCGCGAACTCGTGCCGCGCCGAGCGCAACCACGTCATGTACGAGACGGCCTGCGACAGCACGCCGCTGTCCGAGCCCTTCTTGTACTCGATCACGACCGGGGCGCCGGTCTCGTCCAGCCCGAGCGTGTCGATCCGACCCCGATGCCACGGACCCGTCGCGTACTCCGAGGCCAGGAACCGCACCCCGAGCATCGCCTCCAGCCCTGCCTCGACCCGCCGCTGAAGCTCGACCTCCAGCGCCACCGCCGAACCCACCAGCTCAACGTCCCGCCCGTCCGCACCCTGACGGAACAACATCAGCTCGGCCACCCGCAGCTCCTCCCGTGATCTCCGCACGGGAACCAATCAACGCGCGGCCACGGATATTCCACCTTGGGGCACGGAGGGGGCCCCTTCGGCCCTTGTGCAGTGTCATCCAGCCTTGAGCGCGGGAGCTACTAGTGAAATTACGAGCCTCCCGCTGCCTGGTAGGCGCACGCCAGGTTGTCGCGGGAGGCCAGGGTGGCGGGGTGATCCGGCCCGAGGACACGCACACGATCCGCAAGAGCGCTCTCGTACAGCGGGACGGCCCGGCCCAAATCACCCGCTGCCTGGTAGGCGCACGCGAGGTTGTTGCGAGAGGCCAGGGTGGCGGGGTGATCCGGCCCGAGGACACGCACACGATCCGCAAGAGCGCTCTCGAACAGCGGGACGGCCCGGCCCAAATCACCCGCGGACTGGTAGGCGCCCGCAAGGTTGTTGCGAGAGGCCAGCGTGTCAGGGTGATCCGGCCCGAGGACACGCACGCAATCGGCAAGAGCGCTCTCGTACAGCGGGAGGGCCCGGCCCTCCTCACCCGC
>NZ_JAAGLR010000038.1 GCF_010548245.1 Streptomyces sp. SID11385
GGCGCCTGGGCGCTCCCGCTGCCCGTACTCGACCCGCTGTTCGTCGCGCGCTCGGCCCGCGCCCTGCCCCGCTACGGGCCGGACTTCCGCTACCGCCACCACGTGGCCGTGCGCCGCCTGCCCACCGCGCTCGCGGGCCTGACGGGCGCGGCGGCCCTCCTCGCCGCCGCCCAGTTCCCGCCCCTGCGCCGCGCCCTGTCCGCACGCCTCGCTCCCGGCACGGGTCCGAGCGAGGAGCGCCGCGCCCGCAGCACGTTCTCGCTCCGCTTCCTCGGCGAGGGCGGCGGCCGGCGCGTGTACACGGAGGTGCGGGGCGGCGACCCGGGCTACGACGAGACGGCCCGCATCCTCGGCGAGTCGGCCCTGAGCCTGGCTCTGGACGACCTCCCCGCGCTGTCGGGCCAGCTCACACCGGCGGTGGCGATGGGCGAGGCGCTGACGGAGCGGCTGCGGAGGTCGGGGCTGGTGATCCGGGAGGCGGCACGGCGGGAGGGGTGAGCGGCGTGGGGGCTCGCGGCGCGCCACGCCTCGTACGGCACGAGCCCCGGCGTGGCGCGAGCCGCCCCGTACCGGCCCCGCCTCACTCCGCGAGGAACCCTCGCAGCCGTCCGAGCAGCGCCTGCGGACGGTGCAGCGGGATGATGTGGCCCGCGCCTTCGAGCAGTTCGCCCCGCACGTCGTCCGCGCAGCCGCGCAACTGGTGTTCCAGCGCTCTGCCGACCGGGTGGGCGCCGAGGGCGAGGGCCGGGACCGTGAGGCGGGTCGTGGCGACGGCTTCGGCGATGCGGGCGGCGTTCTCGGGGAGCGCGCGGTAGTGGGCGAAGGCGGCGCGCAGCGACGCGCGGCCCGTGTAGGCGTGGACGAAGGCGTCGCGCGCCCAGGCCGGGACGCCCTCGCCGAGGGTGCCCTGGGTCAGGAACCAGTCGATGTAGGCGGCCTCGTGGCCCTCCAGGACCGTTTCGGCGAGCCCGGGCACCGCGTGGAAGCCGAACCACCACGGCGGGCCGCCCGCGAGGAAGTCCTCGGCGCCCGGCAGCCGTCCGAGCAGTGACTCCATGACGACGAGCCGCCGCACGAGCGCGGGGCGGCGCAGCGCGAGGAGGAAGGCGGGCGGGGTCCCGGCGTCGATGCCGACGACGGCGGCCGAGGTCACGCCGAGCGCGGCGAGGAGCGCTTCGGCGTCCTCGGCGAGCGTGCCGGCGTCGTACCCGCTCTCCGGCGCCTCGCTCGCGCCGAGCCCCCGCAGGTCGGGCGCGATGAGGGTGTACTCCTCGGCGAGGCCCGCCATGACGAGGCGCCACACCTCCCACGTGTGCGGGAAGCCGTGCAGCAGGAGCACCGCGGGCCCCGAGCCCGCGAGCGCGACGTTGAGCGTGACCCCGTTGACGGGGACGCGGCGGAGGGTGATGTCCTCCAGGGGAAGGGGGCGGGGTGCGGTCATACGGCGGACTCCCGGGCGGCGAGGGCAGGTTCACCCCTACGCTAAGCGGCCCGGCCCTCCGCGACGGCGCGCTTCCGCCCCGTCTCAGCTCTTCACCGCCTCCCTGAGCGCCGCCCTGCACAGCGCGTCCGCGCGGCGCGTCGTCTCCGGGAGCCGGTAGCGCGGGGTCAGGGCGAGGGTGTGGGCGCAGGCCGTGTCGAGCGCGACGCGGTGGCCCGCCGAGACGTAGACCGGTTTGACGCCGGTACGGGTGCGCAGCGCCGCGCCGACCTCCTCCGTACCGTCCAGGAGCGGGGCGCGGGCGCCGCGTTCCTCGCCGGGCGCCTCGTACGTGAACACGAACGGGTTCTTCGCGACGCCGAAGGCGGGCAGCCCGGTGAGGACGCCGAGGTGGGCGGCGAGCCCGAAGCGGCGCGGGTGGGCGATCCCGTAGCCGTCGCAGACCACCAGGCCGGGGGCGACCGGGAGCCGGTCCAGCGCCGCGAGGACCGCGGGGAGTTCACGGAAGGCGAGGAGCCCGGGCACGTACGGGAACGGGACGCGGCCCACGGCGGTCGCCTGCCCGAGGACGGTGCGGCCCCCGGGGTCGAGGACGACGGCCGCCGCGGCGACGAGGTCGCGGGCGTCGTCGTAGGCGACGTCGACGCCGGTGAGCGGGACGGTTCCGGGCGCGGGCCCCGGCTCCTCGCGGACGAGCCGCGCGCGCAGCGTCTCCTGCGCGGCGCGCGCCTCCGTCTCGGTACGTGGCCAGCCGGGGGGTGTGCGCAAGATCTCCACGCGCCCATCATGTGCCCCGTCACCTGCGGGTACACGGTTCCCGGAGGCGCGGTGACGAAGTTCACTGCCCCCGACCGGCCACTGAATGGGGCGTTCCGGCGTCTTTACCTGGTGTACGGCCGCAGGTCCCGCCCGTCGACAACCAGGGGAGCAGGCGTTGTCCCTCACCATCGAACAAGCTGTCAAGGCCCACGTCGTGGCCGCCGCCGCCTTCTTGCCCACCGTCGAGGCCACGTTCCACTACGACGCGCGCGACCCGTTCGCGGTCCGCGTCGACTTCCCCGCCTCCGCCACGCTGGAGGGCACGGAGGTGAGCTGGACCTTCGCGCGCGAACTCCTGCGCGACGGGCTCACGGGCCCGGCCGGGAGCGGTGACGTGCGGGTGCGCCCGCACGGCTGGGAACGGCTGATCGTGGAGTTCCACGCGCCGGAGGGCATGGCCGTCGTGCACCTGCCGAGCGCGGAGGTGCGCGGCTTCCTGGAGCGGACGGCGGCGGTCGTCCCGCCGGGCGAGGAGCGGATCACGGTGGACCTGGACCGGTGCCTGGCGGCGCTGATGCGGGAGGGCTGAGGGGACCGGGGACACGGGACGGCCGTACGGACGCGGAGGGGCACGCGCGATACGCGACGGCCCCCCGCGGTGCGGAACCGAGGGCGCGGTACGGGACGGGGGCAGGCCCCGCACCGTGCCGCGCCCTCGGTTCCGCACCCGCGCGGACGTGTATCGCACACGCATTCCCGCCGCCGGACACTTACATCTCATTAACCTACGGTGTCGTAACCTACGGGTCCGTAGGTAGCCGCGCGCCACGCGTCCCGGTCTCGCCTGCGTCCGCTCTTGACCCCTCCCTCCCCAGGAGAATCCGTGAGTCTGGTGTCCCCGCGCCGCTCCCCCGACGACCTCGGCAACGGCTGGACCGACCGCCGTCTGCTGCTCGCCCTGGAGGAGGTGGTGGAGCGGGAACTGAACCGGCACCTCTCGGTGACGAAGGACTGGATGCCGCACCACTACGTCCCGTGGGGCGAGGCCAGGAACTTCCCCGAGTTCTTCGTGGACGGGGAGCCCTGGGCGCCGGAGCAGTCGAAGGTGACCGAGGTCGGCAAGACCGCTCTCGTCGTCAACCTCCTGACCGAGGACAACCTGCCGAGCTACCACCACGAGATCGCCGCGCTCTTCGGCCGCGACGGCGCCTGGGGCACGTGGGTGCACCGCTGGACCGCCGAGGAGGCCCGGCACGGCATCGTGATGCGGGACTACCTGCTCGCGAGCCGCGCCGTCGACCCGGACGCCCTGGAACGGTTCCGCATGGAGCACATGAGCGCCGGTTTCGAGTCCGACAACCGGCACTCGATGCTCCACTCCATCGCCTACGTGGCCTTCCAGGAACTCGCCACCCGCGTCTCGCACCGCAACACGGGCCACCAGTCGGGCGACCCGGTGTGCGACCGCATGCTCGCGCGCATCGCGACCGACGAGAACCTGCACATGGTCTTCTACCGCAACCTGCTGCGCGCCTCGCTCGACCTCGCCCCCGACCTCGCGCTCTCCGCGATCCGCGACGTCGTCGTGGACTTCCGCATGCCGGGCCACGGCATCCCCAACTTCGGCCGCGCGGCGGCGCAGATGGCGATCGGCGAGGTCTACAACCTGCGCATCCACCACGACGACGTGCTCTCGCCCGTGCTGCGCTACCTCAAGGTCCTCGACCGCGACGGGCTCGGCCCCGAGGGGCTCAAGGCGCAGGAGGAGCTGGGTTACTTCATGGGCGAACTCGACAGCAAGGCCGGCGCGTTCGACGAGAAGCTCGCCGCGCGCAAGGACCGGCTGGCGGCCCGGGCCGCCGCCGAGGACTGAGCAGACGGTACGGAGGAGCACGGGCGTACGGGACCGGGCGTACGGGGCCGGGGCGGCGTGCTGAGCCTCCGGCCCCGGCCGCCGGGAGCCCGCCGCGCCCCCACGCTCGCCCTCAGATCCTCACGCCATCACGCCCGCTCTCAAGCCCTCAGGCTCTCCGCAGCCTCCGGAGCCGTCCCCGTTCCTTCTCCGAGAGGCCGCCCCAGACCCCGTAGCGCTCGTCGCGGGCGAGCGCGTGTTCCAGGCAGGCGCGGCGGCTCGGGCAGGAGCGGCAGACGCGTTTGGCGTCCTGGACCGAACCGCCCGGCTCGGGAAAGAAGAAGTCCGGGCCGATCTGCGCGCACAGGGCCGCTTCCTGCCAGTCCTCGGGCTCCTCGCCCGTGCTCGTGCTGTCCCCGAGATCGTTCATGCCGAGCATGCTGCCGTGCCGCCGGAAACAAACGATCGACGAACGATCAACGCGCGCGCAACGCCGGGTCCGGCACGGCGTGTCGAGGTTGGACACCCCGGCGTCACACCCCTACCGGCAGCTCCGCGAACCCTCGCATCACGAAGTTCGGCCGCCGCCTCGCCTCGCCCGCGAGGTGGAGCCCGGGGACCCGGTCGAGCAGGGCCGCGAGCGAGGCGGTGAGTTCGAGGCGGGCGAGCGGGGCGCCCACGCAGTAGTGGATGCCCGCGCTGAAGGAGACGTGCGGGTTGGCGGGGCGGGTCAGGTCGAGGCGGCCCGGCTCGGTGAAGACGGCCGGGTCGTGGTTGGCCGAGCCGAAGAGGAGGGCCAGCTCCTCGCCGCGCGGGATCGTGACGCCGTCGATCTCGATGTCGTCGAGCACCCAGCGCTCGAAGAGCTGCAACGGGGTGTCGAAGCGCAGCAGTTCCTCCACCGCCGAGGGGACGAGGCCGTGGTCCGCGCGGAGGGCGGCGAGCTGGTCGGGGTGGGTGAGCAGGGCGTGCCAGCCGTTGACGGTCGCGCCGACGGTGGCCTCGTGCCCCGCGTTGAGGAGCAGGGCGCAGGTCGCGACGATCTCCGCCTCGTCGAGCCGGTCCCCCGCCTCGCGCGCGGCGACGAGCGCGGAGACGAGGTCGTCGCCGGGACGGCGCGCGCGGTCGGCGATGAGGGCGCGCAGGTACGCGGAGAACTCGGCCGAGGCGGTGACCGCGCGCCGCGCCGTCTCCTCGGCCGGGTTCAGCTCGTACATCGCGCAGATCGCCGCCGACCAGGGGCGCAGGAGCGGGCGGTCGGTCTCCGGCACGCCGAGGAGTTCGGCGATCACGGCGACGGGCAGCGGCTCGGCGACCTCGGTGAGGAGGTCGCCGCCGCCCCGCTCGGCGAGCGCGTCGGCGAGCTCGCGGGCCAGCCCGGTCACGTACGGGCGCAGTGCCTCGACCCTGCGCGGGGTGAAGGCGTGCGAGACGAGGCGGCGGATGCGGGTGTGGTCCGGGGGTTCGAGTTCGAGCATCCCGAGGTCGTTCAGCTCGTGGAAGGGCGCGTGCGCCGGTGGCGGCGGGGTGCGGCCGAACTCCTCGTGGGTGTAGCGGTGCTGGTAGCTCCGGCCGAGGCGGCGGTCGCGCAGGAGCGCGGAGACGTCGGCGTGGTGCGGGACGAGCCACTGGCCGCTCGGCGCGTAGTGGAGGACGCGGCCGGCCGCGCGCAGTGCGGCGTACATCGGGTACGGGTCGGCGAGGAAGGCGGGGTCGCCGTGGTCGAAGGCGGCCGGGGCGAGGGGGCGCGGGGCGGCGGCTGGTGCGGGCATGGCAGGACGGTAGAGGGCGCGGGGCCGCATGGCCAGGCCGCGTCGCGGTGGCCGGGCCCCGGGCGCGCGCCCGGTCCCGTCCCGGCGGCGGGGCGCTCAGCTCCGCGGGTTCGGCGTCATCACGGCGAAGACCGCGCCGTGCGGGTCCGTGAAGCGCGCCATGCGCCCCACGTCGGGGATGTCGAGCGGCTCCACCTCGGTGCGCGCGCCGCCCGCGAGTGCCTTCGCCGTCGTCGCGTCGCAGTCGGCGACGTTGAAGTAGGGGAGCCAGTAGGAGCCGCGCCCGCTCGTCGCGGGGTCGAGCGGGGCGACCCCGGCGAACATGTCCTCGGGGGTGCCTCCGGCGGGGTGCGGCATGAGGTAGTCGCCGCCCTCCATGTGCATCGTCGTCGTCTCCCAGCCGAAGACGCGGCCGTAGAAGGTGACGGCGGCCGGGGGGTCGGGGCTCTCCAGCTCGGCCCAGAAGAAGGCGTTCGTGTCGGTGACGAGGCCGAGGCCCTTGTTGGTGCCCGGCTCCCAGACGGCGAAGGCGGCGCCCTGCGGATCGGTGCAGGCGGCGAGCCTGCCGAGGTCCATCACGTCCGTCGCCCCGGTCGTCACGGTGCCGCCGTTCTGCTCGATGGTCCGCGTGCTCGCCGCCGCGTCGGGGGTCTTGAAGAAGATCGTCCAGGCGGGCGGCACCTTGTCGGCCGGCATCGGCATGACGGCCGCGACCGTCTTGCCGTGCAGGGTGAACAGTCCGTAGTTCCCCATGTCCGGGCCCATGCGCTGGAGGGACCAGCCGAAGAGCCCCGCGTAGAACTCCTCGGCCCGGTCGAGGTCGGGCGTGGACAGTTCGAGCCAGACGGGCTCGCCGTCGGCGTAGTGTGCGCTGTTGAGCATGGCGGAACTTCCCTCGCTCGCGTCGTGAGCCCGCCGCCGCGGGGTACGGGCACGGCGGACGCCCTCCCTCCGAGTCTGGCACCGGCGCCCGCGAGGCGCGCGACGAGGAAGGGCGACGACGAGGGGCCGTACGAGCGGCTGCGACGAACGGGCCGCGCCCGCGCACGCGGCGCCCCGTCCCGTACACCCTCCGTCACCGCGCCCCGCGGCCGGGCCGCCCCGCTCAGCCCCCGTGCGCCGCGTGCGCCCCGGCCGCGTCCTTGCCCGGTGCCGCCTCCTTGGCGCCGCTCTTCTTCATCGTGTGGCCCTCGTGTCCTGGCACCGTGCCGTCCTCCTTCGCGACCAGGAACATCCCGGCCATTCCCATGTCGGAGTGCGACTGGACGTGGCAGTGGTACATCCACGCCCCGGCGCCCACGCCCTCGCCCGCGATGACCTGGAAGCCGAAGGAGTCGGCGGGCCCCACGATCTTGTTGTCGATGACGGCCGAGGGGTCGTCAGGGCCCGTGAGCAGGCCCGTGCGGTTGTCCGCCCAGCGGTGACCGTGCATGTGGAAGGTGTGGTAGTACTCGCCGTGCGTGATCATGACGATCTCGACGCGCTCCCCCACGACGGCCTCGAAGTCCGGGCCCTGCTTGAGGTTGTTGATCATCATGTCGTTGAAGACGATCGTGTACGTGCGGTCGGGGAGCAGATCGCCCTTGCGGCGCACCACCACTCCCCCGTAGAGCCCGTTGCGGATGCCGCCCGTGCCGTGGTCGGTGCCCACGACGTGGTCGTGGTAGTGCCAGTAGCCGGCGCTGCCGGGGCGGTAGGTGCCGTCGGCGCGCTTGCCCGGCTTGTGGGTGCGCCAGGTGTACGTGCGGTGGCCGCCCGGCGGGACGTGACTGCCGCTCATGCGGGTGCCGTCGCTGGTGATCTCGTAGTCCAGGCCGTGGACGTGGAGGCTCGCGTCGACGTCCATCGTGTTCTCGAAGTCGATGTGCAGCGTGTCGCCCTCGTTGAGTTCGATGAGCGGCCCGGGGATGCTCGCCTTGCCCTTCTCCAGGCCGTAGCCCATCTGACCGTCGGCCAGGCGCTCGGCGTACATCGTGATGCGGCGCACCTCGCCCCCGGCGGGCGCGGTCGGCGCGGTCACGGCCGCCTGCGCCGTACCGCTGGTCGCACTCGCGCCCACCACGCCGAGGCCCGCCGCCGCGGCCGCTCCACCGAGCAGGTAGCGCCGCCCGATGCGCCGCCCTCCCGAGCCCTCGTCCGTCGAAGCCATTACGAACTCCTTTTCCGATGCGGGGACTTGCCGGACCCCATGGGCCCCAGGGACGGCCACACGGTAGCCGGGCGGCCGCCGTTTATCCACGGTGAGGACAAAGTTTGTGCCATTCAGGTCATAGGTATTGGCCTCCCGGGCAAAGGGGTCTAGCTTCGGCGGCGCTGTTGCTGCGACTGACGAGGGTGGAGGACCACATGCGGTTCACACCGCACCACCGGACACCGGCTCAGGTGTCCGCCACCGAGAGAACACACTCCGCATCCCCCACGGGAACCGAACGGACCGGCGCCACCAGGACATCACCCGCCCGCCTCAGGGCCCGCAAGCGGACCCGGCTCGCAGGGGCCGCGGTCCTTGCCTCGGCCGCGCTCGCGACCGGGCTGCTCACCGGGCCGCCCGCCGGCGCCGCGGGCAAGGCCACGCTCGCCCTGCCCTCGCCGCCCGGCGGGGACGAGGTGAAGGTGCTCATCTACACCGGGAGCACCGCCCCCGAGTCCCCCGCGGTGAACGCGGGGATCGAGGCCATCGAGAAGATCGGCCAGTCCGGACCGGCCGGCCAGCGCTTCACGGTCGAGGCGACCGACAAGGCGAAGGTCTTCACCAACGCGACCAAGCTCGGCAAGACCAACGCCGTCGTCTTCCTCACCGGGCCCGGCGACGTGCTGAACGCCGATCAGGAAGCCGGGCTGGAGGCGTACGTCAAGGCCGGTGGCGGCTTCATCGGGCTGAACGACGCGGCCCGCACGGAGCCGTACTCCGACTGGTACACCGGGCTCATCGGGGCCCGGCCCGTCGAGGGCAGCGGGGCGAAGGTCCAGCGCGCCACCGTCGAGGTCGGCGACCGCCTCAACCCGGCGACGAAGGACCTGCCGCTGGAGTGGAAGCACCCCGACAAGTGGCTCAACTGGCAGACCAACCCGAGCGGCAAGGTGCACACCGTCGCCCGGGTCCGCGAGTCGACGTACAGCCCGGGCGCGGGCGCCAACGGCGCCGACCACCCGGTCTCGTGGTGCCGCGACTACGACGGCGGGCGGTCCTTCTACTCCGCGATGGGCGGGACGGCGGACAGCTTCGCCGAGACCGACTTCCGGGCCCACCTGCGCGGCGCCCTGCTGTGGACGACGCGACTGGTGCAGGCGGACTGCAAGGCGACGATCGAGTCGAACTACGTCGCCGAGCGGCTCACGCAGCCGAACAAGGCGGGCGAGAACGACCAGATCGGCGAGCCGCACGGCCTCGTCACCGCCCCCGACGGGCGCGTCTTCTACATCGGGCGCGGCGGCAAGGACGCGAGCCAGCCGGTCGTGACCGACTGGAACGACCCCGACGTCGGCAAGGGCGAGGGCGAGATCCACATCTACGACCCGAAGACCAAGAAGGTCACGCTCGCCGGGAAGCTCACCGTCTTCGGCAACAAGGGCGGGGGCGACGAGCTGGTCAAGGTCGAGGAGGGGCTGCTCGGCATCGCGCTGGACCCGCGCTTCGAGGACAACGGCTGGGTGTACCTGCACTACACGCCGCACTCCAAGCTCGACCGCGACAAGCAGATGGCGACCCGCCAGGTCTCGCGCTTCACGCTGGACAAGAAGACCAACAAGCTGGACCTCTCCTCCGAGAAGGTCCTCCTCTCCTGGCCGGTGCAGGTGCACTCCTGCTGCCACGCCGGCGGGGGCATGGCCTGGGACTCCCACGACAACCTGTACATCGCCGTGGGTGACAACAACTCCTCGCAGTTCAGCGATGGTTACTCGGGCAACAACCCGGAGCCGAACTACAAGGGCGTCTCCTTCGCCGACGCGCGCCGCACGGCGGGCAACACCAACAACCTCAACGGGAAGATCCTGCGCATCCACCCGGAGCAGGACGGCACGTACACCCTCCCCGAGGGGAACCTCTTCACCGGCAAGGAGACCGCCGAGGGCGGCGGCAAGACCCGCGGCGAGATCTACGTGATGGGGGTCCGCAACCCGGCCCGCATCTCGATCGACAAGAAGACCGACACCCTCTACGCGGGCTGGGTCGGCCCCGACGCGGGCGCCCCGAGCGAGACGTGGGGCCCGGCCAAGTACGACACCTTCGCCGTCATCACGAAGGCGAGCAACCGCGGCTGGCCGTACTGCATGGGCAACAAGCAGCCCTACCGCGACCGCAACCTGCCCGACCCGAGCAAGCCGCTGGGCTGGTACGACTGCGACCACCCGAAGAACGAGTCGCCGAACAACGACGGCCTCGTCAACCTCCCGCCCGTCACGGGCAACAACATCTGGTACTCGCCCCAGGGCGGCGGCCCGGACTACCCGCGCAACGCGGCCGGGGTGCCCTCGTACAAGGAGAGCGAGGCCACGTACAAGCTGCCGTGGCTCAAGGGCGGCGGCCAGGCCGCGATGGACGGCCCGGTCTACCGGTACGACGAGAACAGCGCCAGCACGGTCAAGTGGCCCCAGTACTGGGACGGCAAGTGGTTCGTCGGCGACCTCTACGACGACACGCAGCCCCGGCACGCGGTGCTCATGGACCCGAAGACGCAAGGGGACGGCGGACTGCCGATCCACGCCGAGTCGCTGAAGAAGATCATCCCGGTCGGTGAGAACGGCATCCGCAACCTCATGGACTGGAAGTTCGGCGACGACGGCTCGCTCTACGTCCTCGACTACGGGCGCGGGTTCTTCACCTCGGACAAGTATTCCGCGCTGTGGCGCGTGACCTACAAGGGCGGGGGCCCCACCCCCGCCGCCGACCAGCTCGTGAGGAGGTAAGCGGTGCGACCACGACGGCGTACGAGAGCGCGGCACCGGGCTCCCCGGCTGCTGCTGACCCTGATCGCCGCGTTCGGGCTCGTCCTCGGACTGAGCGCGACGAGCGCGACGAGTGACACGGGGGCCAGGACCACGGCCGCCCACAAGAGCGCGAAGCCGGAGAAGGACGTCGCGCCCAAGGCGGCCCAGGTGCTCACCTGGACCGCGGGCGACGACATCACGCACTACGTCTCCGCGCCCGAGAAGGCGGTCGCGGGACCCGCCACGATCGTCTTCGAGAACAGCAAGGACACCGGCAACACCTCCGGGATGCCGCACACGCTGACCTTCGACGTCTCCGACCCGAAGTACAACAACGACGTCAACGTCAACATCCTCGCCAACCCCGCGGACAACGAGGGCGGCAAGCACAGCGTCGACGTCGTGCTCACCCCGGGCACGTACCACTACCACTGCACGATCTCGGGGCACCTCTCCATGACGGGCACCCTTGAGGTGACCGACGGCGGGGGCGGCGAGGACACCACCGCGCCCACCACCTCGGCGAAGGTGAGCGGCGACCAGAACGCCGACGGCGCCTACGTCGGCTCCGCGTCCGTCGCGATCGAGGCGAGCGACGAGGGCGCGGGCGTCGACACCGTCGAGTACGCGATCGGCGCGGACGGCGCCTGGCAGCCGTACACCGCCCCGGTCGTCATCGACCAGGTCGGCGAGCACGTCGTGCGCTACCGCGCGACCGACAAGGCGGGCAACGCGGCCGAGGAGAAGTCCGTCTCCTTCACCGTCGTGGGACCGCCGACCGACGACCAGGACGCGCCGGAGACCTCGGCGACCGTCACGGGCGACAAGGACGAGAACGGCGCCTACCTCGGCATGGCGACCGTCACCGTCACCGCGTCCGACACCGGTTCGGGCGTCAACAAGATCGAGTACGCGCTCGGCGCCGACGGCGCCTGGCAGGAGTACACCGGGCCGGTCATGGTCCACGAGACCGGCGAGCAGGTGGTGCGCTACCGCGCCACCGACAAGGCGGGCAACGCCGCGGCCGAGAAGACCGTGTCGTTCACCGTCGTCGAGCCGCCCGCCCAGGACACCACGGCCCCCGTCGTCGGCGCGGAGGTGACCGGTTCGAAGAACTCGGACGGCGCCTACCTCGCCTCGGCGAAGCTCACCCTGAACGCGACCGACGAGGAGTCGGGCGTCGACAAGGTCGAGTACTCGCTCGACGCGGGCCCCTACCTCGCCTACGACAAGCCCGTCGTGGTCGACCGCGTCGGCCGGCACACCGTCGACTACCGCGCGAGCGACAAGGCGGGCAACACCTCCGAGGCGCGACAGGTGGCCTTCACCGTCGCGGCCGGGGGCGGCGTCCCCGCGCCGGGCTGCGCCGAGTTCGACGAGCGCAGGACCGTCTTCGTCGGGACGGTCGACACCGGGGTGCCCAACCGCATCACGGAGAACCGCTGCCGGATCAACGAGCGCATCGAGGACGAGAAGGACTGGTCCTCGAACGCCCTGTTCCTCAAGCACGTCACGAAGGTGCTCGACGAGCTGAGCGCCGAGAACGTGATCGACAAGCGCGAGCGCAAGGCGATCAACCAGGCCGCCAAGGCGTCCGGGATCGGCAAGCCGGGGCAGACGACCGGCTACAAGGACCTCATGGACGGCTCGAAGGCCCAGTTCGACCAGTGGGAGCAGGTCGGCGGCGGCAAGTTCGAGCTGAACGACGACGGCTCGATCACCAGCTCCACCGATGTCGACGGCATGGGGATGCTGTGGTTCCCCGAGCGGAAGTTCGACGACTTCTCGCTCAAGCTCCGCTTCCGTGACGACGGGCCGGGGACCGCGAACGCCAACGGCGGGGTCTTCGTCCGCTTCCCGAACGTCCACGACCACCCGGAGGAGTCGCGGCCCGAGTGGGTCGCGATCAACTACGGGCACGAGATCCAGATCTTCGACTCCCCCTCCGGGGACATGTACAAGACCGGGTCCGTGTACGGCTTCGACCGGGTCGGCCTCGCGGGCGCCCAGGTCACCGAGAAGGGGACCTGGAACGACTACGAGATCCGGGCCGTCGACCAGCACTTCCAGATCTTCCGCAACGGGGTGCTGATCAACGAGTTCGACAACACCGGCGGGCAGGTCTTCGAACCGCCGCGGTCCGGTGACCCGGGCACCGACGGGCGGCGCTACGCCTCCGGCTACATCGGTCTCCAGGTGCACAGCACGTCCGACGTGATCTCCTACCGGGACATCCGGATCCAGGAGCTGTAGTCCGCGCGGGCGTTCAGCCGGGAGCGGTGGCAGTGGCACCCCCACTGCCACCGCTCCCTTTCGCCTGGGCGGCGTGCGCCGCGGCCCGGGTGCGCCCGCCGGGGTGCCGGTGGCGCCAGATCCAGAAGACCGCGCAGGAGAGAAGGGCCCAGGCGGCGAGCACCAGGTAGGGGAAGAGGTGCTGGTGGCCCCGGAAGTACACGGCGGTGTGCTGCGCGTTGACCGAGGCGCCCGGCGGCAGCCACTGCCCGATGTGCCCGAGGACGGAGGGCAGCAGCGGCCAGGAGACCGCGCCGCCCGAGGACGGGTTCCCGAGCAGCACCATGACACCCCACGTCGGGAGCATCGCCCAGCGCCCGACGAGGGTGTTGAACATCGTGAAGACCATGCCGCACGTGAACATCGTGAACGCGAGGATGAGCCAGGACTGCGTGAACGGCAGGTGCAGCGCGCCGAGCCACCAGTCCACGACGGCCGCGATCGTGAAGCCGCCGAGCAGCGCGTACGCGACCGTGAACGCGATCCGCTCCAGCGGGTCGAGACCGCGCGCGTGCACGCTGAGCTGGATGGCGCCGACGAAGCCGACGATGACCGCGGCGAGCGAGATGTAGAAGAGCGCGAGACCGCGCGGGTCCCCCGACTGGAGCGGATTGACGTCCCGTACGGTCACGGGCGTCCCCGTCTCCTTGCCGACCTTCGGCGCGGCCTCGGCGAGCAGTTGCGCGACCGAGGCCCCCGAGGCGCCGGACAGGTCGAGCCGCGCGCGCTCCCCGTCGCGGCTCAGCACCGCGAAGACCTTCTGCTCCTCGATCGCCTCGCGCGCGGCGCCGTGGTCGCGGTACGGGTGCAGGCTGAGCCCCGCGTCGAGCGCGCGCTCCATGCCGTCCACGAACTTCAGCCCCTGCGGCCAGCGGTGCTCGCCGACGACGGCGATCGGCACGTGGCGGGGCGTCGGCTTCGCCATCTGGTACGTGTACGAGCCCGCGAAGAGCCCGGCGGCGGCGGCCAGGATGAGGCACAGCACGACGGCGGGCCAGTACGCGGAGGTGCGGAAGCCGGCCCAGCGCTCCCGGGCGGAGGGGCGGTGGGCATGATCGGGGTGGGCGCCGGAGGGGCCCGCGGTGTCTCGCTCCGGGCCGGGTGTGCTCTCGTCCGGGCCGGGGGCTCGCTCCGGGCCGGGGCTGCCGGGGTCCGCCATGGCTCAGTCCGTCTCCTTCTTGGCACGGCTCGGCTGCACCCGCGAGGGCTCGCCCGGCATCTTCGGGTAGTCCGGCGGGTACGGCAGCTCGCCGAGCCCTTCGCTCTCGTCGCGCGCCGCGAGATCGAGGAGGGGTTCGAGCGAGTAGCGGCGCTCGTCCATGTCCGCGTGCACGTCGCCGCGCTCGCGGTAGCGGGTCACCATCGTGCGCAGGTCGAAGTCGCGCGGATCGGCGTCGGGGACCTCGTCCCAGGTGAGCGGGGCCGAGACGGGGGCGTGCGGGCGCGCGCGGAGCGAGTAGGCGGCGGCGATGGTGCGGTCGCGGGCGTTTTGGTTGTAGTCGAGGAAGATGCGCTCGCCGCGCTCCTCCTTCCACCAGTGCGTCGTCACCTTGCCCGGCATCCGGCGCTCCAGCTCGCGCCCCACCGCGATCGCGGCACGGCGCACCCCGGCGAAGTCCCAGCGCGGCTCGATCGGCACGAAGACGTGCAGTCCCCGCCCGCCCGAGGTCTTCGGGAAGCCGCGCAGGCCCAGCTCGTCCAGGAGCCCGCGCAGCTCGACGGCGACCGCGACGGCCTCGGCGAAGCCCGTGCCGGGCTGCGGGTCGAGGTCGAGGCGCAGTTCGTCCGGATGCTCCGTGTCGCCGGCCCGTACGGCCCAGGGGTGGAAGACGAGCCCGCCGAGGTTCGCCGCCCACAGGATCGCCGCGGGCTCCTCGGGGCACAGCTCGTCGGCGTACCGGCCGCTCGGGAAGGAGATCCGCGCGGTGCGCAGCCAGGAGGGGTGGTTCTTCGGGGCGCGCTTCTGGAAGAAGGACTCGCCCTCGACGCCCTCCGGGTAGCGCTCCAGGGTCGTGGGCCGCGCGCGCAGGGCCCGCGTCATGCCCTCGCCGACCGTGAGGTAGTACTCCGCGACGTCCCGCTTCGTGTAGCCGGGACGCGGATAGTAGATCTTGTCCGGGTGGCTGATCCGCACGGTGCGCCCGCCCGCCGTCAGCTCCTCCGCATCGTCCGCCATGGCGCCACCGTAGGCGGGGGCGCGTACCTCCGCATATCGGTGTCCGCGACTGCGCGCGGTGGGGACGGTCGCCGTACCTACCCCTGCGGGAGACCGTCCGCCGGTCCCGCGCCCTCGCCCGGTCACAATGCGCGCGGCATTCGGGGTACATCCGAAGGAGTACGGTTTCAAGCCAACCTAGGGCGTTTCAGGATGAGGGGCGCATCTGACGAGTATCCATGTCTGCGTGACTTCCGCATCCAAGCCTGCCCAGCCGTACATCGCCCAGCAGCAGGCGGCGCTCCGTGCCCGCCTGCCCTTCGCCGACACGCGGGACTTCGACGACGCGTCCCGCGGACTGCTCGCGCGCCGTGAGCCGGGCGCCGTCGCCGCCGAGGACGGAAGGACCGTGTGGGACAACGACACCTACGCCTTCCTGGACGGCGAGGCCCCCGACACGGTCAACCCGAGTCTGTGGCGCCAGTCGCGGCTCGTCGCCCAGCAGGGGCTGTTCGAGGTCGTCGAGGGCATCTACCAGGTGCGCGGCCTCGACCTGTCGAACGTGACGTTCGTCGAGGGAGACACCGGCGTGGTCGTGATCGACCCCCTCATCTCCGTCGAGACGGCGGCGGCCGCGCTCGCCCTCTACCGCGAGAACCGCGGCGACCGCCCCGTCACCGGCATCGTCTACACGCATTCCCACGTGGACCACTTCGGCGGGGTCAAAGGGGTCACCAGTCAGGAGGACGTGGACGCCGGCCGCGTTCCCGTTCTCGCCCCCGAGGGCTTCACCGAGCACGCTGTCGCGGAGAACGTGTACGCGGGGACCGCCATGGCCCGTCGCGCCGCCTACATGTACGGCGCGGCCCTCACCCGCGGCCCCCGCGGCCAGGTCGGGGCCGGGCTCGGCCAGACGACCTCCACCGGCACGATCAGCCTCATCGCACCGACCGTGGACATCACGACCACCGGGCAGCGGATGACCGTCGACGGCGTCCGCATGGTCTTCCAGATGGCGCCCGACACCGAGGCCCCCTCGGAGATGCTGATCCACTTCCCGGACCTGCGGGCCCTGTGCACCGCGGAGGACGCCACCCACACCCTGCACAACCTGCTGACCCTGCGCGGTGCCGTGGTCCGCGACCCGCACAACTGGTCGCGGTACCTCACCGAGACGATCGACCTGTTCGGCGCCGACACCGACGTGGCCTTCGCCTCCCACCACTGGCCCACCTGGGGACAGGAGCGCGTCCGGCAGTTCCTCGGCGCTCAGCGCGACCTCTACGGCTACCTCCACGACCAGACCCTCAGGCTGATCAACAAGGGCTGGACCGGGAGCGAGATCGCCGAGGGTCTCGCGCTCCCCCCGGCCCTGGAGGAGATGTGGTCCGCCCGCGGCTACTACGGCTCGGTGAGCCACGACCTCAAGGCGATCTACCAGCGCTACATGGGATGGTTCGACGGCAACCCGGCGCACCTGTGGCAGCACACCCCCGTCGAAGCGGGGAAACGCTACGTCGAGGCGATGGGCGGCGCGGACGCGGTGACCGGCAGGGCCCGGGACGCCTTCGACGCCGGTGACCTCCGCTGGGCCGCCGAGTTGCTCAACCACGTCGTCTTCGCCCAGCCCGGCCACGCCGCCGCGCGCGAACTGCTGGCCGACACCTACGAGCAGTTGGGGTACGGCGCGGAGAACGGTACGTGGCGCAACTTCTACCTGTCGGGGGCGACCGAGCTGCGCGAGGGACAGTTCGGCACGCCGACGGTGACCGCCTCGGCCGACATCATCGCCAACCTCAGCCCGCCGCTCCTCTTCGACGCCCTCGCCGTCCAGATCGACGGGCCCAGGGCATGGGACGACACCCTGGCCATCGACATCGTCCTCACCGATACGGAGGACCGGTACCGGCTGCGCCTGGCCCATGGCGTCCTGACGTACTCCGCGGCACCGCAGCCCGATCCGGCCGACGTCACGCTGACCACCACCACCCGGGCGCTGCCGGCCCTCGCGCTCGGCGACCTGTCCCCGGAGGGCCTGGCCGCCAAGGGCATCCAGGTCGACGGTGACACCTCGGTCCTGGACCGTCTCGCCTCCGTCCTGGACCCGGGCGACCGGAACTTCCCCCTCGTCACCCCCTGAGAAGTCCGAGGCGTCCCGGGCAGCCGGGCCGACGCCGCGGGTGGCACTCCGTGACCGCCACCCGCGGCGCCCTGCCGCGCGCGTCATCGACTGCCGGCCTGCCCCGGCGACCGGCCCGGCACGACTACAGCAGAGAGTCCAGGAACTCCCGGATCTGCCCCTCGCTCTGTGCCCCCACCCGTTTGCCGGCCACCGCGCCGTCACGGAAGAACATCAGCACGGGAATGGCCGTCTCTTCGTAGCGCGGCAGGGTGCCGGGGTTCTGATCGATGTCGAGTACCGCCGGCGTCAACCGGTCGGCGTACTCGTCCGAGACCGTCTCCAGATGTGCCCGGACCAGCTTGGCGGCGCCCGCCCACTCGGCCCAGAACAGCAGCGCGACCGGCCCGGAGGCGTGCAGCACCTCGGTGTCGAACGACACGTCGGTGACAGTGAGCAGGGCCATCTCGGCGCCCCCTTCCGCTCGATGATCTCCTCGCACCGTGCGAGCGATTCAGCCTTCCACGCGAAGGGCGACAGTCAAGACCGGCTCGTCTCCCGCCGTGATCCGGCCCGTCCCTGTCCGCCCCCCTGGACAGTGAGACGTGGGGGGAATCGGCGCAGCGGTCGCCGCGGGCGCCCATTCGGCGGAGGATCGCGACAGGGACCACGACGATCCCGGCCGGGATGCACGACGAGGCCGAGTGACCGATAACACCTCTGACCTGCGGAAACAGGTCTCCCCCGGACCCAGGGCGCGACGAGGGCGCGTTCATCCCCTGAGATACGGCGGCTCGGCCTCACCACGTCCATTTCCCTCATGGCCAGGTGTTACGCGTCGTGAAGCGGGACGCCCCGGGCAGCCTGTGGGCGGAGGCGCACGGGGACATCGTGCCCTCTGTCCATCGGGCGCGCCGCCAAGAGGTCAGGAAGGTGGAAGGCGGCCAGGCCACCGCTCCTGCCCGGCCCGGACCGCCTCGGCAAGCCGCTGGGCGACCTCGGCGCGTACGAGCCCCAGGTACACGTACGGGTTCCCGCTGTCATCGGCGACCAAGGGGCGCAGGTTGGACCACACCCGTTCTGGCAAGCCGAGGTCGGCGAAGGCTCCCCGAAGAGCCTCCGTCGCCTCCGCAGCGGCCTTGTGGCCGTCGCGCGTCGTCGTCACGTGTGGCCTCCGGTGTGGTGCTCGCGGATCTTGTGCGCGTACCCCGAGGCCCCCCAGTCGTCCCCCTTCGCCTTGGCGTCCGTGAGGCTCTGCCACGCGGCCTGGCAGGTCTCACAGCCCACGACCGGGCGGCAGTCGAGCAGCCACGCGAAGAAGCCGACCGGCAGGTCTATCGGCTTCTCCTGGTAGCTGATCCTGTCGTCGTTCATCACGCCTCCCGGGAGTTGTGACGACCGACGCTAGGGCGCGGCGAAGCTTCCGAGCCAGCGGGTTGCACGCTGTTGCACGTACGCCTTGAGCGGCCTTGACGCCCGGCCGGGGGCGCCGTGAGGCTTCGTTGCAACAGCGTGCAACGCGGCTCGACTTGAGGAGATGCAATGCGTCTACGGTTCGTCGGGAAAGACCCGGAGTCCGGAGATCACGGCTGTCCGGCCGTGTGGGTGGACGAGGACACGAAGCGGCTCCTCATTCAGGGCGTGACGGCCGACGCCGAGACGACCGCCCGGACCGTCCAGGACAGTCCGCTCCCGCCCTATGAGGGTGTGGTGTGGTTGCCGAAGAGCATGATCCCTGTGCTGAGGAAGGCACTCGATGACGCAGAGTCTCAGTAACTTCACGGGCCTCATCCGGTCCGCCGAGTGGTCCGCCGTCCATCTGGAGATGCGCGACACGTACGCCATTCCCAACGAGGACAAAGGCTTTGCGGCGTGGCGGCAAGGTCACCGGCTCGACCCCGACGACCGGGCGTCGTGGTGGCGTCCGTGGCTGGACGTTGTGCAAGAGGTGACCGCCAAGGGCGTGCACGTGCGCCGGGCACGGATTGTCTCCGAACCGCCCAGCGAGTACATCCGCTACGAGCACTCGTTCACGTTCACCAACATCGCGGCGGGCGAAGAAATCCGGTGGCTTCCGCGTCAGGCGGCGTCCGGGCTCGACCTCCCCGAATACGACTTCTGGCTGTTCGACAACCACCTCGTCCAGTTCAACATCTTCGACGGCGAGGGCCGTTGGGTTCATACCGACCAGACCTATGACCAAGCGGCGGTCGGCCTCTGCGCGGGCGCGTTCGAAGCCGTCTGGGAGCGGGCCATCCCGCACGACAAGTACGCCATCTGAGAACCGAGTTCATGCCCGAGTCACCACTTTCCACCGCCCAGGCTGCGCGTGCCGGCATCGCCTCCCGTCTGGACGAGATGAGGCGGGACGCAGGGCTCACAGGGCATGACCTGGCCGCGCGGTGCGGGTGGCACAAGGCGAAAGCCTCCCGCATCGCACGCGCCAAGACGGCCCCCTCGGACGCGGACATTCGGGCGTGGTGCGCAGCCTGCGGAGTGGCCGACCAGGCGCCGGACCTCATTGCCGCGTCCCGGACGGCAGAGTCCATGTACGTCCAGTGGCGGCAGATCCACCGGGACGGGATGCGCCGAGTACACGAACGCACCCTTCCGTTGTACGAGCGAACCGCTCACTTCCGGGTGTACGCCTCGAACCTCGTGCCGGGGATGCTCCAGACCGCCGACTACGCGACAGGGCTCCTGCGGTCCATCACGGCCTTCCAGGGGACCCCCGACGACGTAGCCGACGCGGTACAGGCCCGCCTCAAGCGGTCCCGGGTCGTGCACACGGGAAACCACCGGTTCGGGCTGCTCCTCGAAGAGGCGGTCTTGTACTACCGCGTGTGCGACGGCCCCGAGCTTGCCGCCCAGCTCCGCTACCTCTTGGAGGTCATGTCCCGGCCGAACGTGTCTCTCGGGATCATCCCGTTCGGCGCTCGGCGCACCGTCTGGCCGCTGGAAGCCTTCTACGCGTTCGATGACGCCCAAGTGGCGGTGGAAACGCTGACGGCCGAGGTCAACGTCACGGCCCCGGGCGAGATCCGCACCTACTTGAAGGCGTTCGCTGAACTGTCACGGCTCGCGGTCTACGGGGCGCCTGCGCGGGCCCTCATGTCTAGAGCGCTGGAGGCCGCTCTCAGGTAGTTTCCCTGCGGCATGGACGGCAACGGTGCTTGCGCTCGGGGGCTACCCTTGCCGCGCTCCAATACCCGGCAGAAACGCCGCTTCTGGTGGCCGTCGAACGTCTTCCTCCACTCGGCACACGGTTTCCGGCGCATACAAGCCTCCTGGCGGCGTCGCGGTGAGCCCGCAGAAGCGGGCCAGGCGTTTTCGGGTTCACCGTCCGAGCCGGTCACGACTCACTGGGACGGTGGTGGCCCAGCGCTGTCACCGCCCCCCTTTTTTCGGCCTTGCGTCACGCTTCAGGGAAAATTCTTTACTATCACCGGTTGCCGTCCACGCCTGGCAAGGGGATTCCTCATGACGAAGGCAGGCGAGCCCGTACAGCGGTCGCCGTGGGCCCGAATCTGGGCGAGGATCGTGAAGCGGGCGAACAAGACCCTGACACTGAGGGTGAGCAGCCGCTACCGGCCAGAACGACGCCGGCACACGCACGCCACGCTGCTCATCTGCGAGCCCGAGAGCGTGAAGGCAGCCACTCCTCGGCGGCTTGTGGAGGGTTGGAGGAGGTCGAAGCAATGCGTCTGCCTGTCATGCCCCCGGTGCGACCGATGCTCGCGAAGGCCGTCCCGGAGATCCCGCCCGGGATGCACTACGAGGCGAAATGGGATGGTTTCCGCTGTCTCGTCTTCAAGGACGGTGACGAGGTGGAGCTGGGCAGTCGCACGGGCAAGCCGCTCGGGCGGTACTTCCCCGAGCTGGTCGAGGCGCTGCGGGAGCGGCTGCCGGGGCGGTGCGTGCTGGACGGGGAGATCGTCGTGGCGCGCGAGGGGCGGCTCGACTTCGACGCGCTGAGCGAGCGCATCCACCCGGCGGCCTCGCGGGTGCGGCTGCTCGCGGAGACAACGCCGTCCTCGTACATCGCCTTCGACCTGCTCGCGCTGGACGAGGACTCGTGGGTGGACCGGCCGCAGCGCGAGCGCAGGGAACGGCTCGAAGCGGTGCTCGCGCGGGTGGCTCCCCCGGTGCACCTCGCGCCCGCGACGGGGGACCGGGCGGTGGCCGAGGAGTGGTTCGGGCGTTTCGAGGGGGCGGGGCTGGACGGGATCGTCGCGAAGCCGCCCGAGCTGCCGTACCGCGAGAACCAGCGGGTCATGTTCAAGGTCAAGCACGAGCGGACGGCCGACTGCGTCGTGGCCGGGCTGCGCCTCCACAAGAGCGGCCCGGTGGTCGGCTCGCTGCTGCTGGGGCTGTACGACGACGCGGGCGCGCTCCAGCACGTGGGCGTCTGCGCGGCCTTCCCGATGAAGCGGCGCGCGGAGCTGATGGAGGAGCTGGAGCCACTGCGGATGGACGGAACCGGTGACGGTTTCGGGGAGCATCCGTGGGCGCACTGGGCCGAGGCGGAGGCGCAGGAGGCGGGACGCCTGCCGGGCGGGCCGAGCCGGTGGACGGGCACGAAGGACCTGTCGTGGGTGCCGCTGCGGCCCGAGCGGGTCTGCGAGGTTGCGTACGACCACATGGAGGGGTCCGCGGAGTCGGGCAGGGCCCGCTTCCGGCACACCGCGCGCTGGCGCCGCTGGCGCCCGGACCGCACCCCGGAGAGCTGCACGTACGCCCAGGTCGACGAGCCGGTGCGGTACGAGCTGGGGGCGGTGCTCGGCGGGGCCTGAGCCCCGCCCCGTAGGCGCCCCGCGGCTCCGCACCCGCCCCGTGCGGCCTCGTACCGCCCCTACATCGACACCTGCCGTCCGTGCCAGTCCAGGCACAGCACCATCGCGTCGTCGTCCTGCGTGATGGTGCCCCGGTGCGCGGCCAGCTCCTTGAGCACGGCGTAGGGGACCTGCGCGGGCGGCAGCAGCCGGGTGCCGGTCATCGCGGCGGCGAGGGCGCGTTTCCCGTACGGTTCCCCGGTCGGCGACAGGGCCTCGTACACGCCGTCGCTGAAGAAGAAGAGCCGGTCCCCGGGCAGGACCCGGAAGTGCTGGGCCGTGTAGACGGTGTCCTCGAACATGCCGAGCGGGAGTTGCGCGTCGAGTTCGATCTGCTCGGTGACGCCGTCGCGCTGCCGCCACAGCTGCGGGGAGCCCGCGTCCACGACGTCCACCTCGCCGGTGGCGAGGTCGAAGCGCAGGAGCAGCGTGGACAGGTGCACGCTGCCCTGGTGGTGGCCGTAGATCGCCTGGTCGGCGAGGGCCGCCTGGTCGGCGAGGGCGAGTCCGGCGCGGCGCGCGTTGCGCAACGCGTTGACCGCGAGGTTGGTGAGCAGCGCGGCCTCGATGCCCTCGCCCATGCCGTTGGTGACCGAGAGGTGCAGCGTCTCGGACGAGCCCGCCCAGTCGAAGTTGTCGCCGCGGATCGCGTAGGCGGGCTCCAGCTGGGCCCCGAGCGCGTACTCCGGGCGGGAGCAGGAGCGCCCGGGCAGGAGCTGCCACTGGAGCTCGGCGGCGAGGGTGAGGCGGCGGGCGCGGCGGGCCTGCTGGTAGCAGTCGGTATCGCGTTCGGCGACGAGGATCTCGTGCCCGAGCACTTCGCCGATGTCGGCGAGTTCCCCGGCCATCTCCTCGTCGTAGCCGCCCTCGGGCAGCCGCACGGTGAGAATGCCGAGCCGGTCGCCACGCACGGTGACCGGTACGTGCACGACGGTGTACTCGCCGGAGCTCTCCGCGTACGGCTGCTGGGCCCCGAAGGCGCGTCCGGGCGCTCCCAGGTGAGCGGACAGCGGCTCCGGCGGGAGCGCCGGGGGTTCGACCGGCTGGAGTATGGTCATGGCGTAGTCGGCCATGAGCAGATCCGCGCCCGCTGCCCCGTAACGGGCCCGAAGCGTTGTGCGCAGCGCGTCGAGCAGAGCATGGGGAGGGGCCTTGCGCAGGGCGCGTTCCACGGCCGCGAATCTGTCCACCGTACGTGTACCACCTGTCTCGGAGATCGGGAGAAGGGAAGCCGGACCGTCATGCCCCAGCGACTGACAGGAGCCTTGCGAAGTGTCAGAGTTGAGGACATGCGTCCCGAGGCGGCGACCCAGGAGAACCGGGCTGCCGCGGCACGGGTGGCCGGGGAGGTCATCGAGCTGCTGGAAGTGATGTGGCACAAGGGCCGCGATCTGGCGCCGACGGCGCCCGTCTCAGTCTCGCAGCTGCGCGTGCTGTACATCCTGGACCGCGAGGACGGGATCAACCTGCGCACCCTCGGCGAGGAGCTGGGGGCGGCGCCGTCCTCCGTGAGCCGTCTGTGCGACCGGCTCCAGGCGCTGGGCTACGTGGAGCGCGCGGCCAGCCGGTCGAGCAGGCGGGAGGTGGAGCTGCGGCTCACCCCGCCCGGGACGCGGTATCTCGGCGAGCTGCGGGCCCGGCGGCAGAGCGCGCTCCTGGAGATCCTGGAGCGGATGCCTCAGGCGGACAGGGACGCGCTGGCACGCGGTCTGGGCGGCTTCCTGGACGCCGCCGACTGGGACCCCGCCGACTGGGGCGAGGAGCGGCCGGCGGATTCCTCGCGCGAAGGGCCCCCGCGGGACGAGGCGGCCGACACCGCCTGAGCGCCGCCCCCCGTCGTGCGGGAACGGCCCCCTGGACCAGTACACGCTTGTGACCTCCGGTTCGCCTCGGTCCGCACGCCACCATTTCCGGCCGGGCGGTCCTTTCGGGGCTCAGATTGTTTCCTCGGGCGCACTGTTGTCAAACGGCAAGTGTCACGAGCCCGCGGCAATGGCTGACACCTGGTCAGCCGACGGGTCGCTGTTCACGATGTCATGCGGGTACCCGCTACCGGGTGCCGCGACGCTCGGCTAATGTTTGCCGCAGTGCAACAGTTGCCGACGCCGCGCACCCCGCGTGACGTGACCAGGAAGGGCGCCACCATGCCGGACGAAGCCGTCAGTCACGCGGACATTCCCGGGGCGCGGGTGGTACGGCTGGTGGGAGAGGCGGACCTGGACACGGCGGAAGCGCTCGACGGGGCGCTCACCGGGGCCCTGGCCTCGGGGCGGCCGCTCACCGTCGTCGATCTCTCGCGGACGACCTTCGCGGACTCCACGGTGCTGGGGGTGCTGCTGCGGGCGCACACCCTGCACGAGGAGGCGGGGCTGCGGCTCCTGCTCGCGGGACCGCTCGACGACGTCCTCGTGCGGCTCTTCGACGTGACGGGAACGCGGGCCCATCTGCGCTTCACGGCCGACGTGGAACAGGCGACGGCGGACGGCGACAGGCATCCGGAACGGGGCTGAGCCCGGGAGCGGCCTGAATCCGGGCGGCTGAACCCGGGAGCCCGGCTGAATGCGGGGGGCTGACATCGGGAGCCCGGCTGAATGCGGGCGGGGCGGCGGGGCGGTCGGCCCCGCGAGCCGGGTGTGGGGCCCCGGCTCGTACGGCGGTGGCGGTCAGGCCGTGCGGTAGGCGGGCAGCTCCGCCCAGCCGTGCGCGATGAAGGTCGGCACCTGCCGCGGGTCCGGGTCGGCCAGGCGCAGGCCGGGGAAGCGGGCGAAGAGCGCGGGGAGCGCCACGCCGGCCTCCAGCTGGGCGAGCGGGGCGCCGATGCAGCGGTGCGCGCCGATGCCGAAGGCGAGGTGGTCGCCGGAGTCGCGGTGCGCGTCGAAGAGGTGCGCGGTGGACCCGTAGTGCGCGGGGTCGTGGTTGGCCGCCGCGTACGTCGTGAGGATCGCGCTGCCCCGGGGGATGAGGACGTCGCCGGTCTCGGGGCCCTGGATGTCCTCGACCGCGAACCGCATCGGCAGGTTGGCGATGCTCGGCGCCCAGCGCAGCGTCTCGGTGACGACCTTCTCCCAGGAGAGCTCGCCCGCCCGTGCCTGCGCGAGCTGCTCGGGGTGGGTGAGCAGCGCGAACGTGGCGTTCCCGATGAGGTTGACGGTCGTCTCGACCCCGGCGCCGATGACGAGGAGGAGCGTGTCGCGCAGCTCGTCGTCCGAGAGCCGGTCGCCGTCGGTGTCGCGCACGGTGACGAGGTCGCTCGCGAGGTCGTCACCGGGCTCGGCGCGCTTGATCTCCACGAGCTCGCCGAGCACCGCGTAGAGGCGGGCGAGCGTCGCCATGGCCTCCTCGACGGGCCGCGAGACGTCCATGAAGTCGTCGAGGAGCGTCACGAGCTCGGCCTTGTGGGCGCCGCTCACGCCGAACAGCTCGCAGATGATCTCCATCGGGAGCTTGCGCGCGAAGGCGTCGCGCAGGTCGACGGGCTCGCCCTCGGGCACCGCATCGATCTCGTCGAGCAGGCGCGCGACGATCTCCTCGACCCTGCCCCGCAGCCGCTCGGTGCGGTGGTGCGTGAAGGACGGCGCGACGAGCTTGCGCAGCCGGCTGTGGTCGACCCCGTACGTGCTGAGCATGTTGATCACGCCGACCCAGCCCAGTATCCAGCCCCACTCCGGGTTGGCGGCGGCCTCGGGCCAGCGGGCCCAGTGCTTGCGCGGGTCCTTGCTGACGCGCGGGTCCAGGATGAGGGTGCGCAGGTTCTCGTACCGGGTGACCGCGAACGCGGGGATGCCGCCGGGCAGCGTGATCTCCACGACGGGGCCGCGCGCGCGCAGCCGGGCGGCCTCGGCCGGGATGTCGGCGCCTACGGGGTCGAGAGTGACGGCTTGGAGCTGGTCCACGGGGTGACTCCTGGCTGATCGGGACGGACGGGTCGGAAAGTGACGGGCAGCGCCGCGAGAGCCCGGTGGAAGGGCCCGGGGCGCCAGGTCAGTTCGTCGAAGGGGACCGCCAGTTCGAGCCCGGGCAGCAGCGTGAGCAGCCGGTCGATGGCGGTCGCCGCGATCAGCAGGGCGGGGTCGGCCGCCGGGCAGCGGTGCTCGCCCGCGCCGAAGCCGAGGTGCGCGCCGCCGTCCGAGCGCTCGTCGGCGTGCGCGGGCAGCCCCGCGGGGTCCGAGCCGGCGCCCGCGTACGAGACGAGGACCAGCTCGGCGGGTTGTATCCACGTGCCGTGGAAGTGGACGGGCCGGGTCGCGAAGTACGGGCCGTAGTTCGCCATCGACGGGTCCGTGCGCAGCACCTCGGCGAGCGCCTCACGGGTGGAGAGCGCGCCGTCCGTGAGCGAGGAGTAGTACCGCTCGTCGGTGAGCATCCGCGCCGTGGTGTTGCTGATGAGGTTCGCGGAGGGCTCGTTGCCCGCGCCGAGGGTGAGCACGACGTGCTGCACGACCTCCTCCGGTGCGAGCTGGGCGGGGTGCCCGATGAACCAGGAGGGGAGGTCGTCGCCCGGGCTCTCGTACTTCGCCGTGATGAGTTCGTTCATGTAGCGGCCGAACTCCTCGTTGGCCGCGACGGCGTCCGCGCCCACCGCGTTCGACAGCGTGGTCAGGATGCGGTCCAGCTCGCGGCCCGAGGCGTCGGAGCGCCCGTACAGGCGGTTGATGACGCGCGCCATGAGCGGGCGCGCGTACTGGCCGACGAGGTCGGCGCGGCCCTCGGTGGCGAACTCGCGCACGAGGTCGTCGGCGATCTCCGTGACGGTCGCGCGCAGCCGGTGCGGCTGGATCATGCGGAAGCAGTCGCTCACCGCCTGCCGGAAGCGGTCGTGGACCTCGCCGTCGGTGAAGAGCGCGTTGGGCCGGTAGCCGATCATGCCGAGGACGCCGCGCGCCTCGGGGGTGCGCGGCAGGCTCGCCTCCCACGGGCGCGGGTCCTTCGACCAGTGCCCGTCCTGGTCGGTGAGGATCTCCCAGGCGGCGCGGTAGTCGAGGACGAGGTGCGCGCCCACGCCGGGGGCGACCTCGACGGGGGCGACCGCGCCGTGCCGGGCGCGCAGCCGCGCGTAGGCGGCGTGCGGGTCGGCGGCGAACTCGGGCTCGTAGAGCGCCGTGGCGCCCGGGACGTAACGGTTGCTCAACTCTCCACCAGCTCACGGATGTGCTCGACGAGCATGATCAGCATGTCCCGCGCCGAGCGCGGATCGCGCGCGTCGCAGACCGCGAGCGGCGTGGACTCCTCCAGGTCGAGCGCGGCGCGCAGGGCCTCGGGGCCGTGCGCGGGCGAGTCCTCGAACTGGTTGACCGCGACGGCGTAGGGGATGCCGCGCCGCTCCACGAGGTCGAGCACGTCGAAGCTCGCGTCCAGGCGGCGCGTGTCGGCGAGGACGAGGACGCCCATCGCCCCGTACGTCAGCTCCTCCCACAGCAGCCGGAACCGCTCCTGGCCCGGGGCTCCGAAGAGGTAGAGGACGGCGCCCGGGTGGGCGGAGGGCGCGGGCGGGCGCAGCGTGAGGCGCCCGAAGTCGACGCCGACGGTGGTCGTCGTCTTGCTCCGTACCCCGCTGAGGTCGTCGACGCTCTCACCGGCCTGGGTGAGGACTTCCTCGGTGGTGAGCGGCGCGGTCTCCGAGGCGGCGGCGACGAAGGTCGTCTTGCCCACGGCGAAGGGCCCGGCGACGACGATCTTCACCGGGATCGGCAGCTCGGGCACGGGTTCCGCGGGAGCCGGGGTGACGGCGGCGGGGGCCGGGATGCCGGGCGCGGGGGCCAGGTCAGAGGGCACGGAGGCCATGGAGCACCACATCCAGGAGTGCGGGGTCGGGGAGCTGGGCGGGGGCCGGGGGCTCGCGGGTGACGACGGCGCCGCTCGCGGCGAGCGCGGCGGCCATCATGCGGACGACGGCGTAGGGCAGCCCGAGCTGCGCCGCGCACTCGTAGACGGAGAGCGTGCCCTCGTCCTCGACGAGCGCGAGGAGCCGCCGCGCCGCCGCGTCCAGGCCCTCGGGGCGGGCGCCGGGAGCGGCGTGCAGCAGCGTCGTGCGCTCCACGCCGATCCGCTGCGGGACGTCGAGCCCGGCGGTCGCGACGTAGTCGGGCACGAGGCGCCTGCGGGGCGGGGTCATGCGCCGGCGGTCCTGCTCTTCGCGGCCTCGCTCAGCGCCACGACCAGCTTGCCCACCTGCACCTGCACCTCGTACGCGATCCGCCCGAGGTCCGCCTCCCGGCCCGCCCACAGGACGAGCCCCGCGCCCTCGCCCGCGGGCGCGACGTAGTAGAGGCCCTGCGGGGTCGAGACGACGACCTCGTCGATCGTGCGGTCCTTGCCCTGCGCCGCCCGGTCCACGAGCGCGCGGACGCTGCCGAGCGTCGAGCTGGTGACGGCGGCGACCGCCTCGCCGTCCTCGGTCGCGATGCCGGGCGCGGCGCCCAGGATGAGTCCGTCCCTGCTGAACACGACGCCGCCCTCCACGTGCGGGAGTTCGAGCAGGGGCTCCAGTACCCACGACAGGTTCCGGGCGAGCGGGGCGCCCTTCACCGGCGGGGTTCCCTGGCTGTTCACAGGTCGTGTCCTCTCTGCTGCGCGGGGGCCGTGCGGGGGGTGCTGCGCGGCCCCTCGTGCGGTGCGCGTTCCGTGGGGGGTACGGGGGTGTTCCCGGACCCTGCCGTCCGCGCGTCCTCGGGCGGGCGGCCGTGGGGTGGGTCCTGGGGCGGGCGGGTGTCCTCGTGGGTGGGGCGGGGCGTCGCTTCGGGGGTCCCGTGCTCGACGGCCTCGACGGCCTCGCGGCCCTTGTCGCGGCCCGCCTGCCAGCCGCCCCAGCGCGCCTTGGCCTCGCGGGGCTCCAGGCGGGGGAGGTCGG
>NZ_JAAGLR010000343.1 GCF_010548245.1 Streptomyces sp. SID11385
CGCCGACGCGCCGCTGCACCGCGGCGATGACGTCGAGCAGCACGCTCTCCGCGTCGAGCCCGGCCCCGTACGCCGCGCGCACCACGGCGGCGGCCGCGTCCTCGTCGCCCGCGGCGACCGGGACCCACAACCGCTCGGCCCACGTCCCGGTCCGCGGCGGCTCCGCCGTCACCGTGCTCGTCATCGATCTCTCCCAGGAACCTGCCGCGCTCGGTGCGCGGTACATCCATCCGTTGGTGGGGGCACGCGCCGGCGCCCGCACCGTGCGGCTTCCCGCTCAGTACACGCGGCTTCCCGCCCGTCCGCGCGCTACGCGGGCCGAGCGGGGCACCCGTCGTACGGGAGCGGGCCCGCCGACGTACGGGGACGGCCTACGCCGCCCCACCGCCGCCCGGCCCCCGCTTCGGCGCCGTGATCGCCACCACCGCCATGTCGTCGTGGCGGCCCGTGCCGACCCACTGCGCCGCGAGCATCCGCACCCGCTCCACGATCGCGCCCGCGGGCATCCCCGCGCACTCGCCCGCCGCCCTGCGCAGCCGGTCCTCGCCGAACATCGTCTCGCCGAGCGGCCCGCCCTTCGCCTCGGTGATGCCGTCCGTGTAGAGCAGGCACGTTTCGCCGGGCGCGAGCCGCACGGTGTCCGTCGTGGCGCGCACCTCGGGGAGCACGCCGACGAGGGTGCCGTGCGTCTCGGCCTGTTCGACCTCGCCGTCCGCGCGCACGACGAGCGGCGGCGGGTGCCCCGCGCTCGTCACCCTGAGGCGGACGCCGCCGTCCGCCTCGGTGCGTGCCGAGGCGAGCACGAGCGTCGCGAACCGCGTGTGGTGGGACGTCAGGAGCGCGGCGTTGAGGAGCGTGAGGACGCGCTGGTGGTCGTCGGCGAGCGGGAGCAGCGCGTGCAGCGTGTTGCGGATCTTCCCGGTGAGGATCGCCGCTTCGAGGCCCTTGCCGCACACGTCGCCGAGGACGACGAAGCACTCGCCGTCCGTGCCCTCGGCGGCCGGATGGGCGTCGTAGAAGTCGCCGCCGACGCGCTCGCGGTCGGCCGAGGCCCGGTAGCCGCCCGCCAGGTCGATGCCGTCGACGCGGTGCAGCGGGGGCGGGAGCAGTTCGCGGGTCAGCGTCTTGGTGAGCGCGGCCTGTTCGGCGTACAGGAGCGCGGCGGACACCGCCGTCCCCGCGCGCAGCGCGAAGAGCCGCGCGAGCGATTCCTCCTCCTCGCCGAAGGTCTGCCCGCCCGCGCCGCGCAGCAGCACGAGCGCGCCCGCCGGGACGCCGTGCCCCGGCATCGGCGTCACGAGCACGGACGCCGGGGTGCCGAAGCCCTCGGGCAGCGCCCAGGCGGGGAACTGCGCGGGGTCGAGCCAGCGCGAGGGCACGGGCGGGAAGCCCTGCAGGGCCTCGACGAGGCCCGGGACCTCGGCCGGGTCGGCGCGTACGGACCGGGTCCGCGGCTCGCCGCCCGCGACGCCGAGGACGAGTTCGACGCGACGGCCGCGCCACGGCGAGACGACGACGGCGGCGTCGGCGAGGTGCCGAGCCGCCAGGCGCGCGGTGATGGCGAGGGCGCGGTCGGCGTTGAGGGAGGAGAGGAGCTGGGTCGACGCCTCGTCGAGCAGGGCGGTACGGGCCCGCTCGGCGCGGAGCGCGGCGCGCAGCCGCTCCTCCTCGTCCGTGTCGCGCAGCCACCACGTGAACTCGCCGCCCTCGTGCCGTACGGGGTTCGCCTCGTACGTGCGCCCGCCGAGCACCCCGCGCGCGATGCCGGGCAGGTCCTCGTGGACGGCCCGCGCGTGGGCCCCGGCGAACCAGTCGGGCGCCGAGTCGGCGAGCGGGCTGCCGGGGGTGATGCGGGGCAGCAGCGACGCCGCCGCTCCGTTGATCTCGCGTACGAGCCCGTCGGCGTCCGCGCGCAGGGCGGGAGGCGGGACGTGGTCGAGGGGGGTGCGCGGGGCGGTGGGGACGCGCTGGGGAGCCCGCGGGCCGGCGGAGGGCGTGGTGGGGGGTGCTTGCGTGGGGACGGTCTTCCGTGCGGTGTCCGGATGCGCGCTGGGCGCCTGGACGGTGGCTTCGGTGCGTTCGGCTGGTCGTGTCATGTGGGCGGGGCCCGCTCGGCGAGCCCCTCACCTCCTCCCGGCCTGCCGCCGCCACGCCCCTTCGGGAGGCGCGTCGGCTTCACCACCGTACGCACAACCCCCCACCCCGGCGAAACCCCGCCCCAAACCCTCGCGGAAACCGCACGTCTACGTGCCCGGGACCGGGGTACACGGGGATACGGAACAGGGCGCGGCCCGGGGTCTGGGGAGGCCCCGGGCCGCAGGGTCACGTGTGCCTCGCGCGGCCCGCTGCCGCTCGTGTGGTCCGGATGGGCTCTCAGGACGCGCGCCGCGCGGAGGCGGCGGTGACGCTGCTTGGCATGAGTCAAGACCTGCCTCCGCGGCGGAACCGCCGCGGTGACGGCGCGCCGGAAGCGGGGCGTCCCCGTGCGGACGGGCCCGGTGCGCGGCGGCTCGGTGACGGGGCGTCGTGAAGCACGCCGGCACGCTCGTCCTCGTCCTCCTCGCCGCCGTCCTGGCCCCGCTGCTCGTGCACGCGACCCGCCGCTTCGTCCGCGTCCCGCTCGTCGTCTTCGAGATCGTCCTCGGCGTCCTCCTCGGCCCCCACGTCCTGGACTGGGCGCACCCCGACACGGTCGTGGACTCCCTCTCCGACCTCGGCCTGTCGATGCTGATCTTCCTCGCCGGGTACGAGATCGACTTCGGCGCCGTGCGCGGGGACACGCTGCGCCGCGCGCTGAGCGCGTGGCCCCTCTCGCTCGCCGTCGGCATCGGGCTCGGCTTCCTGGTGAGCGAGGGCGAGGTCTTCAAGGCGTTCGTCGTCGGGACGGCGCTGACGAGCACCGCGCTCGGCACGGTGCTGCCGATGCTGCGCGACAGCGGACAACTGCGGGGTCGCTTCGGGACGGTGGTCTCGGGCTTCGGCGCGGTCGGCGAGTTCGGTCCCGTGGTCGCCATGGCGCTGCTGCTCAGCGGACGGCGCCCCGCCGAGTCGGCCGCGCTCCTCGCCGCCTTCGGCGCGATCACCGCCGCGGCCGTCTTCTGGGCGCTGCGCCCGCGCCGGCCGTGGTTCGGCGAGCTGACCGAGCTGACCCTGCACAGCAGCGGCCAGTTCGCGGTCCGCTTCGTCATGCTGCTGCTCGCCTCCATGCTGGCCCTCGCCGGGGTCTTCGGGCTGGACGTGCTCCTCGGCGCCTTCGCCGCGGGCGTCCTGACCCGGCTCGTCCTGCGGCGGGCGGTCCCGGGGAGCAGCGAGGAGATCGTCGGCAGGGTGGAAGCGCTGGGCTTCGGCTTCCTCGTGCCGCTCTTCTACATCGTCACCGGCATCGAGTTCGACCTGGACGCGCTCCTGCACGACACGGTCTCGCTCCTGCTCGTGCCCGCCTTCCTCGCCCTGTTCCTGCTGGTACGGGGCGGGCCCGTGTACCTCTTCGCTCCACGCGACCTGGGCCGGGCCGACCGGCTGGCGCTCGCGCTGTTCTCGGCGACCTGCCTGCCGCTCGTCGTCGCCCTCACGACGATCGGCGTGGACCAGAAGCTGCTGGGCACCGACCGGGCCGCGTCCCTCGTGTGCGCGGCGATGCTCTCCGTGCTCCTGCTGCCCGCGCTCGCGACGCGGGTACGGGCGAGGGCGGCGGAGACCGGCGAGCCCGCGACGTCCGCCGGGCCACCGGAGCGGCCGGGGGAGGAGTCGGAGGCGTGGTGAGGGCGGCCGGGCGGCGCGGGACGCGGCGCCACGTCAGCGGCAGGGGGGCCGGATCGCTGTAATGGCCGAGTAACGGCCGCTCCCTAGCGTGCGGACTCCCCCGTACCGTCTCCGGAGGAGCACCGCCGATGCCTCTGCCCCGACCACCGCTGCGCGCACGCGCCCTGTGGGCGGCGGCCGCCTTGTCCGCGACCGCCCTGCTGACCGCCTCCCTGCCCGCTGTCGCCGCCGGGCCCGCCGCGCCCGCCGCCGCGCTGGACCCCGCCCTCTCGCGCGCCTTCGCCAAGAGCGACGAGACGTCCTTCTTCGTCGTCCTCAAGGACCAGGCCGACCTGTCCGGCACCCGCGACAAGTCCTCGCACGCGGCCCGCGCCGAGAACGCCTTCAAGAAGCTGCGCACCAAGGCCGACGCGACCCAGGCCCCGCTGCGCGCGTACCTCGACAAGAAGAAGGTCGGGCACCAGGACTACTGGATCGCGAACACCGTCCAGGTCACCGGGGACAAGGAACTCGCCGCCACGCTCGCGGCCCGCTCCGACGTCGCCGAGGTCGTCGCGGACCACCACTACGCGCTCGACGACATCGAGACCTCCGACGCGCGCGTCACCGCCTCCCGCACCGACGCCGACGCGGACACCCCCGAGTGGGGCGTCGCGGACATCGAGGCCGACAAGGTCTGGAAGCAGTACGAGGACCGCGGCGAGGGCATCGTCATCGCCAACGTCGACTCCGGCGTCCAGTACGACCACCCCGACCTCGTCGGCGCCTACCGGGGCAACAACGGCGACGGCTCCTTCACGCACGACTACAACTGGTACGACGCGACCGGGCAGTGCGGCACGAGCGGCGTTCCCTGCGACAACAACGGCCACGGCACCCACACCATGGGCACCATGGTCGGCGCGCACGGCATCGGCGTGGCCCCCGGCGCCCGCTGGATCGCCGCCAAGGGCTGCGAGACCTCCTCGTGCTCCGACTCCTCGCTGCTGAAGGCCGGGCAGTGGATTCTCGCCCCGACCGACCACAACGGGCAGCACCCGCGCCCCGACCTCGCGCCGAACATCGTCAACAACTCCTGGGGCGGCGACGACACGACGTTCTACCAGGACATCGTCGAGGCGTGGAACGCCGCGGGCATCTTCGAGGCGTTCGCAGCGGGCAACGACGGCGACGGCACCACCTGCTCCACCGCGCACGCCCCCGGCTCGCAGGCCCCCGCCTACGGCATCGGCGCCTACGACTCCACGGGCAAGATCGCCTCCTTCTCCGGCTTCGGCCCGTCCCTCGTGGACGGCTCGGCGAAGCCCGACCTCTCCGCGCCCGGCGTGGACGTCCGCTCCACGTGGCCCGGCTCCGCGTACAACGTCGAGTCGGGTACGTCGATGGCGACGCCCCACGTCGCGGGCGCCGTGGCGCTCCTGTGGTCGGCCGCGCCCTCGCTCGTCGGGGACATCGACGCGACCCGCGCGCTGCTCGCCGAGGGCGCCAGGGACGTGGACGACACGCACTGCGGCGGCACCGCCGCCCGCAACAACGTCTGGGGCGAGGGCAAGCTCGACATCCTCGCCTCCGTCGACAAGGCCCCGCACACCGCCGCCACCGTGACCGGCACCGTGACCGACAAGGCCACGGGCAAGCCGCTGAACGGCGTCACCGTCGAGGCGACGCAGGACGGCCACGCCGCCCGGAGCGTCGCCACCGGCTCCCAGGGCACCTACCGGCTCTCGCTCGCCCCGGGCACGTACGACCTCAAGGTCTCCGGCTACGGCTACGCGGGCGCCACCGCCACCGGCGTCACGCTCGGCGAGAACCAGGAACTCGGCCGCGACTTCGAGCTCACCGCCGTCACCGCGCACAAGGTCACGGGAGTCGTCCGCGACGTCACGGGCAAGCCCCTCGCCGGCGCGCACGTCTCCGTCACCGGCACCCCCGTCCCGGCCGTCACCACCAACGCCAAGGGCGCGTACAAGCTCCCGGCCGTCGCCGAGGGCACGTACACGCTGAGCGTGCGGCCCGCCGCTCCGGTGCTCTGCAACGGCGAGTCCGCCGACACCGTCACCGTCACCGCCGACCTCAAGGAGAACGTGCGCCTGCCCGCGCGCGCGGACGCCTTCGGCAACGCGTGCGCCCCCGCCGCGTACTCCTGGATCGACGGCACCAAGAAGGTGGCCCTGAGCGGCGACGAGGACGCCACGACGATCACGCTGCCCTTCCCCGTGAAGCTCTACGGCGTCTCGTACTCCACCACCTCCGTCACCACCAACGGGATGCTCGACTTCCTCGCCCCGCGCGTCGGCGACTACGCCAACACCGACCTGCCCACCGCGCACAACCCCAACGGCTTCGTGGCCGCGCTGTGGGACGACCTCGTCCTCGACAAGAAGTCCTCCGTCAAGACGGCCACGACCGGCACCAAGGGCGCGCGGACCTTCGCCGTCGTCTGGAACGACGCCGCCTACGCCACCGGCAGCACCGGGCGCGCGACCTTCGAGGTCCTCTTCGACGAGGCGAGCGGCGCCGTGACGACGCAGTACCGCACCGTCCCCGACCACGGCGCGTCCGCCACCGTCGGCCTCCAGAACCAGACGGGCAGCGACGCCCTCGCCTACTCCTACGACCAGCCCGTGCTCACGGACGGTTCCGCCGTCCGCTTCTCCCAGGGAGCCCAGGGATGACCCCCCACCACACCCGGCGGGCCCTGCGGCTCGCCTCCGCCCTGGCGGTGACCGGGCTCTGCGTGAGCCTGGCCCCGCAGGCGCTCGCCGCCGACCCGGCGGGCAGCGGCGCGATGAAGCTCAGCAGCGCCCAGGCCGACAAGCTCGCCGCCCACGTCGCGCTCGACCCGTACGGCGACGGCGGAAAGGCGGGGAACACCCCGAAGCCCACCACGGAGCCCAAGAGCACCACCGCACCGAAGGCCCCTGGCAAGGGCGCGAAGACGGACGCCGACGACGCGCCCGTCACCTTCACCGCCGCCTCCACGCTCGAAGGCGTCCGCGGCATGGGCGCCACCGTGCCCGTCGGGAAGAAGGGCGACTACTTCCTCCTCACCAGCCTCGGCACCGTCCAGCGCCATGCCGCCGACGGCACCTCCGTCTGGGAGCGCACCAACTCCTCGCTCTACGCGGACTGGAAGGTCGCCCCGCAGCGCCCGTGGCAGACCGAGCCGTACCCGGCCCGCATCCTGATGGGCTACAACGCCGTCTCGCCCTTCTCGCCCACCTCCGACAGCGGCTACGCGACCGGCGACCTCACCGGCGACGGCACCGACGACCTGGTCTTCACCGCGAGCGTCGGCGTGGTGCCCTACCGCCCCTTCACCTCGCCCGGCTCGACCCTGCCGAACGGCACCTTCGTCACGGTGGTCGACGGGAAGACCGGGGCCACGGTCTGGTCGAAGCTGTACGACTACGCCACCCACGTGAAGATCGTCGACCGCACGCTGCTGGTCGCCGACTCCCCGCGCCAGAACATGAACGCCCCCGCCACCGACACGGCGAAGCTCACCGGCACCCGCTTCACGTACAAGGCCGGCGCCCTGACCCCGGCCGCCACGTGGACGTACGACACGGGCGAGACCGGCTCCGTGAGCTGGGGCGACCTCCAGGACCTCGGCAAGGGCCGGGTCGCCGTGTCCTGGGATCGCGCCAAGACCGAGACCGGCGGGGGCATGGGGCGCACCCTTCTCCTCTCCGCCGCTGACGGCTCCGTCACCTGGACCGCCGACAGCCTCCTGTACAGCCGTCAACTGCGCCTGGACAGCGCGCGCAAGCGGCTCGTCGCCGTCGAGCAGGCCGACCCGACGGACGGGGTGCGCTACGAGATCGCCGCCTACGACCTCACGACGGGGCGGCGCGCGACCCTCGACAGCCGCGTCAACGTGCTGCCCACCGCCCTGGCGGTCGGCGACCTCACCTCCCGCGACGGCGCCGAGTACGCCGTCGCCGAGTCCTCGCTCGACAGCGACCTGTACGTCAACGCGAGCACCGTGCGCGCGCTCGACGGCACGGACCCGCACAAGGCGCTGTGGTCGTCCACCATCAAGCGCGACCCAGGGAACAACACCAACGGCGCGAGCTTCTGGCGCCTCCAGGTCGTCGACGGCACGCTCGTCACAGCCGCCCAGGACGACGAGAAGAACGGCGACGCCGAGAACATGGGTGGCGCCCGGTACGCGCGCCTCACCGTGTTCTCGGGCAAGGGCGCCGTCAAGTGGCAGGAGAAGGGCCTCGGCGCCTCGCCGATGTACCAGGAGGTCTTCGAGGACGCCAAGGGCGGCCACGTCCGGGTCGTCGACCAGAGCGAGAACGTCCGCACCTACCGGCTCGCCAACGGCAAGCGCGAGTCCCTGACGCCCTTGCGCGCCGACATCGCCTACGCCAAGGCGACGGACGTGAACAAGGACGGCGCGGACGACGTCGTCATGGGCGGCTCCTCGAACGGCGTCTGGGCCTACTCGGGCCCCTCGCTCGCCTCCGGGAAGCCCGAGAAGCTCTGGCAGGCCACCGTCCCCGGCGCCGTCCACGACATCGAGACCGGTGACGTCGACGGCGACGGCAAGCCCGAGATCGTCGTGGCCGCCGACAGCGCGGTCGTCGTCCTCAACGCCCGCACGGGCAAGACGCTGACCACGATCGACGGCGACGGCCGCTTCCTGCGCTCCGTCCACCTCGCCGACCTCGACGGCGACGGGACGCTCGACCTCCTCGTCCCGAGCGGCACGCTCGACGCCTACTCCGGCGACGGACACCGGCTCTGGACGTACGCCGCGCCCGGCAAGCCCGACGACCAGGTCTTCTCCGACCCCTCGACGAGCGACGGGCGGGTGTACGTCTCGTACTCCGCGCGCGGGTCGATCAACCTGCCCGACGCCGGAGCACACGCCGTCGCCCTCAACGCGCGTACGGGCAAGGCGAAGTGGGACCTCGCGCCCAAGGCCCCGGCCGCCTCGTCGGACGGAGTCATCCACGCCGCGCTCTCCTACCACGCCACCTTCGCCTCGCCGGACATCCCGTACGCGAAGGGACACGCGGTCGTCTACCTCTGGGACATCCAGTCCCAGGCGGGAATCGGCTCCGAGGACGCCGTCAGCCCGCACCAGTACATGGAGATCCGCGACGGCCGCACCGGTGAGGTCGTGCACGCCACCACCCTCGGCGGCCTGTGGACGCACAACGACTTCTTCACCGACGGCGGCGTCCTCTACGAGGCGGGCACGGCCTCCTTCCGCGCCTTCCGCGGCGAGGGCACCGAGGACACGACGGTCTACGCGGTCCCGCAGTCCTACGGCGCCGGTTTCGCCACCGGGCCCGGTGGCCGCAAGCTCCTGATCGGCGGGATCGAGGGCGGTGTCTACGCCTGGAGCCCGGACATCTTCGACGCTCCGGACTCCTACGTGCCGAGCCTCGGCAGCGCCGGCCTGACCGGCGGCCGCAACCAGCTCGCCGCCGACCTCGACGGCGACGGCGTCACGGAGGTCCTCTCGCTCAACGGCGACGACTACGGCATGGACCGGATCGCCGAGGACCTGGGCGGGCGGTACCTCGTCCAGGACAACGGCATCCACCAGGTCACCGCGTACACTCTCTCCTGACTGTCCTCGCACCGCGGCCCCCCGGTTCCGACCGGGGGCCGCGGGCGTGCGCAGGGCTTCGCCCCGCTCGTCCCTGCGGCTTCTCAACGGCTCCGCGAACAACAGATCACCCCCGGCGGGAACCTTCGCCCCGGTGCCGGACACGTACAGAGCATGGAACTGAACGACGCTGATCCCGCCGCCCCGGTCGGGGAGACATCCGACCGTGAGCTGTGGACGTGGGCCGTCGACGGCGACCGCGAGGCGTTCGGGCGGATCTTCGACCGGCACGGCAAGGCCGTCTACAACTACGTCTTCCGGCGGACGGCCGACTGGTCCGAGGCCGAGGACCTCACCTCGACGGTCTTCCTGCACGCCTGGCGCCGCCGCGCCGAGACGGTGCTCGACCGCGACTCGGCCCTTCCCTGGCTGCTCGGCATCGCCGACCGCCTGCTGTCGAACACCAGACGGCGCCTGAGACGGGCCGACGCCCTGCTGCGCCGCCTCGTCTCGCACGACGAACAGGTGGGCGACCACGCCGAGCGCGTCGCCCACCGGGTGGACGACGAGCGCCGCATGTCGGAGATCCACCGGGCGCTGGCCCGGCTGCCGCGCCACGAGCGCGAGGTCATCGAGCTGTGCGTGTGGTCCGGGCTGGACCAGCGGGCAGCGGCGGAGGTGCTGCGGGTGGCGGTCGGAACGGTCAAGTCCCGGCTGCACCGGGCGCGGCGAAGACTCGGCGCGGATCTCATCAGCGTGGCCCGGGTCCCGGCGTCGGTCAGCTCCACGCACGCCGACAATTCGCAGGAGGACGCACGATGAATGACATGCAGGGCATTCCCCCGGCGCCTCCCGAGCGCGATCTGCCGAACCAACGGCGGATGCGGGAGGAGCTACTGATGAAGATCGCACCACGGGACGACACCGCCCCGTCGCACCGCAGATGGGCGGTGCCTCTGGGCGTCGCCGCCGGAGTGTCGGCGGTGAGCGTCACCGCCGTGGCGCTCTTCGGCGCGATGGGGGACAGCGAGTCGCACCGTACGGATCGCGCGGACCGCGCACTCAGCGGTACGAGCCCGACGGGCGCGGCCTCCCCTGACGGCGACACCGCGCCCGGTGCGGGGCCGGCCTCTCCGTCGGTCTCCCCCTCGGGCTCCGCGTCGGGCGAGACCGGCCCCATCCGCTCCTCCAAGGGCACGACGCCCAGCCCGGACAGCAACGCGTTCAGGATCACCAAGGCGACGACCACCCCGATCAAGGCGGGGACCGTCGCCAAGATCCTCTCCTCCTGCCTGGGGCCGGATGCCTCGCGCTTCCACGCCGTACTCGCGGTCCGCACCCCCGCGGCCTCGCCCAGCACGGACGGCGTCGTCGTGGCCGTCGACTCCGCGGGCCAGTACGCGCAGTGCGCGTCGAAGGGCGCGAAGGGCAGCAGCCCGGACGTTCCGCCCACCTTCATCAACGACAGGCTGTGGGGCACCGGTCGCCTGATCGCGTACTTCGACACCACCCAGGAAGCGGTCGGCGACGGGCAGTACCTCGTCTCGGGCGCGGGGCACTACACGTCCGACGTCGACAGAATCACCGTCAGCTACGGCGACAAGCCCAAGGAGTACCCGGCCGTCATGGCGGGCGGCGCCTTCGCCTACGCGGCCACTCTCACGCCCGACACGCCCCCCGACCGGCACTACCCCGGTCCCCGCGTCTCCGTCCACGCCTACGACGCGTCGGGAAAGGAGATCTACGACCAGGCGAAGGACCCAAAATTCACGGGCGACTGAGTCGCCGTCCCGCACCGTCGCGGTGCGTGCTGTCGCGGTGCGTCCGGCCGGGCCGCGCCGCCGGGGCACGAGAGGGGTCACGGCCCCGCCGGGGGGCGGGGTCGCGGCCGTACCGAGGGGCCGGGGCGGGGCCGTACCGGGAGCCGGGAGGGTGGCCCCACCGCGGGCCGGGGGACGGGACAGGTCGCGGACTCCCGGAGCCTCGCTGACCGGAAGCCTCGATTACAGTGCGCCTTCATGAAGGCGCCTGCACCGGACGGAAGCGGCATACCCGCAGCTCCGCTGCTGCGCGTGCGCCTCCTCGGCGGCTTCTCGGTGACCCGGGACGGAGGCGCGCCACCCGCCCAGCGGTGGGCACGGCCCAGCGCCCGCACCCTGGTCAAACTCCTCGCGGTGGCTCCGGGCCACCGGCTCCACCGCGAGGAGGTCATGGCGGTCTGCTGGCCCGAGGCGGACGCCCGCGCCGCCGCCGGAAGCCTGCGCGTCGCCCTGCACGCGGCCCGCCACGCCCTCGAACCCGAGCGCCCCCCGCGCGCCGCCTCCTCCTACCTCGTCTCCGACGGAGCGCTCCTCTCCCTCGCGCCCGGCCTGGTGCGCATCGATGCCGACGAGGCCGAGACCGCCGCCCGCACGGCGCTCCGCCTCGGCCGCACACCCGAACTCACCAAGGCGCTGCGCCTGTTCACCGGCGACCTGCTGCCCGAGGACCGTTACGCGAGCTGGGCGGGCACCCGCCGCGGACAACTCGCGCTCCTGCGCGAACGGCTCCTGCTCCGCCTCGCCGAGAACCACCTCGACGGCGCCCCCGAGCGGGCGGCCGCCTTCGCCCAGCACGTCCTCGCGGCGAGCCCCGCCGAGGAACTGGCACACCGTCTCCTCATCGACGCACTGCTCCGCCAGGGCCTGCGCCGACGTGCCGTGCACCAGTACCACGTGTGCCGCGAAGTGCTCGACACGGAACTCGGCGTGCGTCCCGCCCCCGAGACGGAGCGTCTGCACCGCGCGGCCCTCGCCGCCGCGCCCGCCCCGCTGCCCACCGCCCCGCCGCCGCCCGCCCCCGTACGAGCGGTGCGCGG
>NZ_JAAGLR010000002.1 GCF_010548245.1 Streptomyces sp. SID11385
GCACCGCCCGCCCCGGCCCCCGCTCCCGCGCCGGCTCCCGCTCCGCCTCCCGCAGACGTCGCAGGCGCGGCCTCCCGCTCCGCTACCTCCTCCCCGTCCTCTTCCTCTGCGTGGTCGTCGCGATGCTCATGCTGCGCGGCTACGTGCACAGCGAGATCATGGCCGACCACCGCATCCGGCCCGAGGCGGCGACCGACAAGGTGCCGGAGAAGATCCTGGACGGCGGTCCCGTCATCGACACGCGCGACGGCAAGGAGAAGTCGCTGCGGATACCGGACCACCGCATCGTCCTCACCTTCGACGACGGCCCCGACCCGACCTGGACGCCCCGCGTGCTCGACGTGCTCAAGCGGCACCACGCGCACGCCACCTTCTTCGTCACGGGCACGATGGCCTCGCGCTATCCCGCCCTCGTGCGCCGCATGGTCGCCGAGGGCCACGAGATCGGCCTGCACACCTTCAACCACCCTGATCTCTCCTACCAGTCCAAGACCCGCATCGACTGGGAGCTGTCGCAGAACCAGCTCGCGCTCGCGGGCGCCGCCGGGGTGCGCACCTCGCTCTTCCGGCCGCCGTACTCCTCCTTCGCCGACGCGATGGACGACAAGTCGTGGCCGGTGGCCAAGTACATCGGCTCGCGCGGGTACTTGACCGTCGTCAACAACGATGACAGCGAGGACTGGCAGCGCCCGGGGGTCGAGACGATCATCGCCAACGCCACGCCGAAGAAGGCGGGCAAGGGCGCGGTCGTCCTCATGCACGACTCCGGTGGAAACCGCGCGCAGACCGTCGCCGCGCTCGACCGCTACCTTCCCGAACTCCAGGGCAAGGGCTACAAGTTCGCCAACCTCACCGAAGCGCTGGGCGCGCCCAGCGCGCTCGCCCCGGTGAGCGGCCTCGACCTGTGGAAGGGCCGCGCCTGGGTGTGGCTCGTCGCCGCGTCGGACAGTGTCACCGGCGTCCTCGTTGCGGGCCTCGCCGTCACCGGCAGCCTCGTCATCGCGCGCTTCGGCCTCATGCTCCTGCTCTCCTTCGCGCACGCGCGCCGCACCCGCCGCCGGGGCTTCGCGTGGGGCGTGCCGGTCACGGAGCCCGTCACGGTGCTCGTGCCCGCGTACAACGAGGCCAAGTGCATTACGGCGACGGTCACTTCACTCACTCGCAGCGTGCACCCCATCGAGATCATCGTGATCGACGACGGCTCGACCGACGACACGGCGGGCATCGTGGAACGCCTCGGCCTCCCCGGTGTCCGCGTCGTGCGGCAGGAGAACGCGGGCAAGCCGGCCGCGCTCAACCGGGGCATCGCGCACGCCTCGCACGACATCATCGTGATGATGGACGGCGACACCGTCTTCGAGGCCGCGACCGTCCGCGAACTCGTCCAGCCCTTCGGCGACCCGCGCGTGGGTGCCGTCGCGGGCAACGCCAAGGTGGGGAACCGGGATTCGCTCATCGGGGCGTGGCAGCACATCGAGTACGTCATGGGCTTCAACCTCGACCGCCGCATGTACGACATGCTGCGCTGCATGCCGACGATCCCCGGGGCGGTCGGCGCCTTCCGTCGCGACGCGCTCACCCGGGTCGGCGGCATGAGCGAGGACACGCTCGCTGAGGACACCGACATCACGATGGCGATCCACCGCGACGGCTGGCACGTCGTCTACGCGGAGAAGGCGCGCGCCTGGACCGAAGCACCGGAATCCGTCGCGCAGTTGTGGTCCCAGCGCTACCGCTGGAGCTACGGCACGATGCAGGCCATCTGGAAGCACCGGCACGCCTTCCTCGAACGCGGCGCCTCGGGCCGCTTCGGCCGCGTCGGTCTCCCGCTCGTCTCCCTCTTCATGGTCCTGGCACCGCTGTTGGCTCCGCTCATCGACGTATTCCTGTTGTACGGCGTCGTGTTCGGCCCGACGCAGAAGACCCTCCTCGCCTGGCTCGGCGTCCTCGGCATCCAGGCCGTCTGCGCCGCGTACGCTTTCCGGCTCGACAAGGAGCCCATGACGCACCTGCTGTCGCTGCCGCTCCAGCAGCTCCTGTACCGCCAGCTCATGTATGTGGTCCTCCTCCAGTCCTGGATCACCGCGCTCACGGGGGGCCGCCTGCGCTGGCAGAAACTCCGCAGGACGGGCGTGCTGGACGCGGGCGGAACCCCGCGCGGCAAGGACCTCGCGGAGCTGAGAGGCGACGAGCCGGTGCCGGAAGGGGCGCTGGGCGCGGGCGGGAACGACGGTGAGCGGAGGCCGGTGGCATGAGCGGGACCGACAGCAAGGCGTACGGTGACGAGAGCGGGACGCGCCCCCTGCCGGGGGTGGTTGGCGAGCCCGTCACTTCGCGCCCCGTGCCGGGGGCGGGCGGCGAGCCCGTCACCGTACGGCTGCCGGCCCAGGAGGAGCCGGGACACGCACCCGCTCCGGCCACCACCGAGGCGCCCAAGTCCCGCCCCGGAAGAGACCGTTACCTCGATCTCCTCCGCTCCGTCGCGCTCGTCCGCGTGATCTTCTACCACGTCTTCGGCTGGGCGTGGCTGAGCGTCGTCTTCCCGTCCATGGGCGTCATGTTCGCGCTCGCGGGCTCGCTCATGGCGCGCTCGCTCGCGCGGCCCGCCGTGTCCGTGATCCGTGGCCGGCTGCGCCGTCTGCTGCCCCCGCTGTGGCTCTTCGCCGCCCTGCTCGTCCCCGCGATGCTGTACGCGGGCTGGCGCGCGCCGCGCGGCGAGGGCTTCGGCTGGTGCCTGCGCCTCGCCACGTACGTCGTGCCGATCGGCGCGCCGCCGTACCCCGAGAGCCTCGGTTCGGCGAGCGGCTGGCTGGAACAGAGCTGGGCCGACGAGGCGGCGGGACCGCTGTGGTACCTGCGCGCCTATCTGTGGTTCGTCGTCGCCTCGCCGTTCCTCCTGAAGGCCCTGCGCCGCGCGCCCTGGCCGACCTTCCTCGCGCCCGTCGTACTGACGGCCGTGATCGGCACGGGAGTTGTCACGATTCCCGGCGAAACGGGCCTGGCACTCACCGATTTCGCGCAGTTCGGCAGCTGCTGGGTGCTCGGGATGGCGTACCAGGAAGGGCTGTTGCGCAAGGTGCCGCGCTACCTCGCGGTCTCTCTCTCCGGCTTCCTCATGGCCTTCGGTCTGTGGTGGGCGCTCGGCCACCCCGGTGACGACGGCATCGACCTCAACGACATCCCGCTCGCGCAGGCGACGTGGTCGCTCGGCTTCACGGTGATCCTCTTCCAGTACGCCCCTTCCTGGAAGACTCTCCCCGGCCGCCTCGCCCGCCTCGACCGCTTCATCACCCTGACCAACAACCGGGCGGTCACGATCTATCTGTGGCACAACCTGCTCATCCTCGCCACCGTCCCGATCATCGACCTCCTGTGGCGCCTCCCGGCGTCGGACGGCGCCTTCGGGACCTTCCTCGGCGACTCGTACGCGTGGTGGATGTTCGTGGTGGTCTGGCCGCTGCTCGCCCTGACGATCCTGCTCGTCGGCTGGATCGAGGACGTGGCGGCGAAGCGAAGCCCGAGACTGTGGCCGGACGGGGGAGGGGAGCCGCGCCGGGCCGCCTCGTATACCACCGCCCCCCGTCGCCGGGCCCCGTAACGCCCGCGACATACGCTGGGAACCGTCGCGTCACCTGCGCTTGGCAGGCTGGCGCGCTCCCCGGCGCCGGGCCGGGGGAGGGGCGGACGGGCGAGGAACGGCGGTATGGGGAGCAGTGGTACGGAGCGCGCGGACCGGCAGGCGAGGCCGCTCGACGGGTTCACCGTCGCCGTCACGGCCGATCGCCGCGCCGAAGATCTCCTCGCGCTGCTCCGTCGCCGGGGCGCCCGCGTCCTCCACGGCCCCGCGATGCGGACGGTCCCGCTGGAGGACGACGCGGAACTCCGCACCGTCACCGAGGACTTGATCGCCCGGCCGCCGCAGATCGCCATCGGCACCACCGCCGTCGGGCTGCGCGGCTGGTTCGCGGCGGCCGAGGGCTGGGGGCTGGGCACGGGGCTGGCCGAAGCCCTGCGCGGGGCGCGGCTCCTGGCGCGCGGACCGAAGGTGAAGGGCGCTCTGCGCGCGGCCGGGCTGACGGAGGAATGGTCACCGGCCTCCGAATCCATGGCCGAAGTGCTCGACCACCTGCGGACGTTCGATCTGCGCGGGGCACGCGTCGCCGTCCAGGTCCACGGCGATCCGCTGCACGAGTTCCGTACCGCCCTCACCGGGGCGGGAGCCGACGTCCTCGCCGTCCCCGTCTACCGCTGGCTCCCGCCGGAGGACCCCGCCCCGCTCGACCGCCTCGTCGACGCCGTCCTCGCGGGCACCGTCGACGCCCTCCCCTTCACGAGCGCCCCGGCCGCCCTCGCCCTCCTCGCCCACGCGGAGGCCCGGGGCGTACGGGACCAACTCCTCGTAGTCCTGCGGGACTCGGTCCTCGTCGCCTGCGTCGGCCCCGTCACGGCGGCCCCGCTCCAGGCCCTCGACATCCCCACCGTGACCCCAGGCCGCTTCCGCCTCGCACCGCTCGTGGACCTGCTCTGCCACGAACTACCGGCGAGAAGTCCGCAGTTGAGCGTCGGCGGCCACCTCCTCGCCCTGCGCGGTGACCTGGCACTGGTCGACGGCGAGCACCGCCCCCTCCCACCCGCGAGCGCCGCCCTCCTGCGCCGCCTCACCGACCACCCCGGCCGCGTCGTCCCCCGCACCGAACTCCTCCGCGCCCTCCCCGGCCCCACCGGCGCTCCGCACGCCGTGGACTCCGCGATCAGCCGCCTGCGCACGGCACTCGGCGCCCCCGGCCTCGTCCAGACGGTCGTCAAGCGCGGCTACCGCCTGGCGCTGGAACCCTGAGGACGAGCGGGCCGCGCCCCGCCCTCACCCCCTTCCGCCTCCCCGCCCCCTTCCCGTACGTCCCCGCCCCCGGCACCCTGGTGTCGCGCACCCCCGCAGGCCCCCACTCCCCCCGGCGGTGAGACGAACATGTCGCTGCTCCCCGTGGCCCCCGCGCCGTTCCGGTACGACGCCGGGCGGCCCTGTCTGGATCTGCTCGCCACCGGGCACCCGGTCGAACGGCTCGTGACGGGTGAGGACGTGGTCGGCTGGTGCGTGGGCGCGGGTCTGCTCCCGGCGCGCGGGCCGCTCCCGCAGCCGCAGCCGCACTGGCCGGCGGCGGTACGGGACGTACGGGGCCACCTCGGCCGCCTCGTCGGCGCGAGCCTCGGCGGGCGCCGGGCCCCGCACTCGCTCGACCGCCTCAACGCGATGGCGCTCGCCGCGCCGCCCGTCCCGCAGGCCGCAGGGGCCCCCGACGGCCGTCTCGTCGCCGGGCTCCACTCGGCGCCCACCCTCTCCGCCCTCCTTTCCCTCCTCGCCCGCGACACCCTCACCCTGCTCACCGACCCCGCCCGCGCCCCCCTCCTGCGCCGCTGCGAGGGCGAGGGCTGCCCCCTGATCTACCTCGACACCTCCCGCGGCCAGCGCCGCCGCTGGTGCTCCAGCGAGACCTGCGGCAACCGCGAACGCGTAGCCCGCCACCGCCGCCGCACCGGCCACAACCCCAGCCCCTCCACCCCGCACCAACCCAGCCCTTCCACCCCGCACCAACCCAGCCCCTCCACCCCGCACAAATCCAGCCCCTCTGGGGGTACCTCCCGGCCGAAGGCTGGGGGAGTTTGAGGAGCGGGGCGTGGGGCGGAGCCCCACAAGGGCGCGCCCCGAGCAAACGCGCCACCTGCACAGAAAGGCGAGCCCCCTCCCGCCCCCCGACAGGGTTGCCGTACGGTGGACGGCTGCTCAGCACCATCTGAAGGGGGCCTCGGTGGCCGATACACGCGACCACGAGATCAGCGTCGAACAACAGCATCTTGACCGCGCCTACCGCCGCCTCCTGGAGAAGATCGACGAGGCCGAGTTCCTGATGCGCGACGCGGCCAAGCTCGGCCACGTCGGCACCCCCGGCGCCCTCGCGGAGCGCGACGCGCAGGTCCACCGGGCCGGCGTCCACCTCAACCGCCTCAACAACGAGTTCGAGGACTTCGTCTTCGGCCGCATCGACCTCCTCGCGGGCAAGGACGGCAAGAAGGGCCCGGACGGCGCCTACACCGCCGTCGAGGTCGCCGAGGACGCGATCACCCCCGAGCAGACGGCCGACATCGCCGAAACGCTGCACATCGGCCGTATCGGCGTGCTCGACACCGACTACAGCCCCCTCGTCATCGACTGGCGCGCGCCCGCCGCCGCCCCCTTCTACCGCTCCACGCCCGTCGCCCCCGGCCGGGTGGTGCGCCGCCGCGTCATCCGCTCCAAGGGCCGCCGCGTCCTCGGCGTCGAGGACGACCTGATGCGCCCCGAGCTGACCGCGTTCCTGGACGGCGCGCCGCTGCCCGTCGTCGGCGACGGCGCGCTCATGGCCGCGCTCGGCCGCTCGCGCGGGCACGCGATGCACGACATCGTCGCCTCGATCCAGGCCGAGCAGGACCTGGTCATCCGCGCCCCCGCCGCCTCCGTGACCCTCGTCGAGGGCGGCCCCGGCACCGGCAAGACGGCCGTGGCGCTGCACCGCGCCGCGTACCTCCTCTACCAGGACCGCAGGCGGTACGCGGGCGGCATCCTCATCGTCTCGCCGACGCCGCTGCTCGTCGCGTACACCGAGGGCGTCCTGCCCTCGCTCGGCGAGGAGGGCCAGGTCGCGATCCGCGCGCTCGGCGACCTCGCCGACGACGCGGCGGGCCCCGGCGGCGCGAGCGCCTACGACTCCCCGGCCGTCGCGCGCGTGAAGGGCAGCGCCCGCATGGGCGGGGTCCTGCGCCGCGCGGCCCGCGGAGCGCTCGACCTGCCGGTCGCCGCAGGCTTTACGGGTACGGAGCAGAGCGAGGCGGACGGACAGCTCACTTTCGACGCGCCGGGCAGGGCCACCGCGCCCCCGGAGCGTCTGCGCGTCGTCGCGTTCGGCCGCCGTATCGAACTCGGTCCGGACGTGCTCAAGTCCGTCCGTCGCACGGCCCTTTCGGGGAGCGGGCCGATCAACTACCTGCGCCCGCGCGCCCGGCGCCTCCTCCTGGACGCCCTGTGGGAGCGCTCGGGGGGAGCGGACCGGCACAACGACCCGGAACTCAAGGCCGAGTTGAAGTCCGCCTTCGACGAGGACATCACGACGGAGGACTCCTTCACGGAGTTCATGGACGCCTGGTGGCCCGAGCTGAAGCCGCGCCGCGTGCTCGCCGCGATGGCCTCGGAACGACGGCTCGGACGCTGGTCGCGCAGGGTGCTCGACCAGGGCGAAGTGCGGCGCGTGGCACGGTCGTTGCGGCGCCTGGACCCGGACACGGGCGCGGGCCCGCTCTCGGTCCACGACGTGGCGCTGCTCGACGAACTGCACGCCGTCCTCGGCGCCCCGGCCCCGCCCAAGCGCCCCCGCGCCTACGACGCGCTCGCCGAACTGACCGGCGTGGAGGAGCTGATGCCGCAGCGCGAGGAGAGCCGCCGCGAACGCGCCGAACGCCTCGCGGCCGAACGCACGGAGTACGCGCACGTCATCGTCGACGAGGCCCAGGACCTCACACCGATGCAGTGGCGCATGGTCGGCCGCAGGGGCCGCCACGCGACGTGGACCGTCGTCGGCGACCCGGCGCAGTCCTCGTGGCCCGACCCGGAGGAAGCAGCGGCGGCCCGCGACGAAGCGCTGGGCACCCGCCCCCGTCGCCGCTTCACGCTCACGGTCAACTACCGCAACCCGTCCGAGGTCGCGGCCGTCGCCAACCAGGTCCTCGCCCTCGCGATGCCCGGCACCGAGCCGCCCCGCGCGGTCCGCTCCACGGGCCTCGCCCCCCGCTACGTCGTCGCCGCCGACCACGGCGGCCTCGCGGCGACCGTCCGCGCCGAGACGGAACGCCTGCTCGGCGAGGTGGAAGGCACGGTCGGCGTCGTCGTGGCGATGAACCGCCGCGCGGAAGCGGCGAGTTGGCTCGCGGACCTCGGCCCCCGCGTCGTCGCCCTCGGCAGCCTGGAGGCGAAGGGCCTGGAGTACGACGCGACACTCGTCGCCGCCCCGGCCGAGATCGCCGAGGAGTCCGTGGTGGGCCTCCGCGTCCTGTACGTGGCCCTGACCCGCGCCACCCAACGCCTGACGGTCGTGGCGGGCGAGCGCGACGCGCCCGACGAGAACGGGGTGCCGGACCTGCTGCGGGACTGAGCGCCCTCCCGCGCGGACTCCTGGGCGACCTCGCGCCCAGGCTCCCGAGGCGACCTCCTACGACGGCTCCGGGGGCGGCTTCCGATGCCGCCCCCGCCCGGCCCGAAGCGCCTGCGAAGACCCCTCCCCGGGGCAGGCGGGCGGCTCCTGGGCCTGCGGGTGGAGGAGCCGCAGCGCCTCCGCGAGGTCCCTCGTCACGGCGAACGCCTCCCACGCGCACCCGCTCCACCGCTCCACGAGACGGGGCTCCCCGGGCCGCACATGCGCCCCCCGCGCCCGCCGCCCCTCGTACAACGGCACGACCCTGAGCCGCCCCACCCGCTGATCCCGCCGCGCGGCCCACTCGGCAAGCGGCTCCTCTTCCTCACCCATTCGCCCGAGTCTGTCCCACGCGGGCCCGCCCGACGATCCCCCTCACGGGTGACGCCCCGCCTCCCGCTCCTCGCACCGCTCGGCGAGCCGCCGCAACCCGGTCGCGAGCAGCCGAATGTGCGCGAAGCGCTCCCAGGCCGGAGTGGCCCCGGCCGGCCGCCGCTCCGGCCCGAGCAGATCCCGTACGTACGCGACGAGCGCGACCATCGCCCGACCGCCCCCGTGCTCGGGCAACCCGAGCAGCAACCAGGCCGAAGCGTGCGCGAGTTGCGCCATGACGGCCCGCAACTCCGGAATCGTGCTCGTCCCGAGCCCCAGAGCGAGCCCCCGCGCGCTCACGGCGACGGCCTCACGAAGCCCGTGACGCCGCTGAACCTGACCACCCCAGCCGCAAGGCCCAGGGCAGCATGATCCGCCGCTACGTCATCTGGCGAAACAGGAACGTCACCGACAAGCGCCTGGCCGCCATCGTGAGTAGGGCGAACGCCGCCTGACCACAGCCGTGGACGCCTCACCACAGATGAAGAAAGTCCCGGACGTCGTCATATCCATCGAGAGCCCGACCGTCCACGTCCGACGGGTCCGCCATAGCGCGGGCCGCAAGCGACTCCGCCAGCACAAGAGCCCCATCGCCCAGACGGCCGAAACGCCGAGCCGCGTGTCCCAAGCACAGGCCCGCCAGCCCGAGCAGAGGGCTTCCCGGAGCAGCCCGCGTCCCGACCTCCAGACACCAGTGCTCGACGAACACCTGATCGTCGTCGTTCAACGCGGTCCCGACCAGGACGCTTGCGGCCTCACCCTCCGCCGAGCGGTCACGCAGGGCGCGCTCCAACACCTCCACCACCACCTCGTGTGCCAGCGCGGAAGGGTTCTCGAAACTCCGATGCGAGTGCACCCCGCGAGGCTACGTGTCCCATGCAAACCACGCTCGACTGGCCTGAACGGGGCAAACGTTGCCTGATGCGGCGCTAGCCAGGGGTTCCGAGTTCCTCTACGGCACCCGTCGAGCCGTGGCGTCGGCGAAGCCGCGCGGCGGCGTACAGGCTCGCGCGGGGCAAGGCCGGCTCTTCTTGCCTTCATCCCGGCGAATATTCCTGTGACTCATGTCTCCCGATGCGCTCGCGCCTTCCCATCCTTCCCGCAGGCGGCATCCGCCTTGCAATGCAAGGCGGATGGCCCGCTAGACCCCTTATTTGTCGCTCGACAACCTTTGAAATCCATGGGAACACGCTGCGTGTGCGGGGTCACTGTGTGTGGGAAGTATCGGAAAGGTGTTCCTTCTGTGAAGCTCCCGGACTGACGATGCGTGAGCGCATCAGCGCGGTGCGCTTCATTCATGTGGGGGGGCACGCATGTCTTCATCCGGCGTCCGTAGACGCTCGGTTCAGGTGGGGATCGCGACGGCCGTCGTGTCGGCGGTGGCGGTGTGGGGGATGCCGGCCGCGTACGCGGCGGCTCCTGGCACGCCGTCGCAGCTGGTGGCGCTGACGGAGAGCACGACGCCGTACGTGACAGCGAAGGTGGTGGCACCGTCAGGAAGCGGGAAGGTCACCGCGAAGTTCTACGCCGGCACCTACGCGGCCAACGGCGACAACGACCTCGTCGACGGGAAGGAGGTGACGGTCGATTCGGGCGAGGTGGCGCGGCTGAAGCTGCCGGACATGCGGATCGGGACGCAGTTCAAGTGGCAGGTCAAGGCGTGCGTCGACGACGACTGCTCCGACCTCTCCCCGCTCCAGACCACTCGGGTCAGCCCGATGACGGGCGCGGGGGAGCGCCCCGGTGCCACGCGCTTGCAGTTCTCGACCGGCGACTCGACAGCCGCGCAGGTCGATGTCGGCTCCGGCAATCTGCTCGTCAACGCGGCCGGGTTGAGCCTGCCGGGGATCAATGGCGATGTCGGCCTGGGCGCCGCCTACAACAGTGCGGCGATCGGCACGGACGCCACGTCGGCGAAGTCGCCGCTGGGCTACGGGTGGCGGCTGACCCCGTACGACATCGAACTGAAGGTCCGTGGGGACGGCTCGGTCACGTACTACGGGCAGGGCGGGGTGACCGGCTTGTTCGTGAAGTCGGGCAGCGGGTTCACGACGCCGGGCGGGTTCAAGGCCGGCCTGAAGAAGAACGACGACGGCACCTACACCCTCACCGACCACGGCTCCCAGTCGAAGCAGACCTTCACCGGCGCGGGCAGGCTGACGAAGATCACCGACCGCAACGACAACGCCACCACGCTCTCGTGGAACGGCGACCTGCCCGACACCATCGTCACCACGCGCGGGTCGAAGACGCAGCGCACAGCCGTGTACGCCTCGGCGAACGGGCGGGTCACGACGCTGACGCAGACCGCCTCGGACGGCAAGAAGCGCTCCGTCATCTACACCGTCGACAGCACGGGCGACCTCGTCGCCATCAAGGACACCCTGGGACGCACCACCAGCTTCACGTACACCGGCCACAAGATGACCTCGGTCACCAACCCGGGCGGCGGGGTGACCCGCTTCGAGATCGGCACGATCGGCACCACGAAGATCACCCAGGAGAACAAGGCCGCCGGCTCGCCCGGAGACTCGGTGACCCGGCTGTCGTACGGGGACCCGGACAAGACCGTGATGGCCTCCCCGAACACGGACCAGTCCAAGGACATCACCGCGGTCCCGCACACCACGTACGAGCTGACCGACGACCACTCCGCGCGGGTGGCGAAGGCGACGGACGCGGAGGGCCGGGAGCGCTCGAAGACGTACACGGCGAACTTCGACACCGCCTCCTCGACGGACGGCTCGGGCGCGAGCGCGGGCACGACGACGAACACCTTCGGCGCCAACGACGGCGAGTCGCTCACCAAGTCCGAGGGCGCGGACGGCTCCACCTTCTCCGCCGCGTACGGGAACACGGCGGCGGGCTCGAAGTACTCGCCCTCGGAGTCGACGGATGGCCAGTCGAACAAGTCGACGTACTCCTACAACGGCGCGGGCAACATGGCCTCGTCGTCGAACGCGGAGGCGGCCGAGGCGAAGGTCGACTACAACGACGACGGCACCGTCAAGACCAGCACCGACCCCGGCAACAGCACGGACACGTCGTACACGTACAACGGCGACAAGCAGCTCACCAAGGTCGACCCGGCCGGCGGCTCGCTCAAGTCCCAGTCGTACACCTACGACGCGTACGGGCGCCTCGCCACCGCGACGGACGGCCGGTGCATCACGACCACGACGACGTACGACGACTCCGACCGCGTCCTCAAGGTCGACTACTCCGACTCGACTCCGGACGTCACCTACACCTACGACGCCTTCGGGCGGACCAAGACCCGCACCGACGGAACCGGCACCGTCACCTACGGCTACGACGATCTCGGCGCGATGACTTCGCGGACCGCGACGTCGGGCGGGGGCACGCTGTCGTACACGTACGACAAGAACGGCAACCGCCTCACCACGACCGACGCGCGCGGCACCACCCAGTACACGTACGACCAGGCCGACAAGCTCACCCAGGCGATCACGGACGCCCCGTCGACCAAGACGAAGATCGGGTTCAGCTACGACGACCGCGGTCGTCGCACGGACACGTACTACGGCACGAACGATGCGAAGACGATCTTCAAGGCGCGCGTGCACCAGGACTACGACAAGTCCGGCCGCACCAGCCGCGTCTGGGCCGACCAGGGCCCCGCGACCGACACGACCCGCCAGTTCGACGCCACGTACTGCCGCAGCCTCGGCTCCACCTCATCCTGCTCGACCGACAAGGCCGACAACACCGACCTGATCCAGTGGAGTAAGGACAACCTGAGCGGCAAGACCACCAAGTACACGTACGACAAGGCCAACCGGCTGACGAAGGTCGCGACCGACGGGGGTGGCACGACGTACACCTACGCCTACGACGCCCGCGGCAACCGCAAGTCCTCCTCGGACGGCACCACGGACCAGACCCTCGCCTTCGACGCCGCCAACCAGATCACCAGCGACGGCTACACCTACGACGCCCAGGGCAACCAGACCAAGACCGCCAAGCTGTCCTCGGTCACCTACGACGCCGCCAACCGCATGACGGCCGCCAAGACGTCCAAGGGCACCAGCGGCTACACCTATGCCGGCGAGGACGCCACCGAGCTCGTCTCACAGACCAGCGACGAGGGAGAGAAAACCGACTACGTCTACGGCGCCCCCGACCAGTACGGCATGCCCGTCATCGAACAGGTCTCGTTGAAGGAGGGGACGGCGTACATCGACCACGACCCCACCACCGGCCAGCCCCTCTCGCTCCGGACGACGAACGGGTACGAGGCGTACTACATCGTCGACGGCATCGGGAACCCGGTCCAGTTCATCAACCAGTCCACCGTGCAGTCCACGATCTACGACTACGACCCCTACGGCACCGTCCAGACGACGAAAGAAACCGGCACGGCGGGCGTTCAGAACCCCTACCGCTTCGTGGGTGGCACCTACGACAAGACGACGGGCTATGTGAAATTCGGTCAGCGGTGGTACGACCCCACCACCGGCCGCTTCACCACCCAGGACAAATACAGCTTCCTCGGTGACCCGGCGCGCGGGAACCGTTATGCCTATGCAGGCGGTGATCCCATAAACAACACCGATCCGACTGGTCAGTGGTCTATAACGGACACGATTGGCGTCGGGCTTGCTGTGCTGGGGGTTGCTGCGGCAATCCCCACGGGCGGGGCTTCGTTGACTGCGCTTGGCGCGGCTGGCCTGATCGGCTCCCAAGTAGGATTCGCTCTTACCCTCGGATGCGGTCTGTCTGATGAGTGCTGAGGAGAAATGAGCAAGTGGCAGCAGAGCGCGCATCTACGGTTTCGGCAATTCTGGTTCTAGTGATGGTAGCTGCGGTAATATTGAGTCTCCTTTTCGGGGGAGCGCTCAAGGTGACGCTTCTATCGATAGCGGGGGTTGCAGCTATTGTCCTTATAGTGGCGCGCTTTGCTCGGCGTTCTTAGGGTGCAAGAAGTCTGCTGATAGGCGACTGTATTCCGGCGGGTCGGAAGCGCTAGCACTTCCGACCCGCCGGAATACATTACCGAGTTCTTTCGGAGGCGCCGGGGCAGGGGGCGTGCTCGGTGCTGCGGTGGGAGGGCGGAAACCGGTGCGGGTTCTCCCGGGGGGGTGTCGATCTCATCGGTAGTACGGGATCTGCGGATACCGGCGCCAGCGGCGAATTCGCTTGCGGCTACGGCGCTGCCGAATTTTCCGCCGACTCTCAGGGACCGGTTGGGGTCGGAACAGGCGGCAGTGCAGGGGAATGTTCAGCCACTCTGAAGTTCACCTTCTAACCAAAGGATGCTCCCATGGGGATAGCGCTCTGGATGGCTCAGGACAAGCGACCGGATGGGCCACCGTGGTTCCCTGTGGTGTTCCTGATAATAGCTGTCCTCGTAGGCGTCTTCGTGGTCTCCCGAATACTGCGAAAGCGGCGTAGGTGATTCACCGGTGGGGGTGGTGGTCTCGCGGCCGGCGGGGCACGGGGTGAACGGGTACGCGGAGGACCTGAACGTCCAGGCCCGATGGTCCTCGCCCCGCCGGAGGCGTTCACCGTGTTCCACGGGCCCGGCGGGACGCGATCGCCTGAGCCAAGAGACCGACCGGCCCTCGTCGCGGCGCGGTATCCGTCACCGGCTCCGCGCGCCCGCGGCCACGCCCGGTGGCTCGCTACATTGATGACCATGTCACACAGGGTCCGGCGCATCGTCGTCAGCGGTTACAAATCGATCCGGCAGGTTGAGCTGGCGCTGACCCCGGTCACCTTGCTCGTCGGGCCCAACGGAGCGGGAAAGTCCAACTTCATCGAGGCTGTTGAGCTGCTCGGGCGCTTGGTGGACGGGGAACTGGGCATGGAGGTCGGGCTGCGCGGTGGGGCCGCAGCCCTGCTCCACGACGGGCCCAAGGGGGCCGCCGGGATCGGGCTGCGGGTCGAGGCGGACGACAACCACCTCGTGAACGCCTATGAGGCGGCGCTGGTGCCCACCCACCGGGGGGATCTGATCTTCGGCTCCGAGACCGTCGAGTTCCACGACACCTCACGCTTCGAGCGGCCGATGAGAGACGAGATCGGCCGGGGCCATGCCGAGTCGCGCCTGGCCGAAACGGCTGAATCCGGGACGGACGGAGCCGCCGGCGTCGCCCGGCACACGCTGGAGATGCTGCGTGGCTGCCGCGTCTACCACTTCGACGACACCACCCCCCAGGCACCGGTCAAGCAACCGGGCTATGCCTCCGATACGGAGGCCCTGCACCCGGACGCGGGCAACCTCGCCGCTTTTCTGCGGCGCGTGGGCGAGGAGCACCCTGCGGCCTACGAGCAGATCGTGCGTACGGTGCGGTCGGTCGCGCCCTTCTTCCGCGAGTTCGTCCTCACCGAGGACGCCACGGGGCGGGTGTCGCTCCGCTGGAAGCAGTACGGGTCCGACACGGTCTTCCCGCCCGACGCGCTCTCCGACGGAACTCTGCGGTTCATCTGCCTCGCGGTCCTCCTGCTCCAGCCGCACCCGCCCGCTCTGCTGGTCCTGGACGAACCCGAACTGGGCCTGCATCCCTTCGCCCTCACCGTCCTCGCGGAACTGTTCCGTTCGGCGTCCGCCCGCAGCCGGATCCTGGCCGCCACGCAGTCCGTGACCCTGCTGGACCAGTTCGGGCTGGACGACATCGTCGTCACGGAGCGGGAGGACGGCTCCACGCGCTTGCACCGTCCCGAACCGGAAGCGCTGGCGGCCTGGCTGGACGACTACTCACTCGGCGACCTGTGGCTGAAAAACCTGCTGGGCGGTCGTCCCCGGCCCGAGCGGCAGGGATGAGGCGCATGCGCCAGGTTCACGTACTGGTGGAGGGCGCGACCGAGGAGCGCCTGGTCCAGCAGGTCTTCCAGCCGGAACTGCTCGCTTCGGACGTCTGGATCACGCCCGTCGCGCTCAAGACCCGGCGCGCCGCCGGGCGTCCGCACGACAAGGGCGGGGTGAGCAAGTGGCCGAGGATCGAGCAGGACATCCGCAAGCTCCTGAAGAACTCAGCCGTGGACACGGTCACCACGATGCTGGACCTGTACGGGCTGCCGTCCGACACCCCCGGGCTCGCGGAGGCCCCGGCCCGTGACGCGTACGCCCGCGTCGAGCACGTCGAGTCGGTGATGGGCGAGGTCATCGGCGATCCGCGTTTCCTGCCGTTCCTGGTCCTCCACGAGACGGAGGCGTGGGTCCTCGCCGCCGCGAACGAGCTTGCCGGACTGATCGCCGTACCGAAGGTGGCGGATGTCCTCCGGTCCCACGTGAGCGCGGCGGGCGGCCCCGAACTGGTCAACAGCGGTCCCGACACGGCACCCTCGAAGCGCCTCCTGAAAGCCCACCCCGCGTACCGCAAGGTCGTGGACGGCCGGGACGCCATCGAGCTGCTCGGGCTGGGCGCTCTGCGCGCCGCCTGCCCTCATCTCGACGACTGGCTCAAGCGGCTGGAATCGGGGTCCGGCGACCGGGATCACTCCGGGTGACTGGGGGCGTCCCTGGACCTTTCGGCTCCGGACCGGCACGTACGGGACCGCTCACACAGCGTCACCGGCAGGAAAAACCCGGCCGCGGGAATTGCCCCGTCCCCAGGCTTTGTTACCTTGGACGTGGCACCGGTTCGATCCAAGCCCCCGGGCCCAACCATAGGCGCTTCGAGCGCCCACTTGCCGCGAGGCGAGCATGGCGGGCCGGTGTCACAGACTTCAGGGCGGAGCCCCGGTCGCGGAGACGCGGCCGGGGCTTTGTCGTGGGCGGGGTCAGCCGATGTCGGCGGTGACGATCATGGGGGAGACGGCGTCCGCCTCGGCGAGGAGGGTGCCGTCGGGGGCGTAAACGGCGGAGCGTCCGCAGCCGGTCCAGGGGCCCGCCGGGCCGACGTGGTTGGCCACGAGGACGTGCAGGCCGTGCTCCTCGGCGAGGCGCGGGTAGAGCGTCGTCAGTTCGCCGATGCCGTCGCCCGTCCCGTAGAGCGCGCTCGCCAGGTGCACCCGGCAGCCGGCGGCGGCGCCGCGTGCGACGAGCGCGGGGAAGTGGTTGTCGAAGCACGTGGCCAGCGAGAAACGCACCCCGTCCAGCGTGAACGCCCCGTCCTCGGTGCCCGCCACGAAGACGTCGCTCTCGTGGGCGAAGAGGTGCTGCTTGCGGTACGTCGTGATCAGTTCCCCGTCCCGCCCGAAGACCAGGGTGCCGATGGCCGGGCGGCCGTCCTCGGTGACCGTCGCGCAGTTGACGACCGTCGCGACGCCGCTCGCGCGGACCGGGTCGAGGCGCGGGTCGTCCGGCCGTACCCACAGCTCTTCGCGCAGCCGCAGCGCCTCCGTCTCGTACCCGGTCAGCGCCAGCTCGGGGAAGACCACCAGCGCGGCGCCCTCCGCCCGTGCCCGCGCCGCGAGAGCGGCGAGCCAGCGCGCGTTGGCCGGGACGTCGGCGGGCGCGCAGGTGAGCTGGGCGGCGGCGATCCTCATGCGTCCGAGCATGCCAGGCCCGCCGTCACCCCCCGTCCCGGCCCCGGCCGCCCGTCCCTCCGTCATGCCTCGTCCCGGCCCCGGCCGCCCGCCCCGCCGCGAGCCCGGCCCCCCGCCCGGGCACGTGATCCCCCTCACTCGTACCGTAGAACGGAAAACGAATTCCACGATACGGTGGGAATCGGCCGCTCCGGCCCCGGAAACTGTCGCAACCGCCGCATCCCGGCCCGTGAGGGCTGTAGGGAGGGTATTCGCGCCTACTCGTCGGTAGGTGCGACGATCGGACCGCACGTCCGGCGGGTCGCCGTTCACCACGGGTCACGATCGGTCGCAAGGAAACAGCAGGTGGAAGAAGGAAGTCGGCATGGCAACGGCGCCCAGCGTCTCCTACTCGATGACGGTCCGTCTGGAGGTCCCCGCCAGCGGAACGGCGGTCTCCCAGCTCACGACGGCCGTCGAGTCCTCCGGGGGCTCGGTGACCGGCCTCGACGTGACGGCGTCGGGTCACGAGAAGCTCCGTATCGACGTCACCATCGCCGCCTCCTCCACGGCGCACGCCGACGAGATCGTCAGCAAGCTGCGCGGCATCGAGGGCGTGACCCTCGGCAAGGTCTCCGACCGTACGTTCCTCATGCACCTCGGCGGCAAGATCGAGATGCAGTCCAAGCACCCGATCCGCAACCGTGACGACCTCTCCATGGTCTACACGCCCGGCGTGGCGCGGGTCTGCATGGCGATCGCCGACAACCCCGAGGACGCCCGCCGCCTGACCATCAAGCGCAACTCGGTCGCCGTCGTCACCGACGGCTCGGCCGTGCTCGGCCTCGGCAACATCGGCCCGAAGGCCGCGCTGCCCGTCATGGAGGGCAAGGCGGCGCTCTTCAAGCGCTTCGCCGGCATCGACGCCTGGCCGCTGTGCCTGGACACGCAGGACACCGACGCGATCGTGGAGATCGTCAAGGCGATCGCCCCGGGCTTCGCCGGGATCAACCTGGAGGACATCTCCGCGCCGCGCTGCTTCGAGATCGAGGCCCGCCTGCGCGAGGCGCTCGACATCCCCGTCTTCCACGACGACCAGCACGGCACCGCGATCGTCGTGCTCGCCGCGCTCACCAACGCGCTGCGCGTCGTCGGCAAGAAGATCGAGGACGTCCGCGTCGTCATGTCGGGCGCGGGCGCCGCCGGTACGGCGATCCTCAAGCTCCTCCTCGCGGCCGGGGCCGAGCGCGCCGTCGTCGCCGACATCCACGGCGTCGTGCACTCCGGGCGCACCGACCTCGTCGACGCGGCCCCCGACTCGCCGCTGCGCTGGATCGCCGACAACACCAACCCGGAGAACCTCACGGGGACCCTCAAGGAGGCCGTGCGCGACGCGGACGTCTTCATCGGTGTCTCGGCCCCCAACGTCCTCGACGGGGACGACATCGCCGCGATGGCGGACGACGCGATCGTCTTCGCGCTCGCCAACCCCGACCCCGAGGTCGACCCGGGCGAGGCGCGCCGTACCGCGGCCGTCGTCGCCACGGGCCGCTCCGACTTCCCGAACCAGATCAACAACGTGCTGGTCTTCCCGGGTGTCTTCCGCGGCCTGCTCGACGCCCAGTCGCGCACCGTCAACACCGAGATGATGCTCGCCGCCGCGACCGCGCTCGCCGATGTCGTGAGCGCCGACGAGCTGAACCGCAACTACATCATCCCCAGCGTCTTCAACGACAAGGTCGCGGGCGCGGTCGCCGGAGCGGTGCGCGACGCCGCCCGCGCGGCCGGCGAGTCGGCGGAGGGCGCCATGAGCGCCCCCGTCGCCCCCGTGGCGGGCTGAGGCGGGTGCGGGGCCCGTACGGGGCCGGTCCCGCGACCGGGTGCGTACGGGCCGACGGGGGCCTTTCGGCCGTGGTGGTACGGGGCGCGGACGACCCGTACCGGCCGGCGTGGCGGACGTGAGGCACGCCACCCCGGGCATCGGCCCGCGTCGAGCGGGCAGACGTACGGTCGGCGCGTCGCGAATCGCCGCCCCCGCACCCGGCACCTAGGGTGTCGGGCACGAGACACGACGCGCCCGCGACTCCAGGGGGGACCCGGATTGGCGTTCCCGCCGCAGGTGGGGGCAGGATGCCTCTCTGGGCGCGAGGGTCCGTAGAGCAGGACCCGGGTCCGGGGGACCTCGTGGACCCTGGCAGCATCGGCTTCGCTGTTGCCCAACATGCGGCAACGCCGCGTGGCACGCCTCAACGGCAAGAAGAACACGGGAGTACACAACATGAACCGCAGTGAGCTGGTGGCCGCCCTGGCCGACCGTGCCGAGGTGACCCGTAAGGACGCCGACGCCGTGCTGGCCGCGTTCGCCGAGGTGGTCGGTGACGTCGTCGCCAAGGGCGACGAGAAGGTCACCATCCCCGGCTTCCTGACCTTCGAGCGCACGCACCGTGCGGCTCGTACGGCGCGCAACCCGCAGACGGGGGAGCCGATCCAGATCGCGGCGGGTTACTCCGTGAAGGTGTCGGCGGGCTCGAAGCTGAAGGAAGCGGCGAAGGGGAAGTAAGGGGGCGGGTGGCCGTTCGCGGTCGTCACACCCTCTTTCCCGGGGCGGGCCCTTTTGTGGGGCTCCGCCCCACACCCCGCTCCTCAATCGCCGGAGGGGCTTGGTTTGCCGTCGGGCTCGGTTGTCGGGCGCGGCGCAAAGAGGCAACGCGGAAGGGCGGCCACCCGTACGGGTGGCCGCCCTTCCGCGTTCTCCCGCTACGCCAGGCCCTTGCTGGGCAGCTCCACCTTGGCGCCCAGTTCCACGAGCTTGTCCATGAAGTTCTCGTAGCCGCGGTTGATCAGGTCGATGCCGTGGACGTGGCTCGTGCCCTGGGCCGCGAGGGCGGCGATGAGGTAGGAGAAGCCGCCGCGCAGGTCGGGGATGACGAGGTCGGCGCCCTGGAGGCGGGTGGGCCCGGAGACGACGGCCGAGTGGAGGAAGTTGCGCTGGCCGAAGCGGCAGTCCGAGCCGCCCAGGCACTCCCGGTAGAGCTGGATCTGCGCGCCCATCTGGTTGAGCGCCGCCGTGAAGCCGAGGCGGGACTCGTAGACCGTCTCGTGGACGATCGAGAGGCCCGTGGCCTGCGTGAGGGCGACGACGAGGGGCTGCTGCCAGTCGGTCTGGAAACCCGGGTGGACGTCCGTCTCCAGCGCGATCGAGTGGAGTTTTCCGCCCGGGTGCCAGAAGCGGATGCCGTCGTCGTCGATCTCGAAGGCGCCGCCGACCTTCCGGTACGTGTTGAGGAACGTCATCATCGAGCGCTGCTGCGCCCCGCGCACGTAGATGTTCCCCTCGGTCGCGAGGGCGGCCGAGGCCCAGGAGGCGGCCTCCAGGCGGTCGGCGAGGGCGCGGTGGCGGTAGCCGCCGAGGCGGTCCACGCCGGTGATCCGGATGGTCCGGTCGGTGTCCATCGCGATGATGGCGCCCATCTTCTGGAGGACGCAGATCAGGTCCTCGATCTCGGGCTCCACCGCCGCGTTCGACAGCTCGGTGACGCCCTCGGCGAGCACCGCCGTCAGCAGCACCTGCTCGGTCGCGCCGACCGAGGGGTAGGGCAGCCGGATCTTGGTGCCGCGCAGGCGCGTGGGCGCCTCCAGGTACTGGCCGTCGGCGCGCTTCTCGATGCGGGCGCCGAACTGGCGCAGCACGTCGAAGTGGAAGTCGATGGGCCGGCCGCCGATGTCGCAGCCGCCCAGGCCGGGGATGAAGGCGTGGCCCAGCCGGTGCAGCAGGGGGCCGCAGAAGAGGATCGGGATGCGCGAGGAACCGGCGTGCGCGTCGATGTCGGCGACGTTCGCGCTCTCGACGTGCGTCGGGTCCAGGACCAGCTCGCCCGGCTCCTCGCCGGGGCGCACGGTCACCCCGTGGAGCTGGAGCAGGCCGCGCACGACCCGGACGTCACGGATGTCGGGCACGTTGCCCAGCGTGCTCGGCTCGCTGCCCAGCAGCGCGGCGACCATGGCCTTGGGCACGAGGTTCTTCGCGCCTCGGACCCGGATCTCGCCCTCCAGCGGGGTTCCGCCGTGGACAAGCAGTACATCGTCGGTGACGGTCATCGATCTCGCGTTCCGAAGGAGGTGGACAGGGCCGAAGCAAAGCGTAATCGCCGTGGGAGGGCGGACGGCGTGCCCGAACGGGACACAAACCGTCATGAGTTCGCCACAACACGAACGGTCGAGAACCAAATGCGGTACGTCACCATCCGCGTGTCGTGCGCGGGGGACGCCTCCGTGCGCCCTGAGCTGCGGCGGCGAGCCCGGCGTGACCCACTCCCCGCCCCTTGCGCCGATGCGGGATCATGGCTGTCATGACCGGGGTGTCCTCGCTCACAGGGCGACTGCTCGTCGCCACACCGGCCCTCGCGGACCCGAACTTCGCGCGCGCGGTGGTCCTCGTCCTCGACCACGACGCCGAGGGCACCCTCGGCGTGGTCCTCAACCGGCCGACCCCCGTCGGCGTGGACGACATCCTGGAGGGCTGGGGGCCGCTCGCGGGCGCGCCCGGCGTCGTCTTCCAGGGCGGCCCCGTCTCGCTCGACTCGGCGCTCGGCGTCGCCGTCGTGCCCGGGGAGCCGGGGGCCCGTACGAGCCCGCTGGGCTGGCGGCGCGTGTACGGGGCGATCGGCCTCGTCGACCTGGAGACCCCGCCCGAACTCCTCGCCGCCGCGCTCGGCGCGCTGCGGATCTTCGCCGGGTACGCGGGGTGGGGGCCCGGTCAGCTGGAGGACGAGCTGGAGGCGGGGGCCTGGTACGTGGTGGACGCGGAGCCCGGCGACATCTCGGCCGAGCGCCCCGAGGCGCTGTGGCGCGAGGTGCTGCGCAGGCAGCGGGGGACGCTGGCGATGATGGCGACGTACCCGGAGGACGCGAGCCTCAATTGAGGGCTCGCGGGCGTTCCCGCCGGGCCGCCCCGCGTGGGTACCCTAGGAATTTATGAGCACTCTTGAGCCCGAGCGCGGTGGCAGCACCTCCACTCTTGTCGAACCGGTTCCGCAGACCTCGCACGGCGACGGTGATCACGAGCGGTTCGCGCACTATGTCCAGAAGGACAAGATCATGGCGAGCGCGCTCGACGGCACGCCCGTCGTCGCGCTGTGCGGCAAGGTCTGGGTGCCCGGCCGCGACCCGAAGAAGTACCCCGTGTGCCCCATGTGCAAGGAGATCTACGACTCCATGGGTCCCGGCGGCGACAACGGCAAGGGCGGCAAGGGCGGCAAGGGCGGCGGCAAGAAGTAGCCCCGGTCCCCGCGCCCCCGCACGGCCAGGGTCCTCTTCTCATGCACCGAACCCCCGCACCACCGGCCCCGGCCGGGCGGTGCGGGGGTTCGGTGCGTTCCGGGCGGCCCGGCGTGTCCCCGTTCCGGAATCGGTCCCCTTTCGGGTCTTCGCATGTCAGCCGCCATCTGGTGGACTAGACCTCATGACTGGACTGGACCACTCGGCCCCCGTGCCCGAAGCGCTCGCGACCCTCGTGCCCGCCCCGCGCCGCGTCACCCCCGGCACCGGAACCCTCCGCCTCGACGCCGCCACCCGCCTCGACGCGGGCCCCGGCACCACCACCGCCGCACGCGCCCTGCGGCGCGACCTCGGCGTACCGCTCGGACTCGACTTCCCCGGGACCGCCGCCGGGGACGGCACCGTCGTACGCCTGCGGATCGACGACGGCCGGGAACTCGGCCCCGAGGGGTACGTCCTGACGGTCGGCGCCGACGGCGTGCGGATCACCGGGGGCGGGCCCGCCGGGGTCTACTACGGCGTCCAGACGCTCCGCCAGCTCGCCGGACCCGCCGCCCTGCGCCGCGCCCCGCTCGCCGCCGCCGTGCCCACCACGCCGGG
>NZ_JAAGLR010000011.1 GCF_010548245.1 Streptomyces sp. SID11385
GCTGCCGCAGCAGCGCGAGGGCCGCGAGCCGCAGCCGTACGAGAGCCAGCGCGCACCACAGCGCGCGCAGCCGCGCCCCGGCGGCGACCGCCGCGAGCAACTGCCCCGAGAGCCGTACGAGCCCGAAGAGGGACCGCTCGCCGTGGCGCAGCAGCCAGCCCGCGACGAGTGCGGCGAGCAGGTGCAGCAGGAGCATCGGCAGTGAGGGCAGTGCCCCCATGCCGGGGTGCGCGTGCGTTGCCGGGTCGTCGAGCCCGGCGGTCGCGAGGATGTGGTGCGCCTCCAGGGGGCTCAACGAGGAGGCCCCCGCGCCGCAGACGAGCCGCGCGGCGCGCTCGGCGGCGCTGTCCGGCGCCGGGCCCATCGCCATGCCCTGCTGGCCGAGCCCGAAGAGGGCGTGCAGCCCGAGCTGTCCTGCGGCGAGCAGCGCGGCGATGCCGGGCAGGGAGCGTTCCCGGCCCGCGAGCGGGCAGACGACGAGGAGGACGAGGAGGAAACCGAGGCCCAGGCTCCACGGCGGAACACCGTGCCCCGAGGCCGTGGAGTGCCCCAGCGCGGACAACGCGACGCAGACCGCGGTGAATACCGCGGCCCTCAGCAGCCGGAGTCCCGCTCCGGCGCGCGTGAACACGTGGGGGGCAGCCATGGCGGGGCCCATCATCCCATCGCGTCCCCCGGCGTGGGCGGGCAGGTCCGCAAGGTCCCGAAGGTCTGCTTGGGCGGGGATGGCGGTGGTACGGGGGAATGGGGCCGTCCGGGGTGCGGCGGGTGTGACGCGTGGGGCGCCCGGGACGGGGGCCCCACGGGCGGCGATGGCGTGAAGTTCCCGCCGGATTCGCGCCACTCCTTCCGTATTGCCCCGACTTCGCGGTGTCAAGAGGGCGGTTGAGGGGCGGTGTTGGCGGCAATACGTACTTCATGTCGAGCCGTGCACAGGAGGCTGGAACATGAGCATCTGGTGGTCACTCCATCTGCGGCGCGAGGCCGCGAGCGTCCCGCTCGTCCGGAAGCTGCTCGCCGGTGCCATGGACACGGCCGGCGTCGATCCCGACACCGCCTTCGACCTGTCCCTCGCGCTCACCGAGGCATGCGCCAACGCCGTCGAGCACGGCGGCGCGAACACCGCGAAGTACCGCGTCACGGTGCGCCTCGACGAGGAGCGCTGTCACATCGAGGTCAGCGACTCGGGGCCGGGCTTCCGGGGCCGCCGCGGCGTGCCGCTGCGCCGTACCCGCCTGGAGGCGGAGAGCGGGCGCGGCCTCGGCATCATCAGCGAACTCTCCGATCACGCCCAGTTCCGCAACCGTGCGGGCCGCGGCGGCGCGGTCGTCCGCTTCGACAAGATCCTGAAGTGGCGCGAAGGGGCGCCGCTGGCGGCGGCCTGAGGGCGACCCGAGCGGCCGGGATACGCGGACGGGCCGGTGCCCCCACCAGGGGACGCCGGCCCGTCCGCGTACCGCCGAAGCGGCTCAGCCCTGGACGCGAGCCATCCACGCCTCGACCTCGTCCGCGGTGCGCGGCAGCGCGGCCGACAGGTTCCGGTTGCCGTCCTCCGTGACGATGATGTCGTCCTCGATCCGCACGCCGATGCCCCGGTACTCCTCGGGCACGGTGAGGTCGTCGGCCTGGAAGTAGAGGCCCGGCTCGACGGTGAGGCACATGCCCGGCTCCAGGACGCCGTCCTTGTACGTCTCGGTGCGGGCCACCGCGCAGTCGTGCACGTCGAGACCGAGCATGTGCCCGGTGCCGTGCAGCGTGAAGCGGCGCTGGAGTCCCAGTTCGAGCACGCGGTCGACGGGGCCTTCGAGGATGCCCCACTCGACGAGCCGCGTGGCGAGCACGCGCTGCGCGGCCTCGTGGAAGTCCGCGTACTTCGCGCCGGGACGCACGGCCGCGATCCCGGCCTCCTGCGCCTCGTACACCGCGTCGTAGATCTTGCGCTGGAGCGCGGTGAAGGTCCCGTCGATCGGCAGCGTGCGCGTCACGTCGGCGGTGTAGAGGGTGTGCGTCTCGACCCCCGCGTCGAGGAGCAGCAGCTCACCGGCACGGACCGGACCGTCGTTGCGGACCCAGTGCAGCGTCGTCGCGTGCGGCCCGGCGGCGCAGATCGAGCCGTAACCGATGTCGTTGCCCTCGACGCGGGCGCGGAGGAAGAAGGTGCCCTCGATGTAGCGCTCGGAGGTCGCCTGCGCCTTGTCGAGCACCTTCACGACGTCCTCGAAGCCGCGCGCGGTCGAGTCGACGGCCTTCTGGAGCTCGCCGATCTCGAAGGCGTCCTTGACGAGCCGTGCCTCGGAGAGGAAGACGCGCAGCTCCTCGTCCCGCTCGCCGGTCACCTTGTCGGTGAGTACGGACTCGATGCCCGCGTCGTAGCCGCGCACGACCCGCACCGGGCCGGTCGCCTCGCTCAGCGCCCCGGCCAGTTCGCGGACGTCCTTCGCCGGGATGCCGAGCAGCTTCTCGGCCTCGGTGAGGGAGTGGCGGCGGCCGACCCACAGCTCGCCCTGGCCGTCGAGCCAGAACTCGCCGTTCTCGCGGTTCGAGCGGGGCAGCAGGTAGACGGTCGCCTCGTGGCCGTCCGCGGTGGGCTCCAGGACGAGGACGCCGTCCTGCGTCTGGTCGCCGGTGAGGTACGCGTACTCGACCGAGGAGCGGAAGGGGTAGTCCGTGTCGTTCGAGCGGACCTTGAGGTTGCCCGCGGGGATCACCAGGCGCTCACCGGGGAAGGCGGCCGACAGCCGGGCACGGCGCGCGGCGGTCTCGGCGGCCTGCGGGATCGGCTTCAGGTCGTGCAGCTCCGTGTCGGCCCAGCCGGTCCGCATGCTCTCCGCCAGCTCGTCCGAGACGTTGCGGTAGAGGCCGTTCTTGCGCTGCTTGATCGCCTCCTCCTCCGACCCGTCCTCGGTGCTCGGAACCTGCTGTCCGCCGTCCTGCATGGGCTGTCTCCTTTACGAACGCCTGATCCAGCCATCGTACGGTCGTCCGGGCAGGTGGCCAGGGCGTGCGCGAGGGCGCGAGGAGCGCGGGCGAGCGGGCCGCGACCAACTCCGGTGCGGACTCCGCTCGTCCCGGCGCGGCGGCGGTGCGGCTGTGAGCAGGGGCACAGGACAGTGCGCATGTTTCACGTGAAACATGGCGAGGAGTCGGCAAGGCGCGCATCGGCGATGTTCCACGTGAAACATCGCACAGGGGTGTATTGGCGATGTTTCACGTGAAACATCGCCGCCCCCCGGCCCGCCTCAGTCGAAGGTCAGCGCGAGGAGCGCCAGATCCTCCCCCGTCGGCAGCGCGCGCTCCGGCAGTACCCGCCCCAGGACATGGTCAGCGAGCGCCCCCGGATCGCGCCGCAGCCGCAGCGGGCTGCTCGCCGCCGCCGCGTGCAGCCGCGCGAAGGCCCGGTCGGCGGTGTCGCCCGTGGCCCGCAGCAGCCCGTCCGTGTAGAGGACGAGCGACTCGCCGGGTTCCGGCCGCACCTCGACGCTCGGCGCCTCCCAGCAGCTCAGCATCGTGAGCGGCGCCGAGACGGTGCTCTCCAGGTACTCGACGCGGCGCGGGCCGATCAGGAGCGGCGGCGCGTGCCCCGCCCCCGCGAAGCGCAGGCGCCTGCCGTCCTGGCCGAGGTGCGCGTAGAGCGCGGTCGCACTGCGGCCCGGTTCGCTGAGCCGCAGGACGAGTTCGAGGTCGGCGAGCACCGCCGCCGGGTCCTCGCCCTGGAGGACGGCGTACGCGCGCAGCGCCCCGCGCAGCCGCGCCGCCGCCGCGAGCGCCTCGGGACCC
>NZ_JAAGLR010000048.1 GCF_010548245.1 Streptomyces sp. SID11385
ACGCCACGTCGCCCGCGCCCCGGACGCCACGCCACGTCGCCCGCGCCGCCCGCATCACCGCAGGTCACACGCGACGTCGCATATGCCACGTCGCGTCCGTCACCACGCACACCGCGACGCCACCCGCAACGCCCCGCCGCGCCCCGCAACGCCCCGCCCGATCGCGCCCCGCGCCTACCGCAACCCCGTCGACCGCCGCAGCGCCGCCTGGATGAGCCGGTCCACGAGTTCGGCGTAGCCGACGCCGCTCTTCTCCCACATCTGCGGGTACATCGAGATGGGCGTGAAGCCGGGCATGGTGTTGATCTCGTTGATGACGAAGCCGTCATCGGTGAGGAAGAAGTCGGCGCGCACGAGGCCCTCGCAGGAGGTCGCCTCGAAGGCCGCGACGGCGAGGCGCTGGATCTCGGCCGTCTCCTCGGGCGTGAGCGGGGCGGGCACGAGGCCCGAGGCGGAGTCGATGTACTTCGCCTCGAAGTCGTAGTAGGCGTGGTCGGTGACCGGCGGGATCTCGGCCGGGAGGCTGGCGCGCGGCCCCTCCTCGAACTCCAGGACCCCGCACTCGATCTCGCGCCCCTGGACGAGCGCCTCGATCAGGAACTTCGGGTCGTGGCGCCGCGCCTCCTCGATCGCCTCGTCGAGGTCGTCGAAGCCGTCGACCTTGCTGATGCCGACGGAGGAGCCGCCGCGCGCGGGCTTCACGAAGAGCGGCCAGCCGTGGTCCCCGGCGAAGTCGGCGATGCGGCGGCGCGCGCCGTCGGGGTCCTGCTCCCACTCGCGCGGGCGGATCACGAGGTACGGGCCGACCGCGAGCCCGAACGACGTGAAGATCCGCTTCATGTACTCCTTGTCCTGCCCGACCGCGGAGGCGAGCACCCCGGCGCCGACGTAGGGCGTCCCGGAGAGTTCCAGGAGGCCCTGGAGCGTCCCGTCCTCGCCGTAGGGCCCGTGGAGCATCGGGAAGACGACGTCGACCTCGCCGAGGGCCTTGGGGACCGAGCCCGGCTCGGTGTAGACGACCTCGCGCACGGAGGGGTCGAAGGGCAGGACGACGCTGCCCTCCAGGGACTCCGCGAGGCTCTCGACGGTGGGCATCGCGCGGTCGGCGATGGCCATGCGGGCCGGTTCGTCGACGGCGAGGGCCCAACGGCCCTCGCTGGTGATGCCGATCGGCAGCACGTCGTACTTTTCCCGGTCGATGGCACCGAGCACGGCGCCGGCGGTGACGACGGAGACTCCGTGCTCGGAGCTTCGCCCACCGAAGACGACGGCGACCCGCGGCTTGCGCGGCTCCCCCCCTTCGACGGGGGGAACAGGGCTCTGGGGGAGGTTCTGGCTGCTCATATCGCGATGAGGGTACCTGCTGCCCCCCGCCCCGTCAGCGCCCGGAGCCCGGCTTGTCGCCCACCCTCACCACCCGGCCGAACCGTCACCTGGGATTCCGCCCGCACCCGCCACCGATACGGCCCTTCCGGCGATACGGCCCTTCCGGCGTCCGAAGAGCGGGGCGTGGGGCGGAGCCCCGCCCGTCACAGCCCGAGCCCCGCCATGCGCAGCCGGGCCCCCGGCCACACCGCGCCCCACCGACCGACTCGGGCGACCCCGGCCCCGCCCCCTACCCCCGTTCGGACTTCGCGCTCCGCGACATGAGTTCCTCCAGCGCCACGAGCGGCGACTTCCCCTCGTGCACGATGCTCACCACCGTCTCGGTGAGCGGCATGTCGATCCCGTGCCGGCGCCCCAGAGCGAGGACGGATTCGCAGGACTTGACGCCCTCGGCGGTCTGGTTGGTGACGGCGATGGTCTCGGCGAGGCTCATGCCGCGCCCGAGATTCGTGCCGAAGGTGTGGTTGCGCGAGAGCGGCGAGGAGCACGTCGCGACGAGGTCGCCGAGCCCCGCGAGGCCGGAGAAGGTCATCGGGTCCGCGCCCATCGCGAGGCCGAGCCGCGTCGTCTCGGCGAGCCCGCGCGTGATGAGCGAGCCCTTGGTGTTGTCGCCGAGCCCCATGCCGTCGGCGATGCCGACCGCGAGCCCGATGACGTTCTTGACCGCGCCGCCCAGTTCGCAGCCGACCACGTCGGTGTTGGTGTAGGGCCGGAAGTACGGGGTGAGGCAGGCGTGCTGGATGCGCCGGGCGACGCTCTCGTCGCGGCAGGCGACGACGGCGGCGGCGGGCTGCCGCGCGGCGATCTCGCCCGCGAGGTTCGGTCCGGTGACGACGGCGACACGTTCCTGCGGCGCCTTCGTGACGTCCTCGATGACCTCGCTCATGCGCATCGTGGAGCCGAGTTCGACGCCCTTCATGAGCGAGACGAGCACGCTCTCGCGCCCGAACGACGGCGCCCAGGCGGTGAGGTTCTCGCGCAGCGTCTGCGAGGGGACCACGAAGAAGATGTGCTCCGCGCCGTCCGCGGCCTCGGCGGGGTCGCTCGTGGCACGTACCCGCTCCGGCAGGACCGTGCCCGGCAGATAGCCGGGGTTGGTGCGCGTCGTGTTGATCGCCTCCGCGACGTCGGGGCGCCTGGCCCACATCGTCACGTCGTTCCCGGCGTCGCCGAGGATCATGGCGAAGGCGGTGCCCCAGGAACCGCTGCCGAAGACGGCGGCCTTGGCGGGACGGTCGTTGCGGCCGGGCTGGCCTGTCACGTGGTGTGCTCCCCTGTCGCGTGCGTCGTGCTCTCGTCGCGCGGACGCGTCGCGTCCGCGGCGTGCGGACGGCTTTCGCCCGCCTCGCGCGGACCGTTCCCGTCCGCGTCCCGCTCCTGGGCCGCGCCGTCCGGACCGCCGGCACGCTTGGCCGCGGCCCGACGACGCTGTTCTATCCGGGCCCTGCGCGGATCGTAGATCTCCGCGGGCGCCTTCTCGCCCCGCAACTCCTCCAGGAGGCCCGTGACGGCGCGCATCAGCACCTCCGTGACCTCGCGCAGGAGTTCGGGCGTCGGCTCCTTGCCGTAGTACGCGGAGAGGTCGACGGGCGCCCCGGCGCGCACCTGGAGCGTCTTGCGGGGCAGCAGCCGCAGCTTCTTCTCCTTCGCGTACGGCGGCATCGCGAGGTTGGCGCCCCACTGCGCGACGGGGATCACGGGGCAGCGCGTCGCCAACGCGACGCGCGCCGCACCGGTCTTGCCGCTCATCGGCCACTGCGCGGGATCGCGCGTGAGGGTGCCCTCGGGGTAGAAGGCGACGCACTCGCCCTTCTCGATGGCCAGTACGGCGCCCCGGAAGGCGTCCATCGCGTCGGTCGTCTCGCGGTAGACGGGGATCTGCTGGGTGCCGCGCATCATGGCGCCGACGACGCCGTGCTTGAAAAGGCCGTCCTTCGCGAGAAAACGCGGCAGCCGCCCGGTGTTGTACTGGAAGTGCGCGTACGACAACGGGTCGATGTACGAATTGTGGTTGACGACGGTGATGAATCCGCCGTCCTCGGGCATGTGCTCCGCTCCGCGCCATTCCCGCTTGAAGAAGACCAGCAACAGCGGCTTGAGCACCGCCGCGGCAAAGCGATACCAAAAGCCGATTTTACGGCGGGACACGCGTGCACCTTCCTGTTCGGCCCGGCCCGGGCCAAAGATCACGTACTGCGCCTGGCAGGCCGCACAAGTGTGGACCCGCCTCCCCCGTCTGTCGAGAACACGGTACGCCCGCGCACTCCCCCGCGGCCGGTTCGCGCGCCCCCCTCCGCGCCGTCCGTACCGCCGTACCGCCCCCTGCCCGCGCGGCGTCCACGGGCGACAATGGCGCCGATGAACACTCCCGCCGGACCCGCCGCGACCCCACCATGGACCCTGGTCGTCCCGGTGAAGCCCCTCTCCCTGGCCAAGTCCCGGCTCGCCGGGCCGCTCTCGGCGCCGAGCCGTCGCCGCCTCGCGCTCGCCTTCGCGCAGGACACCGTGGCGGCCGCGCTCGCGTGTCCCGAGGTACGGGGTGTGGTGGTCGTCACGGACGACGCGCGGGGCGGCGCCGCCCTCGCCGCGCTCGGCGCGCGTGTGGTCCCCGACACTCCGGGGGCCGGCCTCAACGCCGCCCTCGCGCACGGGGCGAGCGCGGCCAGGCGCGGCACCGCGCGCGGCGCCGTCGCCGCTCTCAACGCGGATCTGCCCGCGCTGCGCCCGGCGGAACTGTCCGTCGTGCTGCGCGCCGCCGTGCATTTCCCGCGTTCTTTTCTTCCCGATGCCGCGGAAATCGGCACGACATTTCTCGCCGCGCTTTCCGGTACGGAATTGAGCCCCCTTTTCGGCGGGCACTCCCGCAGCCGCCACCGGGCCTCGGGCGCGGTGGAACTCACGCCGCGCGCCGTCGCCTCGGTGCGGCAGGACGTGGACACGGTCGCCGATCTGCGCGCGGCACTCGCGCTGGGCGTCGGCCCGCACACCCGCCACGTCGCCGCCGCGCTGCCCGCGCGCGAACACGTCGCGGGCCCCGCGGGCACGTAAACCCCCCGCGGCCCGTAGACCCCGCGCGGCACGTAGACCCCGCCGGTACGCGGCCACCGCGCGGCCTCCCCCCGCCCCGCCGAGCCCCCGGCCCCGTTAAGGTCCCCCCATGCAGGCAACGGCGTACACCTACGATCCCTCGGACCACAGCGGCAGCGTGCTGCTCGACGACGGCACCCCGGTGCCCTTCGACGGCGCCGCGTTCCTCGCGGGCGGGCTGCGGCTGCTGCGCCCCGGGCAGCGCGTACGGATCGAGACCGAGGGCGAAGCGGCGGCGCGCCGCGTCACGTTGGTGACGTTGCAGACCTTCTGAGCGCCCCTCGGCGGCACACCCCGGCACGCCCCGGGACCCGCCCCCGGACACGCCGCGGGCCGGGCTCCCCGAGGAGCCCGGCCCGACGCGTGGGTGCCGCGTCCCTCCGGTGGGCCGGAGGTCCGGCCGCGGCCGTGACGTCACTGCGCCCGGTGCGGGAGAAAGAGCGTCACCGCCGAAGGTGCACGACGTGCGGGAAAGTCACTTCTTGCGCGCCGTCGCCTTCTTGGCGGTCGTCGTACGCGCCGTGCTCTTCTTGGCCGGGGCCTTCTTCGCGGTGGCCTTCTTCGCGGGCGCCGTGGTCTTCTTCGCCGTCGCGGAGGTGCCCGTCGCCTTCTTCGCCGCCGGGGTGGCCTTCTTGGTGGTGGCCTTCTTCGCCGTCGCGGTGGTCTTCTTCGCCGGAGCGGCGGCCGTGGTGGCCTTCTTGGCGGCCGTCGCCTTCTTCGCCGTGGCCTTCTTCGCCGCCGCCTTGGCGGTGGTCTTGGTGCCGCCGGTGAGGCTGCCCTTGGGGGCCTTCTTCACCGCGACGTCGTTCTTCGGAAGCTTCTTGGTCCCCGCGACGAGGTCCTTGAAGCCCTGGCCCGCGCGGAAGCGCGGTACCGAGGTCTTCTTCACGCGGACCCGCTCCCCGGTCTGGGGGTTGCGGGCGTACCGGGCCGGACGGTCGACCTTCTCGAACGAGCCGAACCCGGTGACGGAGACCCGGTCACCGGCGACGGTGGCCCGGACGATGGCGTCCAGGACCACGTCCACGGCGTCGGCGGCGTTCTGCCGCCCGCCGAGCTTGTCGGCAATCGCTTCCACGAGCTGCGCCTTGTTCACGTCTTCCCCTTCGGAGACATTGCCAGAACGAATCTGTTCAAGCTTTTTCGCACGCTAGGCGGATATATACCGCAAATCAAACACGAAACGGGCTAATCACCCTTGTGCCGCAACACCCACTGGACCCGGGAGAGTCCCGCTCCACGGCTGGATTCAGCCGCCACCGGGATAGCGTCCCTCGTCGATGTCCTTCAACAACCGGTCCAGGCGTGCCGCCGCACCTGCGAGATCGTGTTTGGCCGCGGCCGTAATGACCAGCAGCTTCCGGGTCAGCGCCATCCGTACGCTCTCCGGGACTTGCAGTGTGCGCACCCTTGTATGTGCTTCTTTGAGTCGGTCGGCGACCGCGCCGTAAAGCTGGAGTTGGCCGTCGCTTTCCATGCCTCGATTGTGCCATCTGGCCTGAGTTGTCGCCTGCGCAGGGGGTAACTACCGTCTGGGAGCGCCTCGTCGGCGGCCAGGGGAAGTGCAGGCAGAGGCCATAATCGCAGGTCTTCTACCTTGCGGGGCAAGGGAGTTGACACCACCCGTTCGGCGGCGCCCCGGGCGCGTCGCCGCCCGGCACAACACTGCGCCGACCGAGGGTTTTTGGCCAAGGCTCCGCGAGCCGGTCGGCCGCCGCCGCACACGACCGTGCCCCCGGTCGTCGTACGACCAGGGGCACAGAGCGGGCTGGGATGAGCGGCCGGTTCACACCGCCCGGCGCGGCCGGTTCACACCATCCGGCGGCCGGGCCTCACCTCACACGGGCAGCGTGCGCGGCTTGAAGGCGGGGCGGCGCGCCTCGTACGCCGCGATCGAGTCGTCCTCGCGCAGCGTGATGCTGATGTCGTCGAGTCCGTTGAGCAGCCGCCAGCGGGAGTTCTCGTCCAGCTCGAAGTCCGCGGTGACGCCCTCGGCGCGCACCTGGCGCTCCTGGAGGTCGACCGTGATCTCGGCCCGCGGGTCCTTCTCGACCAGTTCCTGGAGCGCTTCGACGACCTTCTGGTCGAGGACGACCGTCAGGAGACCGTTCTTCAGCGAGTTGCCGCGGAAGATGTCGGCGAAGCGCGAGGAGATGACGGTCTTGAAGCCGTAGTTCTGGAGCGCCCAGACGGCGTGCTCGCGCGAGGAGCCGGTACCGAAGTCCGGGCCCGCGACGAGGACGGTGGCCCCGGCGCGCTCCGGTTTGTTCAGGACGAACTCCGGGTCTTTGCGCCAGGCCTCGAAGAGGCCGTCCTCGAAGCCGTCGCGCGTGACCTTCTTGAGCCAGTGCGCGGGGATGATCTGGTCCGTGTCGACGTTGGAGCGCCGCAGCGGGACGGCGCGGCCGGTGTGGACGGTGAAGGCTTCCATGGTGGTTCAGACTCCCGAGGGCGCGGTGGCGGTGAGGTCGGCGGGCGAGCCGAGGCGGCCCAGGACCGCCGTGGCGGCGGCCACCTTGGGCGAGACGAGGTGGGTGCGGCCCCCCTTGCCCTGCCGGCCCTCGAAGTTGCGGTTGGAGGTGGACGCGGAGCGCTCGCCGGGGGCGAGCTGGTCCGGGTTCATGCCCAGGCACATCGAGCAGCCGGCGTGCCGCCACTCGGCCCCGGCCTCGGTGAAGACCTTGTCGAGGCCCTCCTCGACGGCCTGGAGCGCGACCCGTACGGAGCCGGGGACGACCAGCATGCGGACGTCGTCGGCGACCGCGCGACCGCGCAGCACGTCGGCGGCGGCGCGCAGGTCCTCGATGCGGCCGTTGGTGCACGAGCCGACGAAGACGGTGTCGACGGGGATCTCGCGCAGCGGCTGCCCGGCGGCGAGGCCCATGTACTCCAGGGCCTTCTCGGCGGCGAGGCGCGCGGAGGGGTCCTCGAAGCTCGCCGGGTCGGGGACGTGCGCCGAGAGCGGCGCGCCCTGGCCCGGGTTGGTGCCCCAGGTGACGAAGGGGGCGAGCGCGGAGCCGTCGATGACGACCTCGGCGTCGAAGACCGCGTCGTCGTCGGTGCGCAGCGTCTTCCAGTAGGCGACCGCGTCCTCCCACTCGGGGCCCTGCGGCGCGTGCGGGCGGTCCTTGAGGTAGGCGAACGTCGTCTCGTCGGGCGCGATCATGCCCGCGCGGGCACCGGCCTCGATCGACATGTTGCAGATGGTCATCCGGGATTCCATCGAGAGCTTCTCGATGGCGCTGCCCCGGTACTCCAGGATGTAGCCCTGGCCGCCGCCCGTGCCGATCTTCGCGATGACAGCGAGGATCAGGTCCTTCGCCGTGACGTCGGCGGGCAGTTCGCCCTCGACGGTGATGGCCATCGTCTTGGGGCGCGCGAGCGGCAGCGTCTGGGTGGCGAGCACGTGCTCGACCTGCGAGGTGCCGATGCCGAAGGCGAGGGCGCCGAAGGCGCCGTGCGTCGAGGTGTGCGAGTCGCCGCAGACGACGGTGGTGCCGGGCTGGGTGAGGCCGAGCTGCGGGCCCACGACGTGGACGACGCCCTGCTCGACGTCGCCGAGCGGGTGCAGCCGTACGCCGAAGTCCGCGCAGTTCTTGCGCAGCGTCTCCAGCTGGGCGCGCGAGACCGGGTCCGCGATGGGCTTGTCGATGTCGAGGGTTGGGGTGTTGTGGTCCTCGGTCGCGATGGTGAGGTCGAGACGCCTCACCTGCCGGCCGTTCTGGCGGAGGCCGTCGAACGCCTGCGGGCTGGTGACCTCGTGCAGCAGGTGCAAGTCGATGTAGAGGAGGTCGGGCTCGCCCTCCGCGCGCCGGACGACGTGGTCGTCCCAGACCTTCTCCGCGAGTGTCCTACCCATCGCTTTCCCTTCGGCCGGCGGCGATGCCTGGCCCAACTAGGAGGTGAGTACCCGGCCGTCCCCTCGTGGGTGGCGGCGGTCCTGGGCCCGGTGGTCCTCGGGCCCGCTCCTACAGAGTGGCAACTTCCGGTGGAAATTGAACTTGCGTTTCACAGAGTGAGACGCGAATATCGTTGCATGGACAACTCTAGCGGCGTCGGCGTACTCGACAAGGCTGCTCTCGTTCTGAGCGCCCTCGAGTCCGGTCCGGCCACTCTCGCCTCCCTGGTCGGCGCGACAGGGCTCGCCCGGCCCACGGCACACCGCCTCGCCGTGGCACTGGAGCACCACCGCATGGTGGCGCGGGACATGCAGGGCCGGTTCATCCTCGGCCCCCGCCTCTCGGAACTCGCCGCCGCGGCCGGCGAGGACCGGCTGCTCGCCACGGCGGGCCCGGTGCTCACGCACCTGCGCGATGTGACGGGCGAGAGCGCGCAGCTCTACCGCAGGCAGGGCGACACCCGCATCTGCGTCGCGGCGGCGGAACGGCTGTCCGGACTGCGGGACACGGTGCCCGTCGGTTCGACCCTGACGATGAAGGCGGGTTCCTCGGCGCAGATCCTGCTCGCCTGGGAGGAGCCGGAGCGCCTGCACCGCGGCCTCCAGGGCGCGCGTTTCACCGCGACCGCGCTCTCGGGGGTACGGCGCAGGGGCTGGGCCCAGTCGATCGGCGAGCGCGAGCCGGGCGTGGCCTCGGTCTCGGCGCCGGTACGGGGTCCCTCGAACCGTGTCGTCGCCGCCGTCTCGGTCTCCGGGCCGATCGAGCGCCTCACGCGCCACCCGGGCCGGATGCACGCCCAGGCCATCATCGACGCCGCGGCCCGCCTCTCCGAGGCGCTGCGCCGCAACGGTGGCTGAACCGTCCGCACCCGCACGCGGCACCTGTACCGCAGCACCCGTACCGCACGCACCATCCCCGTACCCCGCCGGTACGGGCGGGACGCCGACGAAGCCGCCCCGCCCGTCCGGACAAGCGCCACCGCGTGCGTACCGCGCGGAGCGAAAAGCCCGCGCACAGCAAGAAGCCCCCCATCCGCGCGGGATGGAGGGCTTTTCGAGAAGTACCCCCGACCGGATTCGAACCGGCGCTACTGCCGTGAGAGGGCAGCGTGCTAGGCCGCTACACAACGGGGGCGAGATCACCTGAAGCGATCAGCTGGGCTACCAGGACTCGAACCTAAACTAACGGAACCAGAAACCGTCGTGCTGCCAATTACACCATAGCCCAAGGAACTTCCGTACCCCCGACCGGATTCGAACCGGCGCTACTGCCGTGAGAGGGCAGCGTGCTAGGCCGCTACACAACGGGGGCTTTTGGCGATCCTGCGTCTCGGGGACATCGGGTGCGACCCGGTTGTCCCCGCGGGAAGGATCTGTACCCCCGACCGGATTCGAACCGGCGCTACTGCCGTGAGAGGGCAGCGTGCTAGGCCGCTACACAACGGGGGCGAGATCACTCGAAGTGATCAGCTGGGCTACCAGGACTCGAACCTAGACTAACGGAACCAGAAACCGTCGTGCTGCCAATTACACCATAGCCCATTGATACGCAAGCCCTGGGGCCCGGTATCCGCTTCGCGCTTTCTTTCGGGCGTTCATCCCGTCCGGCGGCGCAGGAAGAACATTACCCGAAGGTCGACGGCGCTCCAAAACGGGTATCCGCGAGCAGCCCCGGCAGCTCGGCGAGCCCGCCGATGCGGTGCACGCCCTCGGGGACCTCCTCGCGCGCGCGGCGCCCGGCGCGGTCGAGCCAGACCCCGACGAGCCCCGCGTCGACCGCGCCACGTGCGTCGATCCAGGGTTCGTCGCCCACGTACGCGATCTCGGCCGGCGCGAGGCCGAGGGCGCGCGCGGCGGCGCGGAAGGCGCCCGGGTCGGGCTTGGCGACGCCGAGTTCGGCGGCGCACAGCAGGGTCTCGAAGCGGTCGCCGAGGCCGAGGGCGCCGAGCTTGGGCCCCTGCACGGTGACGGAGGAATTGGAGAGGACGCCGTGGCGGTGGCTCGCCGCGAGGGCGTCGAGGGCGGGCAGGACGTCCGCGAAGAGCGTCCAGGCGGCCTCGTAGTGCCCGAAGTACGCCTCGAACCACGCGTCGGCCTCCGCGTCGCCGAGCGGGGCCGCGAGGAAGTCCCGTACGCGGTCCCTGCGCTGCTCCAGGAAGCCGACGCCGCCCTGGGCGAAGCGCCCCCAGTGGTGCCGGGTCAGGGTCCGCCAGCGCGCGAGCGCCGCCTCCGGGCCGCCGAAGCGCTCCAGGAGGCCCTCGGCGCGCAGGTGCGCCGCGAGACCGGCGGTGTCGGCGCCCGTGTAGTCGAAGAGGGTGTCGTCCACGTCCCACAGGACGGCCTTGACCTCGGTGTTCGCTGCCACCCCGCCGAGGATAGGCGCCCAGCCGCGCGGACGCCCGAGGGGCGGGCGCCGGAAGGTGGTTCCGGCGCCCGCCCCTCGGGACGCGCGTCTCACGCGGGGCGGCACGCCGGCCCTCGCCGGGCGTGCCGCCCGCTCGTTCAGGCGGCGAGCTTCGCCAGCGCCGCGTCGATGCGCCGAAGCGTCTTCTCGCGGCCCAGGACCTCCAGGGACTCGAAGAGCGGGAGGCCGATGGTGCGCCCGGTGACCGCGACGCGGACCGGGGCCTGCGCCTTGCCGAGCTTGAGGCCGTGCTCGGTGCCGGCCTCCAGGACCGCCTCCTTGAGCGCCTCCGCCTTCCAGTCGGCCTCGGCGATCTTGGCGCGGGCCGTGGCCAGGAGGGCGTCGGAGCCTTCCTTCATCGCCTTGTTCCAGGAGGTCTCGTCGGTCGCGGGCTCGTCGAGGAAGAGGAAGTCGACGTTGGCCGTGATGTCCGAGAGGACCGTGAGGCGGGTCTGCGCGAGCGGCGCGAGGGCGGCGAAGCCTGCCGGGTCGAAGGCCTCCGGGGCCCAGTTCGCGAAGGGGGCCTTGAGCCAGGGCTCGCAGCGCGCGGTGAAGTCCTCGACCGAGAGCATCCGGATGTGATCGCCGTTGATCGACTCGGCCTTCTTCAGGTCGAATCGTGCCGGGTTGGCGTTCACATCGGGGATGTCGAACTTCTGGACCATCTGGTCGAGCGTGAAGATGTCCTCGTCGGCCGAGAAGGACCAGCCGAGCAGCGAGAGGTAGTTGAGCAGGCCCTCGGGGAGGAAGCCGCGCTCGCGGTAGAGGTTGAGGCTCGCCTGCGGGTCGCGCTTGGAGAGCTTCTTGTTGCCCTCGCCCATGACGTAGGGGAGGTGCCCGAAGGCGGGGATCTCCTTGGCGAGGTCCAGTTCGATGAGCGCCTCGTACAGGGCGATCTGCCGGGGCGTGGAGGAGAGCAGGTCCTCGCCGCGCAGGACGTGGGTGATCTCCATCAGGGCGTCGTCGACCGGGTTGACGAGCGTGTAGAGCGGGGCGCCGTTGGCGCGGACGATGCCGTAGTCCGGCACGTTCTCGGGCGCGAAGGTCAGTTCGCCGCGCACGAGGTCGGTGAAGGTGATCGTCTTGTCCGGCATCCGGAAGCGGACGATGGGCTTGCGGCCCTCGGCCTCGTAGGCGGCGACCTGCTCGGCGCTCAGGTCGCGGCAGTGGCCGTCGTAGCCGGAGGGGCGCCCCGCGGCGCGCGCGGCCTCGCGGCGCGCGTCCAGCTCCTCGGTCGTGCAGTAGCAGCGGTAGGCGTGCCCGGACTCCTCCAGGCGGCGCGCGACGTCGCGGTAGACGTCCATGCGCTGCGACTGGCGGTACGGGGCGTGCGGGCCGCCGACCTCGGGGCCCTCGTCCCAGTCGAGGCCGAGCCAGCGCAGGGAGTCGAGGAGCGCCTCGTAGGACTCCTCGGAGTCGCGGGCCGCGTCGGTGTCCTCGACGCGGAAGACCAGGGTGCCCTGGTGGTGCCGCGCGAAGGCCCAGTTGAACAGGGCGGTGCGGACGAGACCGACGTGGGGGTTGCCGGTCGGGGAGGGACAGAAACGTACGCGGACGGTGCCGTCGTTAGCCACGCTTGATCACCTTGTTGGTGAGAGTGCCGATGCCTTCGATGTGGACGGCGACCTCGTCGCCGACGCTGAGCGGGCCGACCCCTGCCGGGGTGCCCGTGAGGATGACGTCGCCCGGGAGCAGGGTCATGGCCTCGGTGACGTGGACGACGAGGTCCTCGACCGAGCGCAGCATGTCGCTCGTGCGCCCGAGCTGGCGTTGCTCGCCGTTGACGGTGCACTGGAGCGTGAGGTCGGCCGGGTCGAGGTCCGTCTCGATCCAGGGGCCGAGCGGGCAGGCGCCGTCGAAGCCCTTGGCGCGGGCCCACTGCTGCTCGCGGCGCTGGGCGTCGCGGGCGGTGACGTCGTTGGCACAGGTGTAGCCGAGGATCACGTCCTTGGCGCGGGCGCGGGGCACCTCGCGGCACATGCGGCCGATCACGACGGCGAGTTCCGCCTCGTACGACAGCTCCTCGGTGAAGGAGGGGTACGGGATGGGGTCGCCGGGGCCGCTCACGGAGGTGGAGGGCTTGAAGAAGGTGACCGGGTACTCGGGGACCTCGTTGCCCATCTCCTTGGCGTGGTCCGCGTAGTTGCGGCCCACGGCCACGACCTTGCTGGGCAGCGTGGGCGGCAGGAGGCGGACCTTGTCCAGGGGGACCTTGGTGCCGGACAGCTCGAACTCGGCGAACGGAATGCCCTTGATGATGTCGAGGACGAGCCCGTCCGGGCCCTCGCCCTCGACGGCTCCGAAGGCCACATTGCCGTCGATGGAGAATCTGGCGATGCGCACGGCTGGCGGGTGCCCCTCTGTCGTTCGTTCCGGGTCGTGGGTTTCCGGCTGGCCGCAGCGCGGGTATGACCGCCGGTAACGGGGGCAGACGCGACGCGGAGAACCGCTTCCCCAGGCTAACGCGTACGAGCCCCCTCCCCCTCCACCACAACCGGCACACGACCTCCCCATGTGAGTTTGCTCACGAGTGCCGCGCGAAACCGGGGCATTTCACCCTGCCCTCGCACGGCGGGGAATCGGTCATCGGGGTACGGACTCAGGCATTCCACCCGCCGCCCACCACGCGCGGGCAGGGGCGGGGCAGGGTCGGCGCATGCGGGATCGGACCCGTATGCCCGTAATGTTCAAGATCGTTTCGCACTCCTCGTGATGCGCCCGGCACACGCCGTCACAGGCTTCGGCGAGGGTTCTCCGGACCTTGTTGGAGATCCCCGGCTGTGCTGGAATTCCCGGGACCGCCGCGGGTTTCGGCCGGCACGCGAGGGCGCAACGCAGCGCCGAGCGGCGGTCAAGGGGAGACGCGCCGGTCACGACGACCACCCGGGGGTTCACGGACCTCCACGACTCGACACCGTCCCGAGCGCCACGGCGCGAGGGGCGCCTGGTCCAGAGGTTGCGACGCTAGTGCAGGGACGTTTCAAGAGGGATGGCAGTGCTCCGGCCGAGCCGGAGCCGAACGGCGCGACCGACCGCGGCGCCGCTGCCCCGCACGCACCGCAGCAGGGGCTGAGCACCGCGGGCCAGGAGGAGCAGGCACCCGAGGGCGGCGAGGCCGCGCGCGACAAGGGCGACAAGCCGGGGAAGGCCGACAAGGCCGAGAAGAAGCCCAAGGCGAAGGCGAAGGCGGGCCCGAGCGGGCCCGGCTCGCGAATAGCCCTGCGCAACTGGCGCATCTCGACCCGTCTGGTCTCGCTCCTGGTGCTCCCGGTGGCGGCGGCGACCACCCTCGGTGGCATCCGCATCAGCGACTCCCTCGACGACATCCAGCAGCTCGACAACATGAAGCTGCTCACCGACATGACGAAGCAGGCCACCGAGCTGGCGGCCGCGCTCCAGGACGAGCGCGACCAGTCGGCCGGGCCGCTCTCGCACAAGGTCAAGGCGACCGACTACTCGGTCGCGAGCTGGCGCCAGAAGACGGACCGCCAGGTCGCCACGTTCCTTCAGAACACGAAGGACATCACCGGCAACAACGAGCTGAACGGCGTCCGCAGCAACCTCGACGCCATCACCAAGCGCGTCGCCCAGCTCAAGGCGATCCGCCGCGACGCCTACGCCGACGACGCCTCCATCACGCAGACCGTCGACGCCTACAGCCAGCTCATCGACCAGCTCCTCAGCCTCTCCCAGGAGATGGCGCAGGCGACGTCGAACCCCGAGATGGTCCAGCGCACCCGCGCGCTCGCCGCGTTCTCCTCCGCGAAGGAGTACGCCTCCATCCAGCGCGCCGTGCTCGCCGCCGCGCTGCCGCCGAACAAGAAGGACTTCGGCAAGCTCTCCGAGACCGATCGCCGGTACGCCCTCAACGCGCTGAGCAACGAGGACGACGAGATCAACCAGTTCAAGGAGATCTACGGCGCCTACTCGGGCGACCCGGAGGACCTGCTCAAGCCGATCGACCCGGACGAGCAGCCCACCATCAAGAGCGCGCGCGACTTCGCCCAGGGCTCGCTGAGCACCCAGGGCGGCATGGAGCTGCGCGCCAAGCGGTCCTACCGGGACTGGACGGACTCCGCGTCCGAAGAGATCAACCAGATGAAGACCATCGAGCTGACGCTGCTCGGCCAGATGGAACAGAAGGCGCGTGAGCTGCGGCAGAGCGCCGAGCGCGACGCCATCATCAACGGTGCCCTGATCATCCTCGTCCTGGGCGTCTCGCTCGTCGGCGCCTTCGTCGTCTCGCGGTCCATGATCCGTTCGCTGCGGCGCCTCCAGGACACCGCGACGAAGGTCGCCCAGGAGCGGCTGCCCGAACTCGTCGGCCAGCTCTCCGAGTCGGACCCGCAGGACGTCGACCTCTCGGTGGAGTCCGTCGGTGTCCACTCGCGCGACGAGATCGGGCGCGTGGCCACGGCCTTCGACGACGTGCACCGCGAGGCGGTCCGCCTCGCCGCCGAACAGGCCATGCTGCGCGGCAACGTCAACGCGATGTTCACCAACCTCTCGCGCCGCAGCCAGGGCCTCATCCAGCGTCAGCTCTCGCTCATCTCCGAACTGGAGTCCCGCGAGGCCGACCCGGACCAGCTCTCCTCGCTCTTCAAGCTCGACCACCTCGCGACCCGTATGCGCCGTAACGGTGAGAACCTCCTCGTCCTCGCGGGCGAGGAGCCGGGCCGCCGCTGGACGCGCCCGGTGCCGCTCGTCGACGTGCTGCGCGCCGCGGCCTCCGAGGTGGAGCAGTACGAGCGCATCGAACTCTCCGCCGTGCCCTCGACCGAGGTGGCCGGACGCGTCGTCAACGACCTCGTCCACCTGCTCGCCGAGCTCCTGGAGAACGCGACGTCGTTCTCCTCGCCGCAGACCAAGGTCAAGGTGACCGGCCACGCGCTGCCCGACGGGCGGGTGCTCGTCGAGATCCACGACACCGGCATCGGCCTCTCGCCCGAGGACCTCGCGGCGATCAACGAGCGCCTCGCGGCGCCTCCGACCGTGGACGTCTCGGTCTCGCGCCGCATGGGTCTCTTCGTGGTCGGCCGCCTCTCGCAGCGCCACGGCATCCGTATCCAGCTCCGCCCCTCCGACTCCGGCGGCACGACGGCACTCGTCATGCTGCCCGTCGACGTCGCGCAGGGCGGGCGCAAGGCCCCCGGCAAGCCCGGCGCGCCCAGCGGCCAGGGCGGCCCCGCCGCCGCGCAGGC
>NZ_JAAGLR010000079.1 GCF_010548245.1 Streptomyces sp. SID11385
CCACCGCCGGGCCGGCCGCCGACGCCCCGCCGCTCACCGTGTCCGCCCGCGTGCCCGTGCGTGCCGCCCATGCGTGCGCCTCCGTTCCCGCGCGTCATGCGAAGACCCCCGCCCGCCGCACCGCGAACGGCCCCAGCGCGAGCAGGTCCACAGGCGCCGAGCCGAAGCACTCCAGGGCGTCGCGCGGGTCGTCGACCATCGGACGGCCCGCCGTGTTGAGGCTCGTGTTGACGACGACGGGAAGCCCCGTGCGCCGCTCGAACGCCGCCAGGACCCGGGCCATGAGCGGCTCGTCCGCCGCGTCCACCGTCTGCACCCGCGCCGTGCCGTCCACGTGCACCACCGCCGGTATCCGGGCCCGCCACCGCGGCGCCACCTCGTGGACGAAGAGCATGTACGGGCTCGGCAGCGGCCCGCCCGAGAAGATCTCGGCGGCGCGCTCGGCCCGCACCATCGGCGCCACCGGACGGAACTCCTCGCGCCCCTTCACGGCGTTGAGCCGCTCCAGGTTCTCCGCCCGCCCCGGATGGGCGAGCAGCGAGCGGTGCCCGAGCGCGCGCGGCCCGTACTCGGAGCGGCCCTGGAACCAGGCGACGACCCCGTCCGAGGCCAGCACCTCCGCGACCGTCTCGGCGATGTCGGCGGGCTCCTCGTACGGGACGGCGGCCACCTCCAGCCACTCGCGCAGCTCCGCGTCGCTCCAGCCGCGCCCGAGCGCCGCCGTGCCCATCGGTTTCACGGGCTCCCGCTCGCGCGCGACGTGCAGCGCGGCGCCGAGCGCCGTGCCCGCGTCCCCCGCGGCGGGCTGCACCCACACCTCGGCGAACGGCCCGTCGCGGTACAGGCGGGAGTTGGCCACGCAGTTGAGCGCGACGCCGCCCGCCATCGTCAGCGCCTCGGCGCCGGTGCGCGCGTGCAGGTCGCGTACGAGCGCGAGCTGCGTCTCCTCCAGGACGTGCTGGGCGCTCGCCGCGAGATCCGCGTGCTCGGGGAGCCACGCGGCGCCCGGCGCACGGGGCGCGGTGAACTCCGTCCACGGCACGGGCCGCGCCCGGAAGTCCCCGTCCCCGAGCGGCCCCACGTACGCGCCGAGCCGCTCGGCGAAGCGCGGCACGCCGTAGGAGGCCAGCGCCATCACCTTGAACTCGTCGCTGCTGCGCAGGAAACCGAGGTGCTGGGTGAGGTCCTCGTAGAAGAGACCGAGCGAGTCCGGCAGGTCCCGCGCCGCGAGCACCTCCAGCTCACCGTCCCGGTAGTGCCCCGCGAGGTGCGCCCCGCACTCCCCGCGCCCGTCCAGGACCAGCACCGCGCTGTCCGGGTACGGGCCCGCGAGCCCGGCCGAGGCCGCGTGCGCGACGTGGTGCGGCACGAAACGCACCCGCTCCGGGTCGAGTCCCGGCAGCGCCTCGGCGAGGAAGCCGGGCGCCTGGCGCGCGTAGTCCTGCCGCAGCCAGTCGTACGGGTCGTGCAGCCCCAGCTCGTCGGCGGGCCGCGCGAGCGCCGGGTCGTACGCGTACGCGATGGCGTCGAGGTCCCCCGGGGTGAGCCCGGCCCGCTCCAGGCACCAGCGGGCCGACAGCTCCGGCAGCTCCCAGGCCGCGAAGGGCACCGGGCGCTTGCCGTGCTTGCGGCGGCTGAAACGCTCCTCCTCGGCGGCGGCCACCACGACACCGTCGAGCACGAGGGCGGCGGCGGGGTCGTGGAAGAGGGCGTTGATGCCGAGTACGCGCATGGAAGCTCCCGGGGGTCACGCGGGGGTGGGGGAGGGGAGAGGCGGGACGTGGACAGGCGGTCCCGAGATCGGGGCGTGAGGCGAACGGAAGGGGCCGGCGGCGTCAGCCGGCGGCGACCACGGCGGAGATGGTCCGCTTGAGTCCTTCCTCCCAGTCCACCGAGGGTTGCCAGCGGAGCAGTTCGCGCGCGAGCGTCGTGTCCGGCCTGCGGCGCGCCGGGTCGTCGACGGGGCGTTCGACGAAGGCGATGCGCGAGGTGGAACCGGTGAGCTGGAGGATCTTCTCCGCGATCTCCAGGACACTCACCTCGTCCCCGCCCCCGATGTTCACCGGCCGCACCGCGCGGCTCGCCGCCACGAGCAGGACGCCGTCCACGGTGTCGTCCACGAAGCACAGCGAACGCGTCTGGGTGCCGTCCCCCGCGACGGTCAGCGGCTCCCCGGCGAGCGCCTGCGCGATGAACGTGGGCACGACCCGTCCGTCGTGGCCGCGCATCCGGGGCCCGTAGGTGTTGAAGAGCCGTACGATCCCGGCGTCCGTGCCGTGGGCCGAGGCGTGCGCGGTGACCAGCGCCTCCGCGAAGCGCTTCGACTCGTCGTAGACGCTGCGCGGGCCGATCGGGTTGACGTTGCCCCAGTAGTCCTCGCGCTGCGGGTGCACGAGCGGGTCCCCGTACACCTCCGAGGTCGAGGCGAGGACGAGGCGCGCCTCGTCGCGGGCCGCGAGGGCCAGCGCGTGCCGGGTGCCCGCGCTGCCCACGTCCAGCGTCCGGATCGGGTGACGCTGGTAGTCGGCGGGCGAGGCGGGACACGCGAAGTGCAGCACGAGCTGGTACGGGCCCGGCAGCCGCTCCACGCACTCCGGCTCCGAGACATCGCACTCCACGAAGCGGAAGCCCGGCCGCTCCTCCAGATGGGCGATGTTCCGGCGGCTCCCGGAAAGGAGGTTGTCGGCACAGTCCACGAGAAGCCCCGCGTCCAGCAGACGTTCGCACAGGTGGGAGCCGAGAAAGCCCGCGCCACCGGTGACGAGCGCGCGCTGCCAGTCGCCGCGGGCCGGTGTGGAGGACATCGCGCCCCCTTTCTGAGGGATCGGGCACCTGACAGTCCGCTGGGTAACCGTTTCACCCCTTTTGACACGTAAAAAAATTTCCGGGGGGAGCCTCCGGGAGGAGCCTGGCGGGCCCGTCGGGATTCGCCGTGCGGGGACCGCGCCCGCCCCGCAGCATGGAAGGACTCGTGCGAAAACGGGGGGTTCCGCGGCTGTCCACGGGGCCACCGCGTCGCCGTTGCCCCGAGACCGGAGAGGTGCCCCGTGGACACTCTCGACCGCCTTCTCGCGGTCCTCCGCGCCCACCCCGAGGGCCCCGGCACCGTGCTCCTCACCGGCTGGTTCAGCTTCACCGACGGCGAGGCGACCGCCGGCGACCTGCTCGCCCGCGCCGCCGTCGCCCAGGCGCTCGACGCGGCGGGTGTCGCGCACGACACGGCGTGGAGCGCGGGTTTCGCCCCCGGCGCGCGCACGCTCGACGAGGCCCCGCCGCAGGCGTACCGCCATGTCCTCTTCGTGTGCGGCCCCCTGCACGGCCCGCAACTCCTCGCACTGCACCGGCGCTACGCCGACTGCGTCCGCGTCGCCGTCAACGTCAGCGTCATCGACCCGCACGCCCCCGAGACCACCGGCTTCGCCCTCGTCCTCGCACGGGACGGCGGTACGGACCCGCCGCGCCCCGATCTCGCGGCCCTCGCCCCGGCCGGTCCGGCGCCGCCGCTCGTCGCGCTCGTGCTCACCCAGGGCCAGGGCGAGTACGGGGAACGGCGCGGCCACACGGACGTGACCACCGCGCTCACCGCCTGGGCCGGGGCGAAGGACTGCGCGCGGCTGCCCGCCGACACCCGCCTCGCCTCGGACGACTGGCGACTGTGCGCGCGCCCGGAACAGTTCCTCGCCCTCGCCGCCCGCTGTGACCTCGTGGTCACGACGCGCCTGCACGGACTCGTCCTCGCGCTGCGCGCCGGGGTGCCCGCGCTCGCCGTCGACCCCGTGCTGGGCGGCGGCGCCAAGCTGAGCGCCCAG
>NZ_JAAGLR010000115.1 GCF_010548245.1 Streptomyces sp. SID11385
CGGCGGCGGTGCCCGTTGAGCCGGACCGGAGGGCGAGCCGGGCAGGGGGCGTCGGTGGTACGGGCGCGGGTCGTCGAGCACGGCAGGGAGTACGCGCACCTGCGGGCACGGGAGGCCGAACGGGCCGAGGCGGCGCGGGCGCGGGCGGCCGTCGCGGCCGTCCGGGAGCTGTGGGCGCGGGAACCGGACTGGGCGGAGCGGGAGTTGAGGTACCTCGTGCGGGAGCCCGGGGGTGGGGGCGACTCGGGTGCCGTGCGAGGTGCTGAGCCCGTACGGGGCCCTGAGCCCGTAGGCGGCGTGGAGCCCGTACCCGCGCCCGCGCCCGTACCCGCGCCTGAGCCCGTACCCGGCCCCGCGCCCGTACCCGGCGCCGCGCCCGCACCTGCCGTCGAGCCCGCGCGAAACCCGGCCCCTCCGACCCTGGAAGCCCCCGCTCCCGACGCCCCGGCTCCCGACATCCCCGCTCCCGGCGTCCCCGCCGCGGACCCCTGGCCCTCCACCCTCGTCGAGTACAAGGCCGTACGCGTGCTCACCGGCCTCTGCCAGGACGATCCGCGCCTCGTGCTCGCCGAGTCGGAGGTGCGTGAGCTGGTGCCGCTCGTCGTCACCTGGCTCGACCGGGGTGTCCCGGCCGGAGCCGTCCGGGCCGCGCTCGTCTGCGGCATCCCCGACGAACTGCACCACCCCGCCCGCCTGCTCGCCTCCCGGCTCCGGCGCCGCGTCCCCGCCGCCCGGCCCGCGTATCCGGAGCCCCCTCCCGTCGCCTTCGAGGCGCCGCCCGTGCCCGCCGTCGTCTCCGTCCGCGAAACCTGGTTGCGCACGTGTGAGGGCTGCGACCGGGGGCTGCCGGGCGGGTCCGGCGTCACCCGCTGCCGCGACTGCCGGCCGAGCGGATGACGCGGACCGCGCCGCTTTGCCGAAGCGGCAAACGTGTTTGCCTCTCACGCAGCGCCTGCCGCACGGTGGCGGCACCGCAACGAGAGGTGGTGGTCGTGATGACCGGGATACGAGGGCAGTACGACGTCGTGGTCGTGGGCGGCGGGCCCGCCGGGCTCGGCGGCGCGCTGACGCTGGCACGGGCGCGGCGCTCCGTGCTCGTCGTGGACGCGGGCGAGCCGCGCAACGCGCCCGCCGAAGGGGCGCACGGAGTGCTCGGCCTGGAGGGCATCAAGCCCACCGAGCTGCTGCGGCGCGGGCGCGCGGAGGTGCGCGGCTACGGGGGCGAGGTCGTCGCGGGCGAGGTGCGCGACGTGACGCGCGACCGCGAGGGGTTCGTGGTGGCGCACGCCGACGGGACGACCGTGCGGGCGCGCGCCGTGCTCGTCGCGAGCGGGCTCGTCGACGGGCTGCCCGAGGTGCCGGGGCTGCGGGAGCACTGGGGCGGCGACGTCGTGCACTGCCCGTACTGCCACGGCTGGGAAGTGCGCGAACGGGCGATCGGCGTGCTCGGCACGGGGCCGATGTCGCTGCACCAGGTGAAGCTGTTCCGGCAGTGGACCGACGACCTCGTCTACTTCCCCGACCGCCAGCCGGTGCCCGAGGACGAGTGGATCGCCGCGCGCGGCATCCGCGTCGTGCCGGGCGAGGTCGCGGGCGTCGAGAGCGACGCGGAGGGGCGGCTCAGCGGCGTACGGATGGCGGACGGGACGTTCGTGCCGCGCCAGGCGCTCGCGGTCGCGACCCGGATGGAGACCCGCGCCGGCTTCCTCGCGGGCCTCGGCCTCACCCCCGTACCGCACCCCTCCGGCATGGGCGCCCACATCCCGGCCGAGCCCACCGGGCGCACCACGGTCCCCGGCCTGTGGATCGCGGGCAACGCGACGGACCTCGCCGCCCAGGTCGGAGCCTCGGCGGCGGCCGGAGTCCTGGCGGCGGCCCAGCTGAACATGGAACTGGTGGAGGCCGACACGGACCGCGCGGTGGCGGCCCACCGCGCCCGGGAGGTCTTCTCGGCGGAGTCGGAGGCACGGGTGCGGCAGGCGTTGGCGCGGGAGGCGTTGGCGCGGGGCGAGTGACGGGGCGGCGGCAGCGCGTGGCGGGTGAGGGGGCGAACCGCCGGCGGGTCGCCTGACGTCACCTGTGGCATGGGACAGCGTGGGGAAGCGGCGCTCGGGTGTCTCGCGCCCGTGGTCGGGGCGGCCTTGGGCGCCGGGGTGTGGTGGCGGCTGGCGCAGGGACGGGTACGGCGGTTCGAGGCCGCCGCCGACCCCTGGGTGCTGGTGGAGCTGCCGGTGTGCCTGCTGGGGGGAGTCGTCGTGGGCGTGTTCGGCTGGGCCGCGGCGCGTGCGGTGGTACGGAGGCGACGCGGCGCGCGGGACGGGTACGGGGGCTGAGCGGCCCCCGGGACAGGTACGGGGGCTGAGCGGCCCCCGGGACGGGTACGGGGGCTGAGCGGCCCCGGGTTCGTTCCGGACCGGTCAACGTACCCGTTCCGTACGGGGGTTGATCAGGGCGTGGGCGTGCATGTCGTGCCAGCCGTCCGCGTGACGGGCCGCGGCGGCGCGGGTGGCTTCGAGCGGGTAGCCCGCCTTCGTCGCGACGCGGCACGAGGCGGTGTTGCCGGTGGAGTGCTGGAGGACGAGGCGGGCGAAGCCGCTCGCGAAGGCCCACTCCGTCAGTGTGCGTACGGCGCGCGGGGCGAGGCCCTTGCCGCGCGCGGCGGGGGGTGGTCCAGTACGCCACCTCGCCCTCGCCGTCGAGCGCTTCGATCCGGTTGAGGGCGCAGCGCCCCAGCAGGGTCCCGCCGGAGGCGATCGCCCACTCCGCCCTGGTCTCCGCGCCCCACGCGTCCCGCCACCCGGCGATCCACTCCGCCGCCTCCGCCGTCGAGGCGGCCCGGCGCGCGTGCCAGTACTGGATCGCCGGATCGTCGTACGCCTCCCGTACCGCCTCCGCGTCCCCCTCCTCCCACGGCCGCAGGACCACCTCCGCCCCGGGGAGGGGGAGGACTGGCTGCGGGTGGCCGGAGAAGGTGCCGGGGGGCAGGGTCAGAGGCATGAGGTGAGGCATGGGCGCATGGTGGCGCACGCGGCGCGGTCCCCGCACCCGCCTTTCAGGCGCTCGAACCCGGGCGCGCGATCATCAACACCGTCACCGCGACCCACAGCAGGTTGAAGACGCCCGTCAGCATGCCGAGGCGCGGCGCCGCCCACGCCCCCGTGGCGGGGCCCTCGCCGGAGAGCGCGTGCTCCTGGCCCGGCAGGATCGTCAGGACGAGGACGACGGCCGCCAGCGCCGTCAGCACGATCGACACGACCACCCACGGGTCGCCGAGCACGCCCATCGTCGCGCCCGTCGCGAAGCCGAGGACCGGTACGGCGAGGGACACGGCGGCGTAGACGCGGCAGACGCGGTGCAGGAGCGCGGTGCCCGAGGCGTCCGGCTCGCGGCGGTGGTACGCGGGGAACATGCTCGCCGCGACCGCCACCGGGCCCACCGCCAGGATCGCCGCGACGACGTGCAGGGAGAGGAAAAAGGTCTTCACGGGACACTGACGCTACGGGGGGACACCGGTCGTCCCCAGTGGCAAAAGTGACACCTTTCACCGACTTTCCGCCACGCGTCTCCGGAGAGGATGAGCACGGTCCCCACCTGCGGGAATCGTGGATCGTGGTACGTGCCCGGGGGAACACTCCTCGCGCGCGGCACAGTACGTTCGTGCCATGCACACCGTCGCCGTCCTCGCCCTCGACCAGGTCATCCCCTTCGACCTCTCGGTCCCCGTCGAGATCTTCGGGCGGACGCGGCTGCCGGACGGGCGCGACGGGTACCGGGTCGTGGTGTGCGCCGAGACGCCCGGCGCGGAGGTGGCCACGGGAGCCTTCACGCTGCGCGCCCCGTACGGGCTCGAAGCGCTCCGTACCGCCGACACCGTCGTCGTGCCGGGGACCGCCGTGCCGCTCGCGCCGCTGCCCGGCCCCGTACGGGACGCGCTGCGCGCGGCGGCGGCGCGCGGGACGCGGATCGCCTCGATCTGCACCGGGGCCTTCCCGCTCGCCGCGACCGGGCTGCTCGACGGGCTGCGCGCCACGACGCACTGGAGCGCGGCGGCGCTGCTCGCCGAGACGTACCCGGCCGTCGAGGTCGACCCCGATGTCCTCCACGTCGACAACGGGCAGTTCCTGACCTCGGCCGGGGCCGCCGCCGGGCTCGACCTCTGCCTGCACCTCGTCCGGCGGGACTACGGGTCCGCCGTCGCGGCCGACGCGGCGCGGCTCTCCGTCATGCCGCTCGAACGGGAAGGCGGCCAGGCGCAGTTCATCGTGGCGCCGCCGGGCGCGACGCCGAGGGGCGCCGAGCTGGAGCCCCTGCTCGCGTGGCTCGAAGCGCACCTCGACGAGGAGGTCACCGTGGAGCGGATGGCGCGGCGGGCGGGGACGAGCACGCGGACGCTGATCCGGCACTTCAAGGAGCAGACGGGAACGACGCCGCTGCGGTGGCTGCACCGGGCGCGGGTGCGCAGGGGACAGCACCTGCTGGAGACGACCGCGTACCCGGTGGAACGGATCGCGGGACAGGTCGGCTTCGGCTCCGCCGGGGCGTTCCGCGAGCGGTTCAAGCGGACGACGGGGGTCAGCCCGCAGCACTACCGGCGGGCGTTCGGCGGGGGTGCGGGGGTGTGAGGGGACCGGGGCGGGTGGGGGGGCGCGCGGGTGGTGGCTCGCGCGGAGGGGGGCTCGCGGAGGGGCTTCGCGAGGGCGCCTCGCGAGGATGAGGGGCTCGCGCGGAGGGGGCCTCGCGAGGTGAGTGGGCACTCACTCACCTCGCGAGCGGGGGTCACCAGCCCTGGTGGTTCCAGCCGCCGTGGTTGCCGTGGTGCCAGTTCGGGGCGTCGGCGTTGACGCACGTGTTGCCGAAGGCCGGGTTGAGGAGGCCGACGACGTTGACCGTGTTGCCGCAGGCGTTCACGGGGACGTGCACCGGCACCTGGACGAGGTTGCCCGAGAGGACGCCGGGGGAACCGGCCGCGAGGCCCTGCGCCCCGGCGTCGGCCGAGGCGGCCCCGGCGGCTCCGACGAGGGCCGCGCCGGCGGCGAGGGCGAGGCTCGCGCTCCTGATCACGCTTCGCATGGGGTGGCTCCGTTCCTGACCCGCGCGGGCCGCGCCGATCGCGGCGCCGTCACGGGGGCGAGGCCCGTCCGGGGGGACGGCCTCGTGTGGGGTCCGGAGCGGGGCGGGCGGGGGATGGGTGGACTCACCCGTACGGGTGCACGCGTAAACGCCTCGCCCCGGGCCCGTAGCGCTGCATAGGCTCCCGGCTCATGGACAGTGAGCTGAGCGCCGTCGTCTTCGCCGAGCGGCCCGATCTGCATGAGGCGTCCCGGTCCGTACTGCACCAGGTGTGGCCGGAGTTCATCTTCCACGACGCCGCCTCGGAGCGGTACGTCCCGCTCGTCGAGCGCTACTTCCCCGAGTTCGACCTGCTGCTCGTCGAGGGCGAGGCCGAGGGGGGAGGCGCGGGCCAGGGAGTAGGCGCGGGCTCGGACGGCGGCAACGTGCGGGTCGTCGCGGGCGGTTGGGGCGTGCCGGTGCGGTGGGACGGCTCGTACGAGGACCTTCCGGCCGGGTACGACGGCGCGCTCGAACGGTCCGTCGCCCAGTACGGGAGCGGCGTCGCGCCCGACACGCTCGTCGTCATGGCCGCCGCCGTCGACCCGGCGCTCCGGGCGCGCGGGCTCGCCGGAGCGCTGCTCACCGCCCTGCGCGAGAAGGCCATCGCCGCCGGGCTCTCGCGCGTCGTCGTGCCCGTACGCCCGACGCTCAAGGCGCGCTACCCGCTCACGTCCATGGCCGAGTTCGCGCGCTGGACACGCGATGACGGGCTGCACCTCGACCCGTGGGTGCGGACGCACCAGCGGCTCGGGGCCAGCGTGCTCGGGGTCGCCGAGGACTCGATGATCATCGGGGGAACGGTGGCGGAGTGGGAGAAGTGGACCGGCATGGCCCTGCCGGGGAGCGGGAGTTACGTGGTGCCGGGGGCGCTCGACGTGCTGCGGGTCGACCGGGAGGCGGACCGGGCCGTGTACCGGGAGGCGAACCTGTGGATGCGGCACGTATGAGGACGGGGCCCGCCGTCAGGCGCGGCGGCGGCCCCGTACCACCGCGGCCACCGCACCCGCCACGCCCGCCGCGCAGCCGATCCCCACGAGCCACCACGAAGCCGTCGTCAGGGCGTGCGTGAGGGCGTCGTAGCCCGCCCCCGCCGCCGGGCGGGAGAAGCCGGAGGGGATGCTGCCCAGCGTCTGGTCGCGGCCCGCCATCAGCACCAGGCGCAGGACGACGCCCGCGAGCGCGACGCCGAAGGCGAGGAACGAGAGGGCGCGGAGCCTGCGGTGGGCGAGCGCGACCGAGAGGCCGCCGAGGACGAACGCGGCGATCGCGGGCCACGGGCCCGCCGTCTCGAAGGCGTGGAACACCTTCCGCGCGGTGCCCAGTTCGCGGGACTCGACGAACGTGATCGACGTGTCCGTGTCCGGGATGCGGTCCGCGTACGGGACGTGGTTGTCGATCAGCTGCTGCTTGACCTGCTTGGTGACCGGCCCGAGGTCGATACGGATGTCGCCGCCCGACTCACGGTCGCCCAGCGCGTCGAGCACCGCCGTGTGCGCGCCGCGCGCCGCCGCGTCCCACGCGTCGCGGAACGCGGGCGAGCCCGTGAAGGAGACCGCCGCCTCCCGCACGAACTCCCGCCCCTGGTCCTGGAGCGGCCCGAGATCGACCTGCCGCATGACCCCGTCCGTCACCGCGTCCGCGACCGCCTCGCGCACGTCCCGGTCGGAGGCGAGCGGCGAGACGGCGTCCACGAAGGTGTCCGTGTCCCCGATCTCGTACTTCGCCCACACGGAGAGCGCCCCGGCCGGTACGCACACACAGGCCACCACGGCGAGCACCACCGCGAGCACGGTCCGCACCACGTACCCCGCACCGCGCCCGCGCCCCCGCACCCGCGCCTCGCCCTCCGCCACCGCGCCGCCTCCCGCAAGCCCTCATGAATCCGTACGCCTGTATCCGCACGCCTGTATCCGTACGTCGTGCACATTCCGCACCTACCCAGGCAACGCGCCCCCGCACGCGTGCGCCAGCCCCATGGGCGTACGGGTGAGGAGCGGGGACACGGCGGAGACGCGGCCGGGACACGCCCCCGGCCGGGCCAATGAACATATCGGGCGATTGCCCCATGATCTGCTGCCGGAGCCGTCCGCCGCCCCAGAACCGACCCTGACGGGATGCCCCCATGCGCCACCGTCTTGCCGGGACGAGTCCGAGACCGAGTACGAGCGCGAGCGTGTGGCTGAGCGCGAGTGCGGGTCCGAGCCCGCGCGCGGGCCGGGCCGTGAGCGGGAGCGCGGCGATGCGCGGTGCTGTCCCGCGTACGAGTGCGTTCGTCGCCGTCGTGGCCCTCGTCCCGCTGTGGCTCGCGGCGCCCACCGCCACGGCCGCCTCCCCGTCACCCGCCCCCGGTACCGGTTCGCTCACGCTCGTCGAGCGCGTCGTCGACGGGCCGGGCGGGACGGCGCGGGCGCAGGAGTGGACGGTGGCGGCGCGGGGACCCGTGGAGATCGAGGGGGCGCACGGCTCGCGGGCGGTGACCGGGGCGCGCGTCCCGGCGGGGGACTACCGGCTCACCGAGTACGGCGGCCACCCCGGCTACACGTCCACGCTGTGGCACTGCGCCGGCCGCACGGGCCCCCTGCCGACCGGCGACGGGAAGGTCAGGGTGGCGGCGGGGGACGAGGTCCACTGCACGGTGACGAACAGGCCGGTGGCGGGGGGCGCTTCGGGTGCGGGCGGGGCGCCGGGTACGGAGGGCGCGGCGGGTACGGGGACGGGGCTGCCGGGACCGGGTGGGAGCCGCGCGCCTGACGCCGCGTCCACGCCGCCGGGGAGTGCCGCGTCCACCTCCGGGGGGTCCGCGTCCGTCTCCGGCCGGCTCGCCGATGCCGGGGACGGGGACGGGGACGGGCACGAGGCCGAAGCCGGAGCCGGGGAGACGCCCGGGGCCGGGCTCTTCCTCGGCGTCGTGTCGGGGGCGCTGTGCGCGGTCGGGCTCGGGTTCCTTTTGGTGCGGAGGCGGCTGCGGGGGTGAGGGTGGGGGATGTCCCTTAGGGGTGTCCCTTACATGCGGCTTGTCCCCCCTGGGGCCCTCAACGTGCGGCGTGGCGCGGGTGTTCCCGGCGGCTCGCCGAAGGGGGCGACTCGCCGAACGTCCGCCCGCCGAACGTCCGCCCCCCGCCCAACTCAGCCCGCCCCCCCGCCCAACTCAGCCCGCCCGCCGCTCAACTCGCCCCGCCGCTCCCCGCCCCTCACCACTTGCCCCCCAAGTGCTCCGGCGCGGGCCTCACCACGCCGCCCGGGCGCGGCTTCGGGAGGTGGGCGTCGGTCGGGACCTCGCTCGTGTAGAAGCGGTAGAAGGCCATGAGGTACGCGCTCGCGCCGAGGATCAGGCCGAGGATCACCGACCAGTAGATGGTCTGGTGCGACAGGCTGTGCAGGTAGCCGATCGAGCAGCCCCAGAAGACGGCCCACACGACCGCGCGGCGCACGCGCGGGATCGCCGGGGTGAGCTGCCGCAGCGCGAGGTACAGCAGGCCGAAGACGATGCCCGCGACGCATCCGTAGAGGACGTTCCAGCCCGTCATCTTGTGTTCGTGGCGCGTCGTCACCGAAGCCCACACCCCGTAGCCGGCCGCGAGCCAGAACACGTTGCTCGCCGTGCTCGCCGTGATCTTGCGGGCCGGGCGGTGGTGCCGGGCCGGAGCCGGGGGCTTCGGAGCGGTGGCGGGGGCGGAGGCGTGGGCCATGGCTGTCTCCTTTGCGGTGCTTTGTTACCAGGGTCCTCCTCTGCTACCGAGCGGCAACCGGAACCGGCGCCCGCCGCGCGTACCCCGCCCCCGCTCCCGTGGCGGCCCCCTGCCCCCCGTGTTTGCCTGGACGGGTGAGTTCTCGCCCGGCGCCGCGTCCCGTCACGTCCCGCATGTGGGGCGGGGAGCCGCTGCGGCTGCGGGGGCACCGGGTCGCCTGGCTCGTGCCCGCCGCGCTCTTCGTGCTCGTCGTCGCCCTCGACTGGAACACCGAGGGCGACTTCCGGATGATCACGTGGATCATCGTCGTGCCCGGTATCGCGGCGGCGCTGTGCGGCGTGTGGGCGACGGCAGGGTTCGCGCTGCTCTCCTGCGTCGCGTACCTCCTCATGAACCTCGCCTGGTCGGAGCAGTACCGCACCGGCTGGCCGAACTTCATCCTCGTCGTGGGCGGCGGCGCCGTCGCCGTCGCCTCCTGCGCGCTGCGGCTGCGCGCGGGGCGGTACGTGGGCCACCTCCAGGATGTCGCCGAGACCACTCGCTCCACCGTGCTGCGCCCGCTGCCCCCGCACTGGGCGGGCATGGAACAGGCCGCGATCTACCTCCCCGCCGACACCACCGCGCGCGTCGGCGGCGACTTCTACGACATCCAGCCGTCCCGGTACGGCACCCGGGTGATCCTCGGCGACGTCCAGGGCAAGGGCCTCCAGGCCGTCACCGCCGCCTCCGCGATCCTCGGCTGCTTCCGCGAGTGGGGCTACCACGCCGCCGACCTCGCGGTGGTCGCGGAACGGCTGGAGACGCGGATGCGCCGCCACCAGGCGTACAGCGCCGTCATGGGCGTGGCCGGTGAGGAGGACCGGTTCGCGACCGCCGCGCTGCTCGGCTTCCCGCCGATGTCCGGCCACGACGCCGACCCGCTCGACGAGGCGGCCCAGGCCGACCCGGCGAAGTTCCCGCGCCCGACCCCGTACGAGATGGAGCTGGTCGACTTCGGGCACGAGGTGCCGCTCGCCGTGAGCCCGCGCGGGGTGCGCGAGATCGAGACCGTCCCCGTCCTCCCGCTCGGCCTCAGCGGGCTCGTCACCACCGTCTTCGCCGTGCAGCGCTTCCGCGTCGCCGCCGACGAGACGCTGCTGCTCGTCACCGACGGCGTGACCGAGGCCCGCGACCGCACGGGCGAGTTCTTCCCGCTCGTGGAACGGCTCGGCACCCGCCTCGCCGCCGACGCGCGGTGCGCCGAACCGGCACGGCTCGTCGCCCTCGTCCGGGACGAAGTGCTGCGGTACACCGGCGGGCGGCTCACCGACGACACCACGATCCTCGCGGTACGCCGGGCGGGCGGGCCCGACTGGCCCCGCGAACCGCCGACGCGGACACGTGCCCGTACCGGCGCGCCCGCCGGGGCCTCCGCAGGGAGCGCCACCGGGGCCTCCGCCGGGCGTTCCGCCGGGGTTTCCGCTGGTGGGGCGTCCGCCGTGGCACCCCCGCCCGCGCCCACGAGACCGGCGGGAGATATACCAGCAAAAGATATTACGTAGCAATGCCGTACTTGTACGACGTTCGCGAAGTGAAGGAGTTCCCATGGCAGCCACGATGAAGGCAGTCCAGTACCGCACCGTGGGCGCGGCGCCCGAGGTCGTCGAGATCGAGAAGCCCGAACCGGGGCCCGGCGAGATCCGGCTCAAGGTCACGGCGGCAGGCGTCTGCCACTCCGACATCGCCGTCATGAGCTGGCCCGCCGAGGCACTGACCTTCCCGCTGCCGCTCACCCTCGGCCACGAGGGCGTGGGCGTCGTGGACAAGCTCGGCGAGGGCGTGCGCAACGTCGCGCTCGGCGAGTCCGTCGCCGTGTACGGGCCGTGGGGCTGCGGGCGCTGCACCAAGTGCCAGCAGGGCAAGGAGAACTACTGCCTCAACGCGGCCCGCCTCGGCATCAACCCGCCCGGGCTCGGCAACCCCGGCGCGATCGCCGAGTACATGATCGTGGACGACCCGCGCCACCTCATGCCGCTCGGCGACCTCGACCCCGTCAAGACCGTGCCGCTCACGGACGCCGGGCTCACCCCGTACCACGCCATCAAGCGCTCGCTGCCCAAGCTCGTGCCCGGCTCGACCGCCGTCGTCTTCGGCACCGGCGGCCTCGGCCACGTCGGCATCCAGCTCCTGCGCGCCCTGACGTCCGCCCGCGTCATCGCGCTCGACGTCAACGACGAGAAGCTGCGCCTCGCCAAGGAGGTCGGCGCGCACGAGGCCGTGCTCTCCGACGAGAACGCCGTCGAGAACGTCCGCAAGCTCACCCCCGGCGGCCGGGGCGCCGAGGCCGTCTTCGACTTCGTCGGCGTCCCGCCGACCGTCAAGGCCTCCGGCGCCTGCGCCATGATCGAGGGCGACGTCACGATCGTCGGCATCGGCGGCGGCAGCCTGGAGGTCGGCTTCGGCCTCCAGGCGTACGAGACCGTCGTGACGTCCCCGTACTGGGGCAGCCGCTCCGAGATGGGCGAGGTCTTCGACCTGGCGCGCCTGGGCGCCGTGGACGTCCACGTCGAGACGTACTCGATCGACGAGGCCCCGAAGGCGTACGAGCGGCTGCACGACGGGAAGGTCCAGGGCCGCGCGGTCATCCTGCCGAACGGCTGAGGGCCCGGTCGGCCGTCCGCCGAACGGCCGGGGCGCCTCCGGCCGTCCGCCGAACGGCCGAGCGGGCGTGCGGCTCCTACGACACCCGTGTAGAGCGCGCGTCGCGGGACAGTCGTAGAGTCGCGGAAACCCCGTGGGGCCCGGCAGCACGCCGGGCCCCACACCCCGCTCCGTGTGCCCCGAGGAAAGGAACCCGAGGACCGATGGGTGAACCCCCGCGAGCCACCCGCGCCCGGCCCCCCGCC
>NZ_JAAGLR010000150.1 GCF_010548245.1 Streptomyces sp. SID11385
GGATATCGCCGTACGGGCGTCGGCGAGGTTCCCGGGCAGCCGCAGGGCCATCGTCGCCTCGTCGCCTGCCGCCGCCCCGCCCCGTACGGCCGCCTCGTCCCCTGCCACCGCCTCCGGCAGTACGGGCGTGCCCATGACCGGCGTGTCCGTTAACGGCGCCCCCGGCTCGCGTCCCGTCTCGTGCTCGGGCCGCAGCGCGGTCACGCCGAGGCCCTGCCCACCACCGGCGCGAGCCCGGCCGAGCGGCCGACCGCGGCCGTGTCGCCGCAGGCCGTGAGCCAGTTGGCGAGCATGAGGTGCCCGTGCTCGGTGAGCACCGACTCCGGGTGGAACTGCACGCCCTCGACGGCAAGTTCGCGGTGCCGTACGCCCATGATGATCCCGTCGCGGGTCCGCGCGGTGACCTGAAGGACCTCGGGCAGTTCGGCGGGCTCGGCGGCGAGCGAGTGGTAGCGCGTCGCGGTGAAGGGCGAGGGGAGCCCGGCGAAGACGCCGCCGCCCTCGTGCAGCACCTCGGAGGTCCGCCCGTGCAGCAGCTCGGGGGCCCGGCCCACGACGCCGCCATACGCGACGACCATCGACTGCATCCCGAGGCAGACCCCGAAGACCGGCAGTCCCGTGGCACCGCAGTGCCGCACCATCTCGACGCACACCCCGGCCTCCTCGGGAGTGCCGGGGCCCGGGGAGAGCAGCACGCCGTCGTAACGCGCGGGATCGGCGTCGGCGGTGCTCACCTCGTCGTTGCGCAGCACCTCGCACTCGGCGCCGAGCTGGTGCAGGTACTGGACGATGTTGAAGACGAAGCTGTCGTAGTTGTCGACGACGAGCACCCGGCTCGCACGACGGGCGGGGGCGGTGGTCATCGGGCGGCTCGCATTCCCTGGTCGACGGTGACGTCGTTGAAGGGGAGCAGCGGCTCCGCCCACGGGAAGACGTACTGGAAGAGAAGGAAGACCACGGCGAGGGCGAGGACGAGCGAGAGAAGCGCCTTGATCCACGCGTTGCCCGGCAGATGCCGCCAGATCCACCCGTACATGTGCCGCGCCGCCCCTGCCCTCGTCCGTGTCGCTCTTGTCGCTCTGCCGTTCCCGGCCGTCCCCCCGGCCTTCCCGAAGGCGCGGGGGTGCGGCCCCAGCCTAAAGGGACGCGGGCCCACCGCGTGGGCGTGCTGCGGAAAGCCTTGGTGCGGCGCGAGGTTGTTCTTTACCCTGCGGGGCTCGCCCGTTGACTCCGTACCCCGCGCGAGGCCTCAGTCGACCGGCCGCGCGTAGTGCAGGTCCACCGTGCCCGTGTACCCCGGGAGGGTCTTGGTGCCCTCGTCCTCGGCCTTCCAGCCGAGCCCGTAGGCGTTGACGTAGAGCATGTAGTTCTGGATCGCGGTGGACTCCGAGAGGGCCGTGCGCAGCTTGTCGGGGTCACCGACGGCGGTGATCTTGTAGGGCGGCGAGTAGACGCGGCCCTGGAGGATCAGGGTGTTGCCGACGCAGCGCACCGCGCTCGTGGAGATGAGCCGCTGGCCCATGACCTCGATGCCGCGCGCCCCGCCCTGCCACAGCGCGTTGACGACGGCCTGGAGGTCCTGCTGGTGGATGACGAGGTCGTTGGGCTGCGGCTCCGGGTAGCCAGGGAGCTTGGGCCCGGCGTCGGGCGGCGCGTCCTGGAGCGTGACGGAGACGGTCTTGCCGCGGACGGGGCGCGTGCCCGCGCTGTCCTCGATCCGGGTCAGCCGCTTGTCCTCGGCCTCGCTGCGTCCGTCGTCGCGGGCGGCGAGCGATTCGACGCGGCGGCGCAGCGCGGTGTTCTCGTGCTCGGCGTCGCCGTTCTTGTCGCTGCGCTCCTTGATGAGGTCGGAGAGCTTGAGGAGCGAGGCGTCGGTACGGATGTTGGTGCCGCGCGCGGTGTGGAAACTCGTGAAGAAGATCAGCCCGGCGAGGGCGAAGACCGCGAGCGTGAGGATTCTCGCGGGGCGGAAGCGGAACCCGTGGCCTCCGGGGCTGGATCGCTTCGGGGGGGAGTCGGCAGAATTGCTCAACGTACCCTGATCTCCTTCGGCGCCGTGGAAGCACTACGCTAACGGACGCCCGGAGGGCCCCGGGGTCCGCCCGAGCGCCCGAAGAGCGCCCGCCCCGTTCCTTGCGGCCGGCCTCGCACGGCTCCGCACCGAACAGCGCATCGACAGGAGAGCCCCCTCGTGCCGAAGTCCCGTATCCGCAAGAAGGCCGACTACACGCCGCCGCCGGCCGCGAAGCAGCAGGCCACGACGGTCAAGCTCAGCAACGGAAGCTGGGTCGCCCCGCTGATGCTGGCGATGTTCGCCCTCGGGCTCGCCTGGATCGTCGTCTTCTATGTGACGGACGGCAGTCTGCCGATCGACTCGCTCGACAACTGGAACATCCTCGTCGGCTTCGGCTTCATCGCCGCGGGCTTCGGCGTCTCGACCCGCTGGAAGTAGCGCGCGGGCCGTACCGGCCGGGGTCCCGATCCACCGGGACTCCGGTCTTCGGCATGCCCGCGGACCCGCCACCGCGGAAGCCCTGCCCTGAGTTATCCACAGCGCTATCCACACTGGGGAAAAGTTCAGACGATCTGTGGATAACTCTCGGAGAGTTGACGCCGGTATGACTGCCGAGAGCACCCCCGGGCCCCTCTAGCGCGCGTGTTCGAATGCGGGGCCATCGGGGATCTGCCGTCGAAACCGCAGGTCACAGCCGGTACGACGCGGGACGACTCGCGAACCCCGCACCGAACCCACACCCCGCACCTCTTCCCGTGTACGAGCTGTGGACAACTCGGCCCGAACATTCGAACACCTGTGCATAACTGGGAGCGGCGGCCCGCTCAGGTGAGGGGTTCCGGTGTGGGGCAGGTCGGCGGCTCAGGTCAGCGCCGCGGTACGGGCGAGGACGCAGACGACGAGGCCGACGAGGACGACGGCGCACGTCCCCCACTGCACGAGGGCCCGGTGCCGGCGCGGCGCGTACACGAGCCCGGCGGCGACGAGCGTGCCGACGACGAGGCCACCGATGTGGGCCTGCCAGGCGATGTTGCTCCAGCCGAAGGTGATGATCAGGTTGATCACGAGCAGCGCGACGAAGGGCCGGACGTCGGCGCGGACGCGCAGCACGAGGATGCCGGTCGCGCCGAAGAGACCGAAGATCGCGCCGGAGGCGCCGAGCGAAGCGAGGTTCGGGGCCGCGAAGAGGTAGCAGGCGACGCTGCCGCCCACTCCCGCGATCAGGTAGAGCGCGAGGAAACGGGCCCGCCCGAGCATCGTCTCCACGGCCGGGCCGAGGAACCACAGGCTCAGCATGTTGACCCCGATGTGCCAGATCTCCTGGTGCAGGAAGGCGGCGGTGAGCAGTCGGTACCACTCGCCCTCCGCGACCCCCACGAGGTGGTCGGCGCCGGAGTAGGGGAGCGCCCGCCCGATCATCTCCAGGTCGTCGAGGAGCCGCTGCTGATCGGGGACCGCCTGCACGAGCAGGAAGACCGCGAGGTTGAGCGCGATCAGGATCTTGGTGACCAGTCGCGGATCGCCCTGCACGACCCCGCCCGCGAGCGTGCGCGGCCGGGCGTCCCCGCGCGGAGCGCGCCCCGTGCCGCCACCGCCCC
>NZ_JAAGLR010000190.1 GCF_010548245.1 Streptomyces sp. SID11385
GACGCGGGCCGCGGGCCGCCGCCGGAACGCACGGGACCCGCAGGCCGTCGCGGGCCTGCGGGTCCGGTGAAGCGGCGCGCCGGCACGCGGCGCGCGGAGCCTGCCTGGGCGGTGGCCCTGATCAGGCGGCGGCCTTCGGGGCGTTGACGTCCTCGGGCAGCGCCTTCTGGGCGGCCTCGACGAGGGCCGCGAAGGCACCGGCGTCGTGCACGGCCAGCTCGGCGAGGATCTTGCGGTCCACCTCGATGTTGGCGGCCTTCAGACCCTGGATGAAGCGGTTGTAGGTGATGCCGTTGGCGCGGGCAGCGGCGTTGATGCGCTGGATCCACAGCTGACGGAAGTCGCCCTTGCGCTTCTTGCGGTCGTTGTAGTTGTAGACGAGGGAGTGGGTGACCTGCTCCTTCGCCTTGCGGTACAGGCGCGAGCGCTGCCCGCGGTAGCCGCTGGCCTGCTCCAGGATCGCCCGGCGCTTCTTGTGGGCGTTGACGGACCGCTTGACGCGTGCCACTTGATTACTCCTTGTAGCGGGGCCGTGGGGTGTTCACACGGCCCGGTTCGATTGGGTCCCGGTACGGGGCTGCGGGCCCCCGGCGAGGGAGCCGCGGCCTCACTTGCCGAGAAGCTTCTTGATCTTCTTGGCGTCGCCCGGGGCCATCTCGGCGTTGCCGGTGAGGCGGCGCGTCAGGCGGGACGACTTGTGCTCCAGCAGGTGGCGCTTGCCGGCCCGCTCGCGCAGCACCTTGCCGGAGCCCGTGACCTTGAAGCGCTTGCTGGCACCGCTGTGCGACTTGTTCTTCGGCATGGCGCCGTCTATCTCCTCGTCGGTGACGCCCCCTGCCGGGCCCCGGGGGGACCGGACGCGCGGGGGCGTCAGTTGTATCCGTGTCACCGGGACGGCTGTCCCGGATCAGGCCTCGGCGTGCTCCTGCTCCTCGGCGGTCTCGTCCGCGCCGGAGAGGTCCTCGTCCTGGTCGTCGGCCGAGGCGCCACGCCCCTGCCGTTCGGCCTTGCGGGCGGCCTGGGCCTCGCGGGCCTCGGCCATCGCCTCGGTCTTCTTCTTGTGCGGGCCGAGCACCATGATCATGTTGCGGCCGTCCTGCTTGGGACTCGACTCGATGAAGCCGAGGTCCTGGACGTCGTCCGCGAGGCGCTGGAGCAGCCGGCGGCCGAGCTCCGGCCTGGACTGCTCGCGACCACGGAACATGATCGTGATCTTGACCTTGTCACCCTGCTTGAGGAACCGGACGACGTGACCCTTCTTGGTGTCGTAGTCGTGCGGGTCGATCTTCGGCCGGAGCTTCATCTCCTTGATGACCGTGTGCGCCTGGTTCTTGCGCGCCTCACGGGCCTTCATGGCCGACTCGTACTTGAACTTCCCGTAGTCCATGAGCTTGCACACGGGCGGACGGGCGTTCGCCGCGACCTCGACCAGGTCCAGGTCGTACTCCTGCGCCAGTTCCAGGGCCTTCGCGAGCGGGACGATGCCCACCTGCTCACCACTGGGGCCGACGAGTCGTACCTCGGGAACACGAATCCGGTCGTTGATACGGGGCTCGGCGATGCGGGGCTCGGCGCTGATGGATCCTCCTCGGTAGCACCGCACGGCCGCCTGGCAGACAGCCGCACAACTCTTGCTTCTTGTGAGACCAACCGCGCCGGAACATGAAAAATGCCCCGGACGATCACGAGCGGGGCTCCTGTACTGACCGGAGCACCGCCGCGTGGACGCGGGGCGCGACTTCGGACGCTCACCGCCTCGGGTGCGGTGCCGTCTGACCGGTGACCCGCCGCCCGCGAGGGCGATCAGGTGGGAGTGCGGAGCCTCCACTTGTGGCCGGAGTCTCGGGCTCCCTCGCGGGCACCACTGACACACTCCGGCCGGTCGTTCCTCCAGCATACCAGGGCGTACGGGACCGGAGCCCCCGTGTGCGGCCGGTACGGGGCCGGGGCGTCGCGGGGGCGGCCACTAGGCTGACGGGGTTCGCGGGCGCCCGCCCGCGAGGGGAACGCGGGCGCTGTGCCGCCCTTCCCACTGTACGCAACCGAAGGAAGCGCCCCGCGATGAGCGAAGCGACGCCCGCAGCCGACTACGACGACGTGACCCGGGACATCGCGGAGGTGCCCGCCATCGAGGTGATCACCACCGTCGGGGTGCACCTGATGAGCGCGGCGGCGGTGAAGCTGGGGCTCGCCGAGGACGGTGACGCGCACAAGGACCTGGACGAGGCCCGCAAGCTGATCCAGGCGCTCGCGGGGCTCCTCGACGCGGGCGGCACCGAGATCAGCTCTTTCCACGCGGCCCCGCTCCGCGACGGCCTCAAGTCCCTCCAGCTCGCCTTCCGCGAGGCCAGCGTCTTCCCGGACGAGCCGGGGCAGGGACCGGGCGAGAAGTACACGGGGCCGGTCTTCGGCTGAGGTCCGCGAGGCCACGCTCCACGCCTGCCGGGAAAGCACATTTACAGAGCGCAGCTGTGGACAACCCGGGCTGTCGCGCAGCCGCTCTCACTCTTGGGGATGAGCCGCGTGACGACTTCCTCGAAGTTGTCCACAGATTCGGGGGGTGGGGGGCGGATTGGGCGGGGGCGGGGGGCGGGGCTGGGAGAATTGTTCTTGGGGTCGCCCCCCTGGGAGGGCGGGGGTCTGCGCCGGGGGGCGGGCGCCTGCGGAGAGCGAGCGCCTGCGGAGGGCTCCGGGTCTGCGGAGGGCCCCGGGTCTGCGGAGGGCCCCGGGCCGCCCCCCTCCTCACCGAATGAACAGCGGCTGCCCCGGCACCGTCGCCGTCCCCGGGAGCAGCGCGAGTTCGAGCCCTCGTTCCAGGCGCTCGCGCAGGACCGGGTGAGCGGCGAGGGCCTCGGCGGCCGCTCGCGCAGTCGGTTCCGGCTCCGCTCCCTCGGCCAGGACGAGCGCCAGCGTGCCGTCCGCGGTACGGGAGGGGAGCAGGTGGGCGCGGAGCACCGCCGGCTCGGCGGCGAGCGTGTCCCGTACCGCCTCCGTGACGGCCGGGTCCGCGAAGGGGGCCGCGCTGTCCCTGCCCTCGGCGAGCGCGCGCAGGGCGCCGCCGCTGACCTCGAAGGGGACGGGCCCGGCGAGGTCGAGGACGAGCGTGTCGGCCCGCTCGTGCGCGACGGCCTGGAGAGCCTGGTGGAGCGGTACGGCGACGGGGCGGGCCGTCGGGTCCCACCGGGCGAGGCTCGCCGTGGACGTGAAGGCGGGCAGCGCCGTGCGGTCCCCGGCCTTGAGCGTGGGCACCGCCATCTCGCTGTTCTTCTCGCGTTTGAGCCCGTCCGGGGCCTCCTCGGTCTCCCCGAGCACGGCCACGACGGGCACCAGGAGCCGTGCCCCGCGCAGCGCCGCGAGCACCGGCCCCGTCGCCGTGCGGTCCTCGGCCCAGGCGGCGAGCGCCGCGCCGAGCGCGGGATCGGCCGAGCCGTCGTCGTCGCCGAAGCCGGAATCAGGGATGTTCTTGTTCGCCACGCGACGACCCTACCGAGCCGCCGGACCCCGCT
>NZ_JAAGLR010000221.1 GCF_010548245.1 Streptomyces sp. SID11385
CCTCCGCGTCGGCGTCGTCGTCGCCCAGCGCCTCGGCGTCCGGCACGACGCCGAGCCCCGGCGTCTCGGCCTCGGTGTCCCCGGCGGCGAGCGCGAGCGAGGCGGGGTCGCCGCTCCCGACCCGTACCGAAGTGCGGAAGCCGCCCACGGCGGGGCCGTCCGAGCAGCGCCCGCCCGAGGGCGTGACGGCGGCGGTGCTGCGACGGGGCGACAGCGGCCCGGAGGTCACGGAACTGGAGGCGCGGCTGCGGGCCGTCGGCATCTACCCGGGGCGCGAGGACGGCCGCTTCGACCGGACCCTCCAGTACGCGCTGACGACGTACCAGGTGACCCGCGGGGCCTCGGACGAGCACGGGGTCTACGGGGCCGACACGCGGACGAAGCTGGAGGGGGAGACGCCGCAGCTCGGGTAACGGCGGCGAGGCTCCGGACCGCCGGGCCGCGGCCGCGAGGTCAGCCGAGCCGGACCCGTACGCCGTCCGCCGTGCCCTCGATCCGTACCGCGCGCAGGTCCGTGACGTGGTGGTCAGGCGCGTACGCCGCGGCGCGGGGGCCGATGCCGAGGACGGTGGCCCCGGCGGCGCGTCCCGCCGCGATACCGGCGGCGGAGTCCTCCAGGACGAGGCAGTCGGCGGGGTCCACGCCGAGCGCGGCGGCGCCCTTGAGGAAGCCCTCGGGGTCCGGCTTGCTCGCGCCGACGTCCTCGGCGGTGACCCGTACGGCGGGGAGCGCGAGCCCGGCGGCCGTGAGCCGGGCGGTGGCGAGGGGGACGTCGGCGGAGGTGACGAGGGCGTGCGGGTACGGGGCGAGCGCGGCGAGGAGCGCGGCGGCGCCGGGGATCTCGACGACGCCCTCGGTGTCGCGGGTCTCCTCGGCGAGCATGGCCTCGTTCTCGGCGAGGTTGATCTCGACGGGGCGTTCGGGGAGCAGCGCGGCCATCGTCGCGTACCCCTGCCGTCCGTGCGCGACCCGCAGGACCTGCTCGGGATCGAGCCCGTGGCGCAGGGCCCAGCCGCGCCAGACGCGCTCGACGACGGCGTCGGAGTTGACGAGGGTGCCGTCCATGTCGATGAGCAGGGCCTTGACGTGCACCTCGGTAGGCGGCATGTCACACCTCACGGGCGGGGGGAACACGGGCGGAGAACAAGAGTGGTCCCGCCCACAGGTCAGGGTTTGCGGGCGGAACCACTTTGTTCGCCCACGATACAAAACGGGTCCGGGCGGCGCCACACCACCCCCCGGCTCAGGCGACGGCCTCGACGAGGCTGAGCGCGCCGAGGACGAGCATCACGAGCACGGCGGCCTTCGTGACGAGCCCGAGCGGCACCTTCCGTATGAGCCCGCGCCCGCCGAGCACGACGAGCGCGCCGACCGCCCACAGCGCGGCGACGGCACCGACCCCGACGGAGAGCGGCTGACCGGCGTAGCTGGCGGCGAGGTTCGCGGTCACGATCTGCGTGAGGTCGCCGAACTCGGCGGCGAGGATGAAGGAGAACCCGGCCCCCGCCACCGGCCAGAAGCTCTGCCCGCCGGGCTCGCGCGCCTTGGCGACGGCGGCCTCGTCGGGCGGCCGCTGGAGCAGCAGGAACGCGGCCCCCGCGAGGAAGAGCACCCCGGTGAGCGCGCGCAGCAGCCGCGTGGGCAGCAGCGTCAGCACACTGCCCGCCGCGATGGCGAGGACGACATGGAGCAGGAAGGCGGCGGCCATCCCGGCGTAGACGTACGAGGCGCGGTACCGCGTGCCGAGCACGAGCCCGGCAAGCGCCGTCTTGTCCGGCAACTCGGCGAGCACGACCACCCCGAACACCAGCGCGGCCACCCCGACATCGAACACGTTCCCGCCTTCCGCGACACCCTCCGCCCGTCCGGACCGGAGCGGGGCCGCCCACCACCCGGCACCCGGCCCCGAAGGTACCGGTCATGGGGAGCGGGAGCGTAGTGGCGAGGGGATGGGAGGCGAGGGTCGGCGTGCGGCTCGCCTCAGTCCGAGCCTCTCGCCTCAGTCCGTGCCGCTCGCCTCGGTGGGCGTCGCTCGCCTCAGTCCGTGTCGGTCGCCGCGAGCACCGCGAGTTCGCGTCCGTCCGGGCTCACGGCGGCGAAGCCGATGTCCCAGGCGACCATCCGGAACCACTTCGTGACGCCCGCGAACCCGTACCAGGCGCGCCCGGACGCGATCTCCTCGACGTGCGCGGGCTCCGCGTCGCCCGGCGCCCCCGCGAGCGCGGCGAAGGAGCGCCAGGCGGCGAGCCGCCCGTAGGCGCCGTACTCCCCTGTGTTGTACGCGCCGCCGTGCGCGGCGGCCGCGAAGAGCACGGCCCACACCTGTTCGGGCGTGGGGCGGGTGAGCGCGAGCGGGCGGCGGGTCTTCGCTGTGGTGAGCGAAGCGAGCCCGAGGCCGCGCAGGAGGAGGGGCACGGCGGCCTCGGCGACAGGTGCGGAGAGTTCCCAGCGCCCGCTCACGTACGTGCCGTTGGACTCGGCGCACCAGTTGCGGACCGCCGCGCCGGCGTCGGCGCGGAAGGCGTCGTCGGTCCGCTCCGTCGCGAGCGGCGGACGGCTGTCGGGCCGGGCCGGGGCCACGGAGGCACCGGGGCGCGGATCGGGCAGTGAACGGGAGCTGCCACGCGGGGAGTTGGACGCGAGAGCCGGGCGCCTCTCGACGGTGAGCAGCTTCAGCGGGAGCCGGCGGAGCGGATGGTGACGCCAGTGCGAGGACCGAGCCCAACGGTCGAGGGCGGGGACCTCGCCCGTCAACGTACCCCGTAGGACCAGCTCGTGGACGAGGCATGCGCGCAGCTCCTCCGGCGCGTGCGCGCGAGCGCCCCCGGCGAAGACCGCCCCGAGGTCCGCCGGCGGCTGGGCCTCGGCGAGGAGGGCCGCCGCGAGGCGGGGATACGGGGGCGTCGTCCCGTTCGTCGCGGCGACGAGCCGTACCGCCTCCTCGACGTGCTCGCGCCCCGGGGTGAGGCAGAGCAGACGGAGGAGGTGGCCGAAGACGTTCCGGTGCTGCCACGCGTCGGCGCCGCTCCCGGCCAGCGCCACCCCGAGGTCGCCGAGGAAGCGGGCCTCGCCCGCGGCCAGGGCGCGTTCGGCCATGCCGCCCACGTCGGCCACGCTCTCCCGGTTGCCCAGCCCGCGCAGGACCGCCGCCACTCGCTCGTTCATGCCGGGAGCGTACGAGGAGCGGACAGACGGCGGCCCGCGGATTTCCCGGCGGCGGGACGCTCACGACGGACCGCGTCCCGCGCGCCATGCCCCCCCGACGCCCCCGCCGCAACCAACTCCCGTACCCCCGCACCAACCCCCCACACCTCCCCCGCCCCGCGCGCGACATCCGCACGCCCGCGCACGACCGACGGGTGCTCACCACTCTTGTAGTGACGTGCGCATGACGTCACGCTGTTACCTGGCGACCACCCCACGGAAACCCCGGGCCGCCAGCCTGAAGACGGACCCACCCCCACACCGAGGAGTCAACGTGCCCTCACGCCAGGACAGTCCGGCCGGTCTCTACGCGCGTCACGAGCGCCCGGCGCCCCGCCGTTCCCGTCGACTGCTGGGTGGGCTCGGCGCTCTGACCGCCGCGCTCACCACCGTCTCCGTCCTCGCGGGTCCGGCCGCGCAGGCCGCTCCGCCGACCCCCATCGCCGCCTCCACGGCCCGGAGTTACCTCTCGGAGCTGACGGTCGCCTCGCCGGGCTCCATGAGCGGGTACAGCCGCGACAAGTTCCCGCACTGGATCACGCAGTCCGGCAGTTGCGACACCCGCGAGGTCGTGCTGAAACGTGACGGCACGAACGTCGCCCAGAACTCCAGCTGTTCGGCGACCTCGGGCACCTGGAAGTCCCCGTACGACGGCGCCACCTGGACGGCCGCCTCCGACGTGGACATCGACCACGTCGTCCCGCTCGCCGAAGCGTGGCGCTCGGGCGCGAGTTCCTGGACCACCGCGCAGCGCCAGGCGCTCGCCAACGACCTCACGCGCCCCCAGCTCGTCGCCGTCACGGACAACGTCAACCAGTCTAAGGGCGACAAGGACCCCGCCACCTGGATGCCCCCGCTCGCCTCGTACGACTGCGTGTACGCCCGCATGTGGGTCCAGGTGAAGCACTACTACGACCTCGACGTCGACTCGGCGGAGAAGAGCGCGCTCCAAGGAGTGCTGAACGGCTGCTGAGGGCGAGGCCGCGCGAGGGCGCACGGGGGGCCGCGCGAAGAATCGTCCCGCCACCGCCCGGCGCCCCGCCGACCTCCCCGCCCCGGGAACCGTCCCCTCCCCGCCCCCGGAACCGGCTCCACCCGGGAACCGTCCCCTCCCCGTCCGCCGTTCTCCCTAGTGGTTCCGTTCGAGCGGCACACGTCCTGTTCGAGAGGCACGCGTTCCGTTCGGGCGACCGGGTAGGCGGCGGGGCGCGGGGCGAGGACGAGCGTGGAGGGCGGGCGGGGATGGCGAAGCTGCTGCTGGGACCGGTGCTGCGGTACGTGGACGCGAGGTCGGCGACCGTCTGGGCGGAGACGGACGAGCCGTGCACGGTACGGGTGCGCGGGGCGGCTCCCCCGGAGGGCGCGGGAGGCGGTACGGCCGAGGGGCACGCCGCGCCTGCCCCCGCGTCCTTCTCCGGCGAGGCCGCCACCTTCCGCGTGGCCGGGCACCACTACGCCCTCGTCGTGCTCGACGGGCTGCCGCCCGGTGCCGCGTTGCCGTACGAGGTGACGGTCGAGGCGGACGGCGGCGGGGGCGAGGCACGCGTGTGGCCCGAGGAGGGTTCCGCGTTCCCGCCGTCCGAGATCCGCACGCCGAGCGAGGACCCCGCGGCGCCCGTCCGGGTCTCCTTCGGTTCCTGTCGCTGGGCCGCGCCACCGGCCGAGGAGAAGGACCCGGTGGGCCCCGACGCCCTCGACACCCTCGCGCGGCGGCTCGCCGGGGAGCCCGCGAGCGAGCGTCCCGGGCTGCTCGTCCTGCTCGGCGACCAGGTGTACGCCGACGAGGTCTCCCCGGCCACGCGGGAGTGGATGGGGCGGCGGCGCGACCTGGACCGCCCGCCCGGGGCGCAGGTCGCCGACTACGCCGAGTACACCCGGCTCTACGCCGAGTCCTGGGGCGATCCGGAGATCCGCTGGCTGCTCTCGACGGTGCCGAGCGTCATGATCTTCGACGATCACGACGTCATAGACGACTGGAACACGAGCGACACGTGGCTCGCGGAGATGCGGGCGACGGATTGGTGGCGCGAACGCATACTCAGCGGACTCATGTCGTACTGGGTCCATCAGCACCTCGGCAACCTCTCCCCCGCCGATCTCGCCGCCGACCCGCTCCTCGCCGCGATCCGCGCGGCGCCCGGCCGCGACGGCACCGAGGCGCTGCGCGCCTTCGCCGAGCGCGCCGACGCCGACCCCGCCGCCGTGCGCTGGAGCTACCGGCGCGATCTCGGCCGTACCCGGCTCGTCATGATCGACTCGCGGGCCGCGCGGGTCCTGGCGGAGGACCGGCGCGCGATGCTCGACCCGGAGGAGGAGGACTGGCTGGGCGCGCAGGTCCGCGAGGACCGGGGCGCGTACGACCATCTCCTGCTCGGCACCTCGCTGCCCTGGCTCCTCCCGCACCTCATCCACGACCTGGAGAGCTGGGACTCGGCGCTGTGCGGCGGGGAACGGGGCGCGCGCTGGGCCGGGCGCGGCGAGTACCTGCGGCGCGCGGCCGACCTGGAGCACTGGGCCGCCTTCCCCCGCTCGTTCGGCGCGCTCGCGGACCTGATCGCGGAGGTACGGGAGGGCCCGGAGGCGCCCGCGACGGTGAGTGTCCTCTCTGGCGACGTGCACCACGCCTACGTCGCCGAGGCCCGCTGGCCGCGCGAGGGCGCCGCGGGGTGGCCGCGCGAGGACGAGGCGGTGCCGGGCAGCCCGGTGTACCAGCTCACGTGCTCGCCCGTGCACAACTCGGTGCCCCTCGCGATGCGCTTCGGGTTCCGTTTCGGCTGGACGGGCGCGGGGCGCGCGCTCGGCGGGCTCTTCGCGCGGCACGGGCGCGTACGGCGGCCCGCCGTGCGCTGGCGGCGCGACGGCGGGCCGTGGTTCGGCAATCAGCTCATGACACTCGACCTGCGCGGCCGGACGGCCGAACTGACCTTGGAGAAGGCGGTGGTACGGGGTGGACGCGCCGCCCTGCGGGAGGTGACGCGCACCCGGCTGCACCGCGCGTGAGGACGGCCCCCGCTCACCGCCCGCCGAAGGGTACGGAGACGCAGGCGGCCCGTTCGGCCGCTCCGGCCGCGTCGTGGATAACGATCGACCGGGCCCCGCCGGGGCGGAAGCGCCAGGGACGCGTGGCGGTCGCGGTGCCGTCGCCGAGGGCGTCGGCGGTGAAGTCGAGTGCGACCTCGTCGCGGGGGCCGGCGTGGGCCGGGCCGGTCGAGGACCGCGCGGGGTGCTCCTCGTGCTGGTAGTGCCCGCCGGCGGCGGCCGGGTCGGCTCCGCAGACACCGGTGTGCACGTGCGCCCCGTAGCGGTGGCCCGCCTTGAGGCCGGTGACCCGCAGCGTCACGCGGGTGCCGTCGCCGTCCGTGCGCTGCTCGACGCGGACGCCCGCGCCGGCCGGGACGAGCGAGGGCTTGTAGGTGAGGGCCTTCGGGAGGTCCGCGGCGGGCACGAGCGCTTTCGGCACGGTGGAGAAGCGGGAGCCGAGGAGCAGCCGGTAGACCCCGGCCGGGTGCTCTCCGGGGGCGGAGGCTGCCGCCCCCTCCTCCTTGACGGTCGTCCCGTAGCCGTGGGCGGGCGCGGGTTCCGTGACCGGGGCGAGCGGGACGACCGGCGCGACGGGGTCCGTGTCGGCGGGCGCGGTCCCGGCCCGTACCTCCCCGGTCCCCGCCCCTGCCCCCGCCGTCCCGGCCCGTACCCCCGTCACCGCGGGCCGTACCGAGGTGGTGGCGGCCGGGCGCGGCAGCGGGCGCAGCG
>NZ_JAAGLR010000258.1 GCF_010548245.1 Streptomyces sp. SID11385
CGCGCAGCCCGCGCCGGCCGCGGGGCCGGGCGAGCCGACGGCCCGGTTGAACCCGAAGTACCTCTTCGACACGTTCGTGATCGGCGCGTCGAACCGCTTCGCGCACGCGGCGGCGGTCGCGGTGGCCGAGGCACCGGCGAAGGCGTACAACCCGCTTTTCATCTACGGCGAGTCCGGCCTCGGCAAGACGCACCTGCTGCACGCGATCGGTCATTACGCGCGCAGCCTGTATCCCGGGACGCGGGTGCGGTACGTGAGTTCCGAGGAATTCACGAACGAGTTCATCAACTCCATCCGCGACGGCAAGGGCGACAGTTTCCGCAAGCGGTACCGCGAGATGGACATCCTGCTCGTCGACGACATCCAGTTCCTCGCGGACAAGGAGTCGACGCAGGAGGAGTTCTTCCACACCTTCAATACGCTGCACAACGCGAACAAGCAGATCGTGCTCTCCTCCGATCGTCCGCCGCGCCAGTTGGTGACGCTTGAGGACCGGCTCAGGAACCGTTTCGAGTGGGGACTGACCACGGATGTCCAGCCGCCGGAGCTGGAGACCCGCATCGCGATCCTGCGCAAGAAGGCGGTCCAGGAGCAGCTCAACGCACCTCCCGAGGTCCTGGAGTTCATCGCTTCGCGCATCTCGCGGAACATCCGTGAGCTGGAGGGCGCGCTCATCCGGGTGACCGCCTTCGCCTCGCTGAACAGGCAACCCGTCGATCTCGGCCTCACCGAGATCGTGCTCAAGGACCTCATCCCGGGCGGCGAGGACGCCTCGCCCGAGATCACGGCCTCCGCGATCATGTCGGCGACCGCCGACTACTTCGGCCAGACCGTCGAGGACCTGTGCGGTTCCTCGCGCAGCCGGGTCCTGGTCACGGCGCGGCAGATCGCGATGTATCTGTGCCGCGAACTCACCGATCTCTCGCTGCCGAAGATCGGCGCGCAGTTCGGCGGCCGCGACCACACGACGGTCATGCACGCCGATCGGAAGATCCGCGCGCTGATGGCCGAGCGGCGCTCGATCTACAACCAGGTCACGGAGCTGACGAACCGGATCAAGAACGGGTAGCGGGCGGAGGGGCGCGCGGGGCGTCGGCGGGGGCGCGGGGACACGTTGGCGCGGGGGCGGCGCGCGGGTCTGGGGGCTGTGGGGGGGGGCACGGGGTGGGCGCGAGTTGTGGGTGGCGCGGTCCGTTGGTTCGCGTAGCGCTTAGCTCCGGGTTCGGCGCGCTACGCGACGCGGCTGGTTCCCGGTCGGGGGCCGTGGTCTCGCTTGACTCGCTGAAATCTCGTCACCAGGAAGAGTGACGGGATTTTTTATTTGGGCTTGGTTATCCACAGATTTCGGGGTGGGGCGGGGAATGGCGGGGAGCGGCTTGCGATCCGCGAAATAATGAATGAAGGGGAGCCCCCCAGGGCGGGTGGGGGCTGTCCGCTGCGCAGTCGCTGCCGTTGTCGCCGTGGCGGCCACACTCGACTTGGCGGCGGTGCTCGCGGCGGCCCGCCGTGCTCGACGCGGGCCGCCGTCCCCACAGCGGCCCGCCGTCCTCACATCGGGCAGCCGTCCTCACAGCCGAGCCGCGCTGGTGGCTCGCGGCGAACGGCCGACAGCGGACAACGAGCGGAAGAACGAGCGGAAGAACGGCGCGATCTCAACGGAACACCTCCGCCCGGCGCACTGACGCGTGCCCCGCCCGCTTCCGCGTACCGAGACTTCCCGGGTGCCTCATCGTGCCGCGTGGCATGTTCGCTTGAGAGCTCCTCACCTGGCACGCCTTCACTCCTACCGCTTCCGTGCACCCTCCCCTGGGCGCTTCAGCGCCCTGAGCCGGCTCCCGCAGGACGTTGCGAAGCCCCGCACGAAGTAGCCGTGCGGGCCCGGACCGGCGCCCCGGCCCACCTCCTGAGCGGCAGTCGATAGTCCAGCCCCGCCTCGACCGTTCACGACGGCCCAGCTTCGACTCGAGGCGGCTGCCCCTACCGCCGTCCGGCCGACCCCCTCACCGCCCCTTCCCTGACGCGGGTTCACCCCCCGCTGCCACCTGATCCCCCCACGCCCCGCCCCCGGCCTCACCCCAGAACCCCGCACCCCAGAACCCCGCCCCCCACCCGGCACTGCCCCCTGAACTCCCCTCACCCCGCCCCTAACGCACCGCGCCCCCGCTCCCCACTCCCCGTCACGTCCAGCCCTCGCCCCACAGGCCCAACCCCACAAGCCCCCCGCCAACCACCCCCGCACCCCCTCGCCGCCCACCTCCCCACCCCCACATCACTCCCTCCCCCGCCCCTCCCCCGACCCCCTTCCCGTTCGATTCCCCGCCCGGTTACGGGTGTTGTCCACAGATTCGGCGACTTTTTTTCCTCCACATGGTGGGGACAGCGGAGTTGTCCAGATCCTGTCCACAGGGGAGGCTGTGCGGACGCGGTCCTGGCAGGTCAGGTGGCTGGGGATTAGTGGAAAACCGTTATCCACAGGCTGTGGAGAACTTTTTGTCCACAGGCCGTCCGGAAGGCTTGTCCACCGGGTTCGGGCGGCTGCCCACAGGCAGGGGGTGGTTGTGCACAGCTTCTCCACAGGGCTGTCCACTGTTCGGCAACAAAACACGCCCCCTCACCGCTGCGAGTGAAAGGCGTCACAGCGAAGCTGACAGCCCCCCTGTGGGAAACGGTCGCGAATCTGGGGACGCAGCTGGGGACAAGTCGGCCCCTCTTGTGGACGCCCTGTGCACAACTTTCGGCTGTCCACAGTTACCCCGGGTTCTCCCCAGGCGCCGTCCCCAGGACCTGGGGATAAAAAACCGGCTCTGAGCTGCGGAAACGGGGTTATCCACGGTATCCACAGGCCCTACTACTACTAACGACTAGAGAGAGCTGGGAATTCGTTTCGAAGCGGGGCCTGTGCACAACTCGCTCCGAGGGCACCGAAGGGCCCGGAGGCCGATTTGACGACCGAGGGCACCAGCTGTCAGTGCGGTACGTCAGACTGGACACCGACGTCCTTCCCCGCCGAGGGCCGAGGGACACCTCGCTTCCCCGAGCCGGGGACGACAAGGTCCCGGCCCCCGAGCGGAGCGGGCACCAGACAGAGCGGCTGCCGCGAGAAGTCAGGCGAGCGGCGGCAGACGAGCAGGAATCACGCAGGAGGCGGGCTCAGGTGAAGATCCGGGTGGAACGCGACGTACTCGCGGAGGCAGTGGCGTGGGCGGCACGCAGCCTCCCGGCTCGCCCGCCGGCTCCGGTCTTGGCGGGCCTGCTGCTGAAGGCGGAGGAGGGCACGCTGAGCCTCTCCGGCTTCGACTACGAGGTCTCGGCGCGGGTCTCCGTCGAGGCCGAGACGGAGGAGGAGGGCACCGTCCTCGTCTCCGGGCGGCTCCTCGCCGACATCTGCCGCGCCCTGCCCAACCGCCCCGTGGAGATTTCCACAGACGGTGTACGGGCGACGGTCAGCTGTGGATCGTCCCGCTTCACGCTGCACACGCTCCCCGTCGAGGAGTACCCCGCCCTGCCGCAGATGCCCTCCGCGACCGGCACCGTGCCCGGTGAGGTCTTCGCCTCCGCCGCCCAGCAGGTCGCCATCGCCGCGGGCCGCGACGACACCCTCCCCGTCCTCACCGGTGTGCGCATCGAGATCGAGGGCGACACCGTCACCCTCGCCTCCACCGACCGCTACCGCTTCGCGGTCCGCGAGTTCCTGTGGAAGCCCGAGGACGCCGAGATCTCGGCCGTCGCGCTCGTCCCGGCGAAGACCCTCCTCGACACCGCCAAGTCGCTCACCAACGGCGACAACGTGACGATCGCGCTCTCCGGCTCCGGCTCGGGCGAGGGCCTCATCGGCTTCGAGGGCGCGGGCCGCCGCACCACGACGCGGCTCCTGGAGGGCGACCTCCCGAAGTACCGCACGCTCTTCCCCACCGAGTTCAACTCGGTCGCCGTCATCGAGACCGCCCCCTTCGTCGAGGCCGTCAAGCGCGTCGCCCTCGTCGCCGAGCGGAACACCCCGGTGCGGCTCAGCTTCGAGCAGGGCGTGCTGATCCTGGAGGCCGGTTCCAGCGACGACGCACAGGCTGTGGAGCGCGTCGACGCGCAGCTCGAAGGCGACGACATCTCCATCGCCTTCAACCCGACCTTCCTGCTCGACGGGCTCAGCGCCATCGACTCGCCGGTCGCCCAGCTCTCCTTCACGACCTCGACGAAGCCGGCCCTGCTGAGCGGTCGTCCGGCCGTCGACGCCGAGGCCGACGACGCCTACAAGTACCTGATCATGCCGGTACGGCTGAGCGGCTGAGCCCACAGGTGTGCACGGCCCCCCGGCAGTAGGCTCGGACACCGGTACGAAAGCCAGCACGCGACCTAAGGAACAGTGATGGAGCTCGGTCTCATCGGCCTCGGCAAGATGGGCGGCAACATGCGCGAGCGCATCCGCCGCGCAGGCCACACCGTCATCGGCTACGACCGGAATCCGGACGTCTCGGACGTCGGCAGCCTCGAAGAGCTGGTGAGCAGCCTCAAGGGTCCGCGCGTCGTGTGGGTCATGGTTCCGGCCGGTGCCGCGACCCAGTCCACGGTCGACGAGCTCGCCGCGCTCCTGGAGCCGGGCGATGTCGTCGTCGACGGCGGCAACTCGCGCTGGACGGACGACGAGAAGCACGCCGTCGAGCTGGGCCTCAAGGACATCGGCTTCGTCGACTGCGGAGTCTCCGGCGGCGTCTGGGGCCTCAAGAACGGCTACGCGCTGATGTACGGCGGCACCGACGAGAACGTCGCCAAGGTGCAGCCGATCTTCGACGCCCTCAAGCCCGAGGGCGACTTCGGCTCCGTGCACGCGGGCAAGGTCGGCGCGGGCCACTTCGCGAAGATGGTCCACAACGGCATCGAGTACGCCATGATGCAGGCGTACGCCGAGGGCTGGGAGCTCCTGGAGGCGGCCGACTCGGTCACCGACGTACGGGAGATCTTCCGCTCCTGGCAGGAGGGGACCGTCATCCGCTCCTGGCTCCTCGACCTCGCGGTCAACGCGCTCGACGAGGACGAGCACTTGGAGCAGCTGCGCGGGTTCGCGGCCGACTCCGGCGAGGGCCGCTGGACGGTCGAGGCCGCGATCGACCACGCCGTACCGCTGCCCACCATCACGGCCTCGCTCTTCGCGCGCTTCTCCTCGCGCCAGGACGACTCGCCGCAGATGAAGATGATCGCCGCGCTGCGCAATCAGTTCGGCGGTCACGCGGTGGAGAAGAACAGCAAGTAGGACGCCACGCGGGGCGGTGGGCGGCACGGTCGACGTGACGCACGCCGCCCCGCGCCGGTGAGTCCCGCGCCGGGAGTCGAGGAGCCCGCTCAGCCCATGCACGTCACGCACCTGTCGCTGGCCGATTTCCGCTCGTACGAGCGCGCCGAGGTGAGCCTCGAACCGGGCGTCACCGCCTTCGTCGGCCCCAACGGGCAGGGCAAGACCAACCTCGTCGAAGCCGTCGGCTACCTCGCGACCCTCGGCAGTCACCGCGTCGCCTCCGACGCGCCGCTCGTCCGCGCGGGCGCCGAGCGCGCCTTCGTGCGCGCCGCCGTCACCCAGGGCGAGCGCAGCCAGCTCGTCGAGCTGGAGATCAACCCGGGCCGCGCCAACCGGGCCCGGATCAACCGTTCCTCGCAGGTCCGGCCGCGCGACGTGCTCGGCATCGTACGCAGCGTGCTCTTCGCCCCCGAGGACCTCGCCCTGGTCAAGGGCGACCCCGGCGAGCGGCGCCGCTTCCTCGACGAACTCCTCACCGCCCGCCACCCCCGGATGGCCGGAGTCCGCTCCGACTACGAGCGCGTCCTCAAGCAGCGCAACACCCTGCTGAAGTCCGCCGCGCTCGCCCGCCGCCACGGCGGCCGCACCCTCGACCTCTCGACCCTCGACATCTGGGACCAGCACCTCGCCCGCGCGGGCGCCGAACTCCTCGCCCAGCGCACCGACCTCATCGCCGCGCTGCAACCCCTCGTCGACAAGTCCTACGAGCAGCTCGCCCCCGGCGGCGGGCCCGCGCTCCTGGAGTACCGGCCGTCCGCGCCCGGCAGCGCGCACAGCCGCGAGGAGTTCTTCGCGCAACTGCTCGCCGCGCTCGGCGAGGTGCGCAAGCAGGAGATCGAACGCGGCGTGACCCTCGTCGGACCGCACCGCGACGACCTCCTCCTCAAGCTCGGCGACCTCCCCGCCAAGGGGTACGCGAGCCACGGCGAGTCCTGGTCGTACGCGCTCGCGCTCCGCCTCGCCTCCTACGACCTGCTCCGCGCCGAGCCCTGGTCCCCGCAGCCGGCGCCCGCACCCGAGGGGCAGCGCAGCGGCGAGCCGGTCCTGATCCTCGACGACGTCTTCGCGGAACTCGACGCCCGCCGCCGCGACCGCCTCGCCGAACACGTCGCTCCCGGCGAGCAGGTCCTCGTCACCGCGGCCGTCGAGGAGGACGTGCCCGCCCCGCTCCGGGGCGCCAGGTACGCGGTCTCCGAGGGCACGGTGCGGCGCGTATGAGCGAGGAGCAGGCGAACGGCGGGCGTCCGCGCGGGCAGGCTCCGGGGCAGTCCCCGGGGCAGTCCCCGGGGGCGCACCAGCCCGCTCTCGATGCCGCCGCCGTGCCCGATCAGCCCGTGCGGCCGGCCGCGAAGCCCGCGCCGAGGACCGCGGGGTCCGGCGCCGACCTC
>NZ_JAAGLR010000289.1 GCF_010548245.1 Streptomyces sp. SID11385
CGCCGGGGTCCTGGACGCCGAGGCGGCGCTCGGGCTCGTACGGACCCGGGGGCTCGCGATGGCCGAGGCCGCGGCCGTCACCGAGACCGGCATGGCCGCGCTGCTCGGCGGGGACCTCGCCACCGTCGCGCCGCATCTGGAGAAGCTGGGCCTGACCCCGGCGAACGTCAACGGCGGCGGCCAGGTCGTCGCCGCGGGCACGGCCGCGCAGCTCGCGGCGCTCGCCGAGGACAAGCCCGAGGGGGTGCGCCGCGTCGTGCCGCTCCAGGTCGCGGGCGCCTTCCACACCTCGCACATGGCCCCGGCGGTCGACGCGCTCGCGCGGGCGGCGGCCGGGCTGAGCCCGGCGGACCCGGCGCTCGCGTACGTGTCGAACAAGGACGGGGCCGTCGTCGCGACCGGCGGCGAGGTGCTCGACCGGCTGGTGGGCCAGGTCGCCAACCCGGTCCGCTGGGACCTGTGCATGGAGACCTTCGAGAAGCGGGGCGCGAGCGCCCTGATCGAGGTCTGCCCGGGCGGCACGCTCACCGGTCTCGCCAAGCGTGCCCTGCCGGGTGTCGCGAAGCTCGCGCTGAAGTCCCCCGAGGACCTCGAGGCGGCCCGCGCGCTCGTCGCGGAGCACTCCGCCTGACCGCCGAGGCGCCCGCCGCCGAAGCACCCGCCGCCCGGGCGGCGAAGCGCCCGCCCCGACCCGCGAAGCCCGAACCCCGTACCGCCCGCCCCGAACCGTCCGGACGACGAGGAGCCCCGTCAGATGTCGAAGATAAAGCCCGCCAAGGGTGCCCCGTACGCGCGCATCCTGGGCGTCGGCGGCTACCGGCCCGACCGCGTCGTCCCCAATGACGTCATCCTGGAGACGATCGAGTCCTCGGACGAGTGGATTCGTTCGCGCTCGGGCATCGAGAGCCGGCACTGGGCGGGCCCCGAGGAGACGGTGACCGCGATGTCGGTGGAGGCGGGCGGCAAGGCCCTCGCCGACGCGGGGATCGCGCCCGAGCAGATCGGCGCGGTCGTCGTCTCGACCGTCTCGCACTTCAAGCAGACCCCGGCCGTCGCCACGGAGATCGCCGACAAGCTCGGCTGCGGCAAGCCCGCCGCCTTCGACATCTCGGCGGGCTGCGCCGGCTTCGGCTACGGGCTCACGCTGGCCAAGGGCATGGTCGTCGAGGGCAGCGCCGAGTACGTGCTCGTCCTCGGCGTGGAGCGGCTCTCGGACCTCACCGACCTGGAGGACCGGGCGACGGCCTTCCTCTTCGGGGACGGTGCGGGCGCGGTCGTCGTCGGGCCCTCGCAGGAGGTCGCGATAGGCCCGACCGTCTGGGGCTCCGAGGGCGACAAGGCCGAGGTCATCAAGCAGACCGTGCCGTGGACGGACTACCGCTCCGGCGAGGTCGCGCGGTTCCCGGCCATCACCCAGGAGGGTCAGGCGGTCTTCCGCTGGGCCGTCTTCGAGATGGCGAAGGTCGCCCAGCAGGCGCTGGACGCCGCCGGGATCACCCCGGAGGACCTGGACGTCTTCATCCCGCACCAGGCCAATATGCGGATCATCGACTCGATGGTGAAGACCTTGAAGCTGCCGGAGCACGTCCAGGTCGCACGCGACATCGCGACCACCGGCAACACCTCGGCCGCCTCCATCCCGCTCGCCATGGAGCGGATGCTGGCGACCGGCCAGGCGAAGAGCGGCGACACCGCGCTTCTCATCGGCTTCGGGGCGGGTCTCGTGTTCGCCGCGACGGTCGTTACCCTCCCCTAGGCACACCATCCGGCCGCGTCCGCGCGTGTTCCCGCTGCTCAACCAGGGCGACGGAGCGCGGCACGGGCCGGCCGGAGGGGCGCCACCGCTGGAATCCCCGTAACAATTCCCCTCAACGAATGGAGCGCCGACATGGCCGCCACTCAGGAAGAGATCGTCAAGGGTCTCGCCGAGATCGTCAACGAGATCGCCGGCATCCCGGAGGAGGACGTCCAGCTGGACAAGTCCTTCACCGATGACCTGGACGTCGACTCGCTGTCCATGGTCGAGGTCGTCGTCGCCGCCGAGGAGCGCTTCGACGTCAAGATCCCCGACGACGACGTCAAGAACCTCAAGACCGTCGGCGACGCCGCCGATTACATCCTCAAGCACCAGAGCTGATCCCGTGCTCCGGTCCGTGCCTTCCGGGCACGGACCGGGGCCGGTCGCTCGGCGCCCGGGACACCGCGGCACACACCCCTGTGCCGCGGTGGCCCGCCCTGTGTGACTGCCGCCGCCCGGCGGTGGCGCCGCAATCCCTCGTATCCGTGGAGAAGGAATTCCTGTGAGCCCGACCAATCGCACCGTGGTCGTCACCGGTATCGGCGCAACCACACCGCTGGGTGGCGACGCGAAGTCGACCTGGGACGGCCTGCTCGCCGGCCGCTCCGGCGTCCGCGCCCTCACCGAGGAGTGGGCCGAGCAGCTGCCGGTCAAGATCGCCGCCCGCGTCCTCGTCGAACCCGGCGAGATCCTGCCCCGCCCGCAGGCGCGGAAACTGGACCGCTCGGCCCAGTTCGCGCTGATCGCGGCCGACGAGGCATGGAAGGACGCCGGTTTCACCGCCAAGGCCGGTGAGGACGCCTCCGTCGACCCCGACCGCCTCGGCGCCGTGATCGCTTCCGGCATCGGTGGCGTGACGACCCTTCTGGACCAGTACGACGTGCTGAAGGAGAAGGGCGTACGCCGCGTCTCCCCGCACACCGTGCCGATGCTCATGCCCAACGGGCCCGCCGCCAACGTGGGTCTCGCCATCAACGCCCGCGCCGGGGTCCACACCCCCGTCTCGGCCTGCGCCTCGGGCGCCGAGGCGATCGGCTACGGGATCGAGATGATCCGTACGGGCCGTGCCGACGTCGTCGTCGCGGGCGGCACCGAGGCGGCGATCCACCCGCTGCCCATCGCCGCCTTCGCCAACATGATGGCGATGTCCAAGAACAACGAGGACCCCGAGGGCGCCTCGCGTCCCTTCGACACGGCCCGTGACGGCTTCGTGCTCGGCGAGGGCGCCGGTGTCGTGGTCCTGGAGTCCGCCGAGCACGCCGCGAAGCGCGGTGCCACGGTCTACGCCGAGGCGCTGGGCCAGGGCATCTCGGCCGACAGCCACCACATCACGGCCCCCGAGCCCTCCGGCGAGGGCATCGCCCGCGCCCTGGAGAACCTGCTCGCCTCGACGGGGCTCGACCCCGCCGAGATCGTGTACGCCAACGCGCACGCGACGTCGACGCCGCTGGGCGACGTCGGCGAGATCAAGGCCCTCTCGAAGGTCTTCGGCCCCGAGCTGGACCACATTGCGATCTCCTCGACCAAGTCGATGACCGGGCACCTCCTCGGCGGCGCGGGCGGCATCGAGTCCGTCGCGACGATCCTGTCGGTGAAGAACCGGACGGCCCCGCCGACGATCAACATCACCGAGCTGGACCCGGAGGTCGGCGCGGACATCATCCGCGACGAGCCCCGCGAGCTGCCCGCCGAGGGTGCCATCGTGGCCCTCAACGACTCCTTCGGCTTCGGCGGCCACAACGTGGTCCTGGCGTTCCGGAGCGTGTGAGTGCACGTGTGGGGGCCGGCACCGGAAGGGTGCCGGCCCCCACACGTTTGTCCGGGACCCGCCGAAAAATCAAGCCCCTCCGGCGCTTGAGGAGCGGGGCGTGGGGCGGAGCCCCACAAAGCCCCCGGCCCGGGCTCACACCACCTGGTGCAGCCACCGCACGGGAGCCCCCTCCCCCGCATAGCGGAACGGCTCCAGCTCGTCGTCCCACGGCTTCCCGAGCAGCTTGTGCACCTCGTCCGCCAGCACGCTCTCCCCCGCCCCCGCCCGCGCCACGGCGGCCCGCAGCCGGTCCTCCGGGATGAGGATGTCCCCGTGCACGCCGGTGACCGCGTGGAAGATCCCCAGTTCGGGCGTCGCGCTGTACCGCTCGCCCTCGACGCCCGGCGTCGGCTCGGACGTCACCTCGAAGCGCAGGAGCTGCCAGCCCCGCAGCGCGGAGGCGAGTTTGGAGGCCGTGCCGGTCTCCGCCTGCCAGGAGAACTCGGCGCGCCAGGTGCCGGGCGCGGCGGGCTGTCTGATCCAGTCGAGACTGACCCGCACCCCCAGCACGTTCGCCACGGCCCATTCGACGTGCGGGCACAGCGCGCGCGGTGCGGAGTGCACGTACAGGACTCCACGTGTCGTCGTCACCGGTACCTCCTGTGGGGGACGAGGTGCGGGTCCCTCGCGCCCGTGCCGAGCATTCTTCCCAAATGGGACAGAAGTGACGTGATGCAATGTAGCCGACCGGGAACAGCGGGCCGTCACCGGGCCGGGGCGGTCGCCGTGTCGGCCCCGCCGGTACCCGCCGGGGCGTGACATGCGCCGCCTCGGGCAAAACTACCCTGCGGGAACGCCCGCGGTGTGACGTACCGTCGACCTCAGCGCCACGAGCACCCGGCTTTCACCCGCCAGGGCGCCCCGCGAGGCGCCGGGGCGCACGCCCCCGGGTCCGGTGTGCCGAAGGAAGGAGCCCGCGTATGCGGAAGGTGGTCACGGCGGTACGGGTCCTGCGCGCGCTCCGCCGTCCGCGTGCGGCGCTCCCCCGTACGGGTCCTCGTACGGGCCGCCTCCTCGCGGGCGCGGGGACGGCCGCCCTGCTCGCCCTGGTACCGGCCTGCTCGGACTCCTCGGGGCGGCCGGGCCCGCCCGGCGAGGTGGCGAGCACGCGGGCGGCGACGGGCTGGGACCGCAGCCCCTCCTCGGTGGCGGCCGTGGGCGACTCGATCACGCGCGGTTTCGACGCCTGCTCCGTGCTCGCCGACTGCCCGGCCGTGTCGTGGTCGACGGGCAGCGAGAAGGACGTGGACTCGCTGGCGAGGCGGCTGCTCGGCGGGGAGAACGTCGAGGACCACGCCTGGAACCTCGCGAAGTCGGGGGCGCGGGCGGAGGCCCTGCCCGGGCAGATGAAGTCCGCGGCGGAGCACCATCCCGGTCTGGTGACGGTCCTCATCGGCGCGAACGACGCGTGCCGCTCCGACGTCGACGCGATGACGCCCGTGGCCGAGTACCGCGCGGACATCGAGAAGGCGCTCGACACGCTGCACGAGGAGGCGCCCGGGGCGCGGGTGTACTTCTCCAGCATCCCGGACCTCAAGCGGCTGTGGGAGCTGGGGCGCACGAGCGACCTCGGCAAGGAGGTGTGGAAGCTCGGCATCTGCCCGTCGATGCTGAAGGACCCGGACGCGCTGGACAAGGCGGCGACGGAGCGCAGGGACCAGGTCGAGCAGCGGGTCGCCGAGTACAACAGCACCGTGCGGGAGATCTGCGCGAAGGACAAGCTGTGCCGCGACGACGGCGGCGCGGCGAACGCGACCCGCTTCACGGCGGGCGAACTGAGCCGCTGGGACTGGTTCCACCCCAGCCGCGAGGGCCAGGCGACGCTGGCGCGGATCGCGTACGAACGGATCACGGCGAAACGGTAGCCGCCACGGACCCCGCTCCTCAATCACCGGGGAGGCTGGAATCTTCCCCGCCGCCCGCGAAAAATCAGCCCGTCCGGCGTTTGAGGACACCGCGCGAAGCGCGAAAAGGGGGGCCGCCCCCGGAAGCGGTCAGGCGCTCCTGGGGGCGGCCGGTCGATGGGCGGCCCGGGCGTCAGCCCCTCCGTACGGCCGCCGCGACCCGCAGATCCCGCACGCTGCGTCCGGCCTCCACGCCGTAGTCCCCCGGTACGAGGCGCCACGCGTTCCCCGCCTCGTCCCAGATCTCGAAGGCGCGGCGCGCGACCCGTACGACCGCCTCGGCGCTCTCGCCGGGGGCCGCCTCGACCTGCGCGAAGCCCGCGAGCCAGCGCGCGGGGCGCTCGGTCTCGGGGGTCGTGCCGGGCTCGGCGGGGGCGAGGTAGACCTGCACGGTCTCGCGGCCGGTGCGGCTGCCGCTGTTGCGGACGCGGACGGTGACGGTGAGTCCGTCCTCGGGGGCGGGCTCGACGGTGACGGACTCGTACGTCCAGTCGGTGTAGCCGAGGCCGTGCCCGAAGGGGTACGCGGGGGTGCGGCCCGCCTGCTCCCAGGCGCGGTAGCCGATGAGCACGCCCTCGGTGTACTCCAGCTTCCCGTCCGTCGGGGTGGTGTTGACGACGGGGGCGTCTTCGAGGACGGCCGGCCAGGTGGTGGGCAGGCGCCCGCCGGGCTCGGCGGCGCCGGTGAGGACGTCGGCGAGCGCGGCGCCGCCCTCCTGCCCGGGGAACCAGCTCAAAAGCACGGCGGCGACGTCGTCGCGCCACGGCATCTCGACGGGCGAGCCCGCGTTGACGACGACGACGGTACGGGGGTTGGCGGCGGCGACCGCGCGGACGAGGTCGTCCTGACGGCCCGGCAGCTTGAGGTCGGTGCGGTCGAAGCCCTCGGACTCGACGCGCTCGGTCGTCGCGACGACCACGACGGCGGCGTCGGCGTCACGCGCGGCCTCGGCGGCGCGGGCGATCAGCTCGTCGGGGTCGTGCACGGGGTTCTGGTGCAGGACGGTGAAGCCGACCGCCTGGATGGGCAGGCCCTCGGGCTTGGCGACGGTGTGGAAGACGCTCAGCCCGACGGGCTCGTCCGCGGTCAGCTCCAGGCGCCCGCGCTCGGTGGGCTGGCCGAAGAACGCCTCGAAGGGGTCGGTCGCCGCGCCCATCTCGACGGAGCCGTCGAAGAGTTCGCGACCGGCGATGACGACCTTGAAGCCGCCGATGCCGCGCGTGCCGAAGACGTGCTCGCCGCTCTCGCGCGGCGTGAAGGTCCCGGTGACCTCGATGGAGTGCAGGGTGTCGTACGTGACGCCCTCGGGCAGGTCGCTGCCCATCCACTGGATGTGGCCGCCCGCGAGCGGGACGTCGGCCAGGACCTCGCCCGCCTCGTCGCGGCACACGGCGCGCAGCGCGAAGCCCTGGCCCGCGACGTCGAGTTCGTTGTTCGGGTCGGCGCCGACCTCGTAGGAGAGGGTGCCCTCGGGGAGGGCGGCGCGCAGCCCGTCGAGCGGCGCGACGACGTGCGCGGGGAAGACGGTCGCCGAGCCGCCGCCGAGGACGCGGGCCTCGCGGGCGGCGGCGCCGCTGAGGGCGACGCGGGCCCCGGGGGCGAGCGGGAGGGCGGGGGTCTCGTCGCGTACCTCGTTGCGGACGAGGACGAAGGAGCGCGTGGCGAGTTCGCGGGCGAAGGCCTCGCCGTCGATCGCGGCGGGGAGCGCGTCGGCGGGGACGACGGGCTCGGTGGTCTTGAGGGCCCCGGTGCGCGCGGCGAGGAGGAGGACGCGTCGGACGGCGGCGTCGACGACGCTCTCCTCGACGTCCCCGGCGCGCACGGCGGCGGCCAGGTTCTCGCCGTAGACGGTCTTCGGGCCGGGCATCGCGAGGTCGAGGCCGCCGTTGGCGTCGGCGACGGTGTCGCGCGCGGCGGTCCAGTCGGAGAAGTTGACGCCGTCGAAGTTCCACTCGCCGCGCAGGACCTCGTTGACGAGGTAGCGGTGCTCGGTCATCGTCGTGCCGTTGACCGAGTTGTACGCGGTCATGATGCCCCAGGGGTGGGCGTTGGCGACGATCGTCTCGAAGGGGGCGAGGTACAGCTCGCGCAGCGGGCGCGGGGCGATGCGGTTGTCGACGGTGAAGCGGTCGGTCTCCGCGTCGTTGCCGACGAAGTGCTTCGTCGTGGTGCCGACGCCGCCGGACTGCACGCCGCGCACGTACCCGGTGCCGATCGCCCCGGTCAGGTGCGGGTCCTCGCTGTACGCCTCGAAGTGGCGGCCCCCGAGCGGGGAGCGGTGCAGGTTGACCGTGGGCGCGAGCAGGACGTGGACGCCCTTGCGGCGGGCCTCCTGGGCGAGCACCTGACCGGCGCGGACGGCGATCTCGGGCGACCAGGTGGCGCCGAGCGCGGTCGGCGAGGGCAGCGCGAGCGAGGGGTCCTCGCTCGTGGAGCGCACCCCGCGCACGCCGATGGGGCCGTCCGAGACGACGAGCGAGTCGAGGCCGATCTCCGGGATCGCGGGCAGCGACCAGAAGTCCTGCCCGGCGAGCAGCCGGGTCTTCGTGTCGAGGTCGAGCCGGGCGAGGGCGGTCTCGACCGCGGCCTCGTGGGCGGCTTGCTGCTCAGGGGTGACCTGGGGCTCGGGTGGGGTGGACGCACCTGTCACGGCCGTACTCCTCGTGGTCGCTGTCTGCCGGCTGCGGGGGCCACGCCCCCGACTGGGTGGGAGCGCGCCCTCATCTTGCACCCGTCGACCTGTAGTCCGGTAGGGGACGTTATTTTTACGTGACATAGCGATGCCGTACGGTCCTGCGGGAGCGGGGTCGCCGGGCCGGTCACGGGCCGGGCGGGCGAGGGTTCCCGGGCCGGTCACGGGCTCGGCGGGCGAGAGGGGTGCGGGGCGGATGGCCAGGGCCAAGGGCGAGGAACGGCGCGCGGAGATCCTGCGGGCGACGCTGGAGGTGATCGCGGAGCGCGGCTACCGCGGGGCGACCCTCGGCGCGGTCGCCGAGCGCGTGGGGCTGACGCAGCAGGGGCTGCTGCACTACTTCCCGACGAAGGAGGCGCTGCTCGTCGCGCTGCTCGCCGAGCGGGACCAGTGGGACGCGATCCCGGGCGACTCCTGGCGCCTGGACCTGCTCTCCTCGCTCGTGGACTACAACGCGATGCGCCCCGGCGTCGTGCAGACCTTCAGCGCGCTGCTCGGCGAGAGCGTCACGGAGGCGCATCCGGCGCGGGACTTCTTCACGCGCCGGTACGTGGTGGTACGGGGCAACATGGCCTCGGTCCTGCGCACCGCCTACGGCGAGCGGCTGCCGAGCGGCCTGACCCCGGAGCAGGCCGGGACGCTCATGGTGGCGGTCATGGACGGCCTCCAGTACCAGTGGCTCCTGGACCCGGAGGCCGTCGACATGAGCGCGGCGTTCCGCGACTTCCTGCACCTGCTGGAAGGGGCGGAGCAGCCGCCCGCGTGAGTCAGCCGGCCAGCGCGTCCAGGGTGCGCACCTCGTCCTCGGTGAGCCGGACCGCGCCGGCCGCCACGTTGTCCTCCAGGTGGTCCACGCTGCCGGTCCCCGCGATGGCGAGCACGTGCTCGCCGCGCCCGAGCACCCACGCGTGCCGCACCTGGGTCGCGGAGACCCCGTGCGCCCGTGCCACGTCGAGCACCGCCGCGTGCTCCTCGCCGCCGCCCTGGGCCTCGCGGCCCGGCTTGGCGCCCGAGAAGAACGGCACGAAGGCGACCCCGCGCTCGCCGCAGAGCGTGAGCGTCTCGTCGTCGCGCCGGTCGATCCCGTACGGGTTCTGCACGGCCGCCACCGGGGCGATCTCCAGCGCCTCCTTGAGGTGAGCGGCCTTGACGTTGGAGATGCCGAGGTGCCGGACGAGCCCGGCCTCGCGCAGCTCCGCGAGCGCGCCGAAGTGCTCGGCGAGCGAGTCCTGGCCCATGAGGCGCAGGTAGACGAGGTCCATGTGCTCGCGGCCGAGCTGGCGCAGGTTCTCCTCGACGTGGCCGCGCAGCTCGTCGGGGCGGGCGGGCGCCGCGAACTCGCCGCGCACGTCCCGTACGGGGCCGATCTTCGTGGCGATGACGAGGTCGTCGGCGTACGGCGAGAGCGCCGTGTTGATCAGCTCGTTCGCCGAGCGGGTCTGCGAGAAGTAGAACGCGGCCGTGTCGATGTGGTTGACGCCGAGTTCGACGGCGCGGCGCAGGACGCGGAGCGACTGCTCGCGGTCGCGCGGGACGCCCTGGTGGAAGGGTGCGGTGCCGGTGAGCCGCATGGCGCCGAAGCCCATGCGGCGCACGGGGAGGTCTCCGCCGAGTGCCCACGTACCGGATTCGGCCGCCGTGATGGTGGTCATTGCTGGGTTCCGCCCTTCGCCGTCCCGCTGACCGCCCGCGGTCCGTACGGGCGGCGCAGGTGAAGTATGCGTTACCGGAGGAACCTCCGGAACGGCGGGGGCGGCGGGAAATGTCACAGCGCGAACCCGGCTCAGGGGCGCTCGGCGGCCGGGATCTCCTCGCGTCCGGCGCTCTCCAGCGGCTCCCCGCGCAGGTCCCGGGCGAGCAGCGTGGCGCCCGCGACGGCCCCCGGCATGAGGAAGACGGCGACGACGGGGACGAGGAAGGCGAGCCCGAGCGGGACGCCGAAGCCCCAGGTCAGACGCTTGCGTCCACGGAGCAGCGCGAGGCGTTCGCGCAGGTCGACGCGGCGGCGGGCGAGCGCGATCGAGACCAGTTCCTCGGCGAGGAAGAACCCCGTGACGAAGAAGCCGATCACGGGGACGACGGTCTGCCCGACGAAGGGCAGGAACCCGGCGGCGAAGAGGCACACGCCCCAGATCGCGGCGCGCACGAGGATGCGGACGCCGTCCCGTACGGAGATCCAGATCTCACGGCCGAGCGAGAGCCCCGACTCGGTCGGGAAGCCGTCGATCTCGCGGTCGACCTCCTCCGAGAGCGCGTCGTAGAACGGCTGCCCGACGACGAGCGTGACGGCGGTGAAGCTCAGCACGCAGCCGAGGAGCACCAGCGCGAAGAGCACGACGGTGAGCGCGCCCCGGAAGAGCCCCTGCCACGGCGATTCCCAGTCGTCGGCGAACGGTGTGGCCCACGCGACGAGGTCCCCGCCCCACAGGGCGAGCGCGACGAGCACGGCCGCGTACAGGACGAGCGTGATGAGCCCGGGCAGCAGGGCCACGCCGTACCGCTTGCCGTGCCGGCCGACCCAGCGCTGACCGTCGAGCAGGTACCGGAATCCGAGGGCGAGTTCACGCATAGGCGGACCCTACCGGGCGTGGGCACGTCAGGTACCGGTGAGGCGGGGGCGGGCACCTGACGCGCCCGCCCCCGCCTCACCGGCCCCCGGTCCCGCTCACGTCAGGTCGACGATCATCTTCCCGGTGTTCTCACCGCGCAGCAGGCCGAGGAACGCCTCGGCGCCGTTGTCGATGCCGTGGGCGAAGGTCTCGCGGTACTTGAGGCTGCCGTCGCGGACCCAGGCGGAGACCTCCTCGACGAACTGGCCCTGGAGGTCGGCGTGGTCCTGGACGAGCATGCCCTCCAGGCGGATGCGCTTGCCGATGACCTGCGCGAGGTTGCGCGGGGCGGCGGGGGGCTCGGTCACGTTGTACTGCGCGATCATGCCGCAGATCGCGAAGCGCGCGTGCACGTTCGCGCGGCTGATCGCGGCCTCCAGGTGCTCGGCGCCGACGTTGTCGAAGTAGACGTCGATGCCCTCGGGCGCGGCCGCCTTGAGCTGGTCGGCGACGGGGCCGTTCTTGTAGTTGAAGGCGGCGTCGAAGCCGAGTTCGTCGACGAGCCACGCGACCTTCTCGTCCGAGCCCGCCGAGCCGATGACGCGCGAGGCGCCCTTGAGCTTGGCGATCTGCCCGACCTCGCTGCCGACCGCGCCCGCCGCGCCGGAGACGAAGACCGCGTCGCCCTCCTTGAAGGCGGCGACGCGCAGCAGCCCGGCGTAGGCCGTCAGGCCCGTCATGCCGAGCACCCCGAGGTACGCGGAGAGCGGCGCGGCGTCCGGGTCGACCTTCGTGGCGTGCTGGGCGGGGACGGAGGCGTACTCGCGCCAGCCGGCGAAGTGCAGCACGTAGTCGCCCTCGGCGAAGCCCTCCGCCTCCGAGGCGATGACCTGGCCGACCGCGCCGCCGGTCATGGGCTCGTCGAGGGCGAAGGGCGGCGTGTACGACTTCACGTCGTTCATCCGCCCGCGCATGTACGGGTCGACCGAGAAGTACAGGTTGCGCACGAGCACCCGGCCCTCGGCGGGAGCCGGTACGGGGGCCTCGCGCAGCGCGAAGTCCTCGGGCACCGGCCAGCCCTGCGGGCGGCGGACGAGGTGCCAGGCGCGGCCGGACTCGGGAAGGGTGGTCATGCGGAGTGCCTCCTGCGGGGGATTTGTTTCATGGGCTGAAACAAACATGCGCATGAACATTTCACTATGTCAAGCACCTCGTTACGATGGAGGCATGACACTCCCCGCCACCGCCCCGCGCGATCCCCTCACGCTGGAGGTCGTGCAGCTCATCGGCGCGGTCGTCGGGCGCTACCACGAGGAGTACGAGCGGGCCGCGGCGGCGCACGCCCTCACGGGGGCGCAGGCCCGCGTGCTGAGTCTCCTGTCCCTCGGACCGCTGCCCATGCGCCGCCTCGCGAGGACGCTGAAGTGCGAGCCCTCGAACGTGACGGGGATCATCGACCGCCTGGAGACGCGCGGCCTCGTCGAGCGCCGCGCCGACCCGGACGACCGCCGCGTCAAGCTCGCGGCGGCGACCCACGAGGGCCTGCGCCTCGCGCGCAGCCTGCGCGACGGACTCGACTTCGCCCGCGAGCCGCTCGCGGACCTGAGCCGGGAGGAACGGCTCGTACTGCGCGGGCTGCTGCGGCGGATGCTGGGCGAGGACGTGGCGGGGGCACAGGAGGGAAGCGGGGCGGTACGGGAAGACTGACCCCGTACCCGTACCGTCCCCTCACCACGGCGGAGCCCTCCGTGCCGTCCTTCACGCCCCTCGACCTCACCCTCGTCCTGCTGCGCCGCATGCAGGACTTCCACCCCGCGCTCGTCGAGCGCGCCCGCCGCGGGCTGGGCGCCGACGCCGCGCGGATGCGCGAGGCGAACCGGCGCTGGCAGGCGAGCGCGCACGGGCGGTACGGGCGGGGCGAGGCG
>NZ_JAAGLR010000318.1 GCF_010548245.1 Streptomyces sp. SID11385
ATCAGGGGGCGGCGGCGCGCAGGGCGGAGGAGGGCCGCGGGCCGGGCGCGCCGCGTGCGGGGCGCCGGGCCCGCTCGGTCGTCAGCCCTTGGTGGAGCCGGCGGAGATGCCGGCGATGATGTGCCGCTGGAAGACCAGGAAGACCAGGAGCATCGGGATCGACGCGATGACCATGGCCCCGATCTGCGTGGACTGCGAGATGTTCTGCGAGAACTGCACGAGCGCCACGCTGATGGGCTGCTTGTCGGTGTCCGAGAAGACCATGAGCGGCCACAGGAAGTCCTGCCAGACCGCGACCAGGCCGAGGATGGAGACGACGGCGAGGACGGGGCGGGACATCGGCAGCAGGATCGACCAGAGCTGGCGGAGCTTGCCGGCCCCGTCGATCTCGGCGGCCTCCAGGACGTCCCGCGGTATCTGGTCGAAGAAGTTCTTCAGCAGGTACAGGTTGAAGGCGTTGGCCACGGCGGGCAGCCAGATGCCGAGCGGGTCGTTGAGCAGGCTCGTGTGGATGAGCGGCAGGTCCGCGACCGTGAGGTACTTGGGGACCAGCATCGCCTGGGCCGGCACCATGAGCGTGGCCAGGATGCCTCCGAGCACGATCTTGCCGAAGGCGGGCTTGAGCTTGGAGAGCGAGTACGCGGCGGCGGTGCAGAAGACGATCTGGAGGGCCCAGGCGCCGAAGGCCTGCACGACCGTGTTCCACAGGTGCGTGGGCAGGTCCATCTGGTCCCACGCGTCGGTGTAGTTGGAGAACTGCCAGTGCTCCGGGAAGAGCGTGGGCGGCGTCTGGGTGAGCTCGTCGGCGGGCTTCGCGGCGCCGGTGACCATCCAGTACACGGGGAAGAGGAAGGCGAGCGCGAAGGCGATCACGACGAGCGTGAAGAACGTCCAGTACAGGACCTTGCCCTTGGTGCTGGCGAGGGCCAGCGGTGAGACAAGGGTGCGGATGGACGGCCCGTTCTCACGCTTGTCGCGGCGCTTGCCGCGGCGCGTGGGGGGCACGGGGGCCGCTTCGGTGGGCGGCAGGACGGCGGTCATCTGCGCGGTCTCCTCTCAGTCCTTGGTCCGGGTGAGCCACAGGTAAACCGCGGAGAACAGGCTGAGCAGTACGAGGAGCATCGCGCTCAGGGCGCAGGCCCCGCCGAAGTTCTGGTAGCTGAAGGCGTACTTGTAGATCAGGTAGAGCACGGTGGTGGTCGATGCCTCGGGGCCGCCGCCTGTGATGACGAAGGGTTCGGTGAACACCTGCATCGTGGCGATGATCTGGAGGAGCATCAGCATGAGCATCACGAACCGCGTCTGCGGGATCGTGACGTGCCGTACGCGCTGGAAGATGTTCGCGCCGTCCAGTTCGGCGGCCTCGTACAGCTCGCCGGGGATGCCCTGGAGGGCGGCGAGGTAGATGAGGACGGTGCCGCCCATGTTCGCCCAGGTCGAGACGAGGACGAGGGAGACGAGGGCGGTGTCGGCGCTGAAGATCCAGTCCGAGGTGGGCAGATGGAGGAAGCGCAGGACCTCGTTGATCAACCCCGCGTCGGGGTCGTAGAACCACTTCCACAGCAGCGCGCTCACGACCGGGGGGATCATCACCGGGAGGTAGACGACGATCCGGAAGAAGCTCTTCGCGTGGCGCAGCTCGTTGAGCACCAGCGCCATGAGGAAGGGCACGGCGAAGCCGATGACCAGCGCGAACACGGTGAACATCGCCGTGTTCTTCCAGGCGGTGGCGAACTCCGGGTCGTGGAAGACCGCCGTGAAGTTGTCGAAGCCCACCCACTCCGGGTCGGAGCCGGGGATGTACTTCTGGAACGAGATGATGATCGCGCGGATCGCGGGATACCACGAGAACACCGCGAAACAGACGATGCCCCCGATGAGGAAGGCGTAGGCGCGGAGGTTGTGGACGAGGGCGCGGCGCCAGCGGTCGGCGCGCCCGTAGCCCGCCGGGCGGGCCGCCCCCTCGGTGGAAGGGGGCGGCGCCGCGGCGGACCGCTGAGGTGCCTGAGCAGTCTTCATGGGTGTGGTCAGCCTCGGGCGAGAATGCCGTTGATCTTGGAGTCCGCGTCCTTGAGGAGCTTGTCGATGTCCGCGTCCTTCTTGGTGAGGACGGAGGAGACGACCGAGTCGAGGACGGTGTAGATCTGCTGGGCGCCGGCCGGCTCCAGCTGCGGCTTGACGGTGCCGGCGCCGTCGATGAACGCCTGGTAGTTCTCGACCGGCATGTTCGCGTACTGCTTCTTGAGCGCGAGGTCCTTCTCGTCGCGCTCACCGGTCCACAGGCGCGGCTCGGGCAGGCCGACCGGGGCCTTGTTCGCGGCGGCGCGCTTCCAGTTGTTCAGGCCCTCACCGGGGGTGTTGGTCTGGAACTCCAGGAACTTCAGGCCGGCCTTGATCTGCGCGGGGGTGGCCTTCTTGTTGAACATGTAGCCGTCGCCGCCCGCGAGGGTGCCCTTGCCGCCGGGCATCGGGGCGAGGCCGAGGTCCTCGTACTTGGCGCCCTTCTCCTTGACGAGGATCGGGATGTTGTCCGGCGCCGAGAGGTACATGCCGAGCTTGCCGGAGCCCATCATCTGCTGCACGTCGTTGATGATGAGCAGCTGCTTGCTGCCCATCGAGTTGTCGCGCCAGCGCATGTCCTTGAGGTTCTGCAGCACGGCCTTGCCCTCGGGGGTGTCGACCGCGGACTTCTTGCCGTCCTCGGTGACGAGGGTGCCGCCCTGCGAGTAGATCTCGGCGCCGAAGTGCCAGCCGCCCTGGTTCTGGGCGCTGTAGTCGGCGTAGCCGACGGTGCCGTTGCCGAGACCGGCGATCTTCTTCGCGGCGGCCTGGACCTCTTCCCAGGTGGTCGGGGGCTTCTCGGGGTCGAGACCGGCCTTCTTGAAGAGCGCCTTGTTGTAGATGAGGCCCATCGAGTAGTTGGTGCGCGGCACCCCGTAGACCTTGCCGTCGACGGTGTACACGTCGCGCAGTTCCGGCCGGATGTCCTGGAACCACTTGAGGTCCTTGACGTACGGCGTCAGGTCCGCGGCCTGGTTGATGTCCACGACGTGCTTGGCGTCGGTGAAGTACGTGTAGAACACGTCCTCCATCTGGCCGCCGGCGAGCTTGGCGTCGAAGGTCTTGGGGTCCTGGCAGGGGAAGGCATCGTGAGCGGTGACGTCGATGTCCTTGTTGGCCTTCTCGAACGCCGCGATGTCGTCCTCGAAGCTCTTCCGGTCGATCTTGGCGCTCTTCGGCGGCTCGCAGTTGACGGTGATCTTCGTCTTGCCGCCGGCGGAGCTGCCCTTGCTGTCGTCGTCCGAGCCGCAGGCGGCCAGGCTCGTCAGCGCCAGGGCGGACACAACAGCAACGGTACAAGTACGGCGGAACCCGGAGCTTCTCATCGGTGGACCCCTCTAGGGATGGGAAACCCACAGCTGCTTCGCTGTGTGGCGGCGCTCACTCAATCACTCACCACGAATATCCGCAAGATGTCGCCGCGATTTCGCAATTATTCGACAGCAGCATGGATGCGGCCGAGGGCGGGTAGGCGGAAGGGTTACTCGTGCGCAGCCGGCGGTGCGCCGCGCCCCCGCCCCGCGCACACCTGCCCCAAAGGGGCCTCTGAACAGCGGGTTCGGCGCCCGTGACCCCGCTGTGACCTGGCACGGCGCCGGTGACGGGGGACCCTCGGGCGAGGGGGACGGCGGCGCTCTCAGCGTGCCCGGGAACGCCCCTCCATGGGGCGTGGAATGCGTCACTCCGCCCCGTTGTAGGCGGCTGGTCGGCTACCCGCCGGAGTGCGCGCTCAAGGGCGAAGACCTGACGGAGACCGGACGGTGTTCTGAAAGTTATGGACTCCGCGCCGTCCAGGGGCTTGACGGTGCGGGACCCCGCGCGGTGCGGGAGGGCCGGTACGGGTGCGGGGCGGACACCGCGTGGTGTCCGCCCCGCACCCGTACCGGCCCCGCGTCCGGCCCAGTCGCTCAGCCGTTGCGCGGCGCCTGGCCGGTGGAGCCGCGGACGACGAGTTCGGGCTCGAAGAGCAGTTCGCCCGGGGGGACGGTGCGCCCGCCGATCTGGAGACTCAGAAGTTCCACGGCCGCGCGCCCCATCGCCTCGATGGGCTGGCGCACGGTGGTGAGCGGCGGCTCCGCGCAGTTCATGAAGGCCGAGTCGTCGTAGCCGACGACGGAGACCTGCCCGGGGACGTCGAGGCCGCGCCGGCGGGCGGCACGCACCGCGCCGAGCGCGAGCGGGTCGCTCGCGCAGATGATCCCGGTGACGCCCTGGTCGAGCAGGCGGGAGGCGGCGGCCTGTCCGCCCTCCAGCGAGAACATCGCGCGCACCACGCGCTCGGGCGGCAGCTCGCCCCCGGCCGCGCGGGCCACCGCACGGGCCATCACGAGCTTGCGCCGCGAGGGCATGTGCCCCTCGGGACCGAGCACGAGGCCGATGCGCTCGTGGCCGAGCGAGGCGAGGTGGCGCCATGCCTGTTCGAGCGCCACACCGTCGTCGCAGGAGACGGTGCGGAATCCGAGGGTCTCTATGGCGGCGTTGATGAGCACCACGGGAATCTGCCGGTCGGCGAGGACCCGGTAGTGCTCGTGCGAGGCGTCGGCCTGGGCGTAGGCACCGCCCGCGAACACCACGCCGGACACCTGCTGCTGGAGGAGGAGTTCGATGTAGTCCGCCTCGGAGACCCCGCCCTTGGTCTGGGTGCACAGCACGGGGGTCAACCCCTGCTGGGCGAGGGTGCCGCCGATCACCTCGGCGAAGGCGGGGAAGATCGGGTTCTGGAGCTCGGGCAGGACGAGCCCGACGAGGCGGGCACGCTCCCCGCGCAGCTGGGTCGGCCGCTCGTAGCCGAGGACGTCGAGGGCCGTCAGCACGGACTGCCGGGTGGCCTCGGCGACGCCGGGCCGCCCGTTGAGCACCCGGCTCACCGTTGCTTCGCTGACCCCGACCTTCTTGGCCACCTGAGCAATTCGTCGCGTCATGACCGCAAGATTAACGCAGCTCTTGCTCGTTATCCGACGTCGTGCGGTGACACTCTTCCACCGCGCACGGGAGCGCGACAAGCGCTTCACGGTCGGGACCGCCAGGTCCGTCCGTCCTGGAGGCCCTTCGGAAGAGCGGCACGTGGGGGCGGAGATGACGGCACGCCGCTCCGGAGGCCGGGCGGCGGCTCGTCGGTGGACCTCGAAAACTTCCATCGTGTCAGCAGGAATTCACGAAACCTTGTTGATCCCTTGCTGTGACGCGTGCGACACACCTAGGGTGAGCCCCGCCTAGGCCGCCCCACCGTGCCCACGGCGGGCGTCCTCCCTCCCCACAGGAAGGCGCACCACTCCATGCGTGCCAGCGAAAAGCGCACAGCTGTCTCGGGTGACATGCCCATGACCACCCTGGCCACCCCCCGGCCCGTACCTCGGCGGCTGCTCCCCCTCGCGGTCGCCGTCGCCGCCGCGGCCACCACCGCCGCCCTGCTCGCACCCACCGCGAGCGCCGCTCCCCGCCCCGTGGCACCGCGGCCCGCCGCGACCGCCGCCGGTGCCTCGCTCCCCTTCACCTCGGTGGAGGCGGAGGACGCCGAGAGCGCGGGCAGCGTCATCGGCCCCGACTACACGCAGGGCACCGTGGCCTCGGAGTCGTCCGGGCGGCGCGCGGTCCGGCTCGGGGCCGGGCAGAGCATCACCTTCACGGCGCCCGCGGCGGCGAACGCCCTCACCGTCGCGTACAACATCGCGGACGGGCGGACCGGCGACCTCGCGATCGCCGTCAACGGGCAGGCGAGTGACGCGAAGCTCGCCCTCACCTCGAAGTACTCCTACGTCGACACCCCCTGGATCGTCGGGGCCACGACGCACCACCTCCTCGACAACGCGCGCGTCCTGCTCGGCCAGGACCTCGCGGCGGGCGACACCGTGACGCTCACCGCCTCGACCGAAGTGACCGTGGACGTCGCGGACTTCGAGCACGTCGCCCCGGCCGCCACCCAGCCCGCCGGCGCGGAGTCGGTCGTCGACCACGGCGCCGACCCGAGCGGCCGAGACGACTCGACGCAGGCGTTCCGCGAGGCGATCGCCGCCGCCAAGGGCGGCACGGTGTGGATTCCGCCGGGCGACTACGCGGTGAACTCCGCGCTCAGCGGCGTCGAGGACGTGACCCTCCAGGGCGCCGGGAGCTGGTACTCCGTCGTGCACTCCTCCAGTTTCATCAACCAGTCGAACGCGGCGGGCGGCGCCCACCTCAAGGACTTCGCCGTCATCGGCGAGGTGACCGAGCGCAACGACTCCAGCCCCGACAACTTCGTGAACGGCTCGCTCGGCCCCGGCTCGTCGGTCTCGGGGATGTGGCTCCAGCACCTCAAGGTCGGTCTGTGGCTGACCGGTAACAACGACGACCTCGTGGTGGAGGACAACCGCATCCTCGACACCACCGCCGACGGCCTCAACCTCAACGGCAGCGCGAAGAACGTCACGGTGCGCCAGAACTTCCTGCGCAACAACGGCGACGACGCCCTCGCCATGTGGTCGCTCAACGCGCCCGACACCGGCTCGGTCTTCGACTCCAACACCATCTCGCAGCCGAACCTCGCCAACGGCATCGCGATCTACGGCGGCACCGACATCACGGTGAGCAACAACCTGGTCTCCGACACCAACGCGCTCGGCAGCGGCATCGCGATCTCCAACCAGAAGTTCGCCGACCCCTTCTTCCCGCTCGCGGGAACCCTCACCGTCTCGGGCAACACCCTGGTGCGCACGGGCGCGATCAACCCGAACTGGGGGCACCCCATGGGGGCGCTGCGGGTCGACGCGTACGACAGCGACATCGAGGCGAAGGTGAACATCACGGACACCACCTTCACCGACAGCCCGTACAGCGCCTTCGAGTTCGTCTCGGGCGGCGGCACCGGCAAGGCGGTGCGGAACGTGACCGTCGACGGGGCCACGGTGGACAGGGCGGGCACCGTCGTCGTCCAGGCGGAGACCCCGGGCCAGGTCGCGATCGGCGGGGTGAAGGCGAGCGGCGTCGGCGCGGCGGGCACGTACAACTGCCCCTTCCCCGAGGGCAGCGGCGACTTCACGCTCGACGACACCGGCGACAACAGCGGCTGGGACACCACCTGGGACGACTGCGCGACGTGGCCGGAGCCGAAGTAGGAGCCCCACCGGCGGCCCGATGACGCGGCCCCGTTCCCGTACCTCGGTGGCACGGGAACGGGGCCGCGCCGTCTCCTCGGATATTTACGAGGCACGATGCATCGCATCCGTGCTACTTTTTCAGTGCACGCTGTCTCGAAATTCGCCCGAGAAGGACCCCCCGTGACCTCCACCCTGGCTCACCCCGCCGTGTCCGCGCGGCGGCAGGGAGCGGTGCTCGCCTGCCTGAGCGTCTGCACCGCCCTCGTCGTCGGCTTCGTCGCCGCGATCAACCTCGCCGTCCCCCGGCTCGCCGCCTCCTCGCTCCATCCCTCCGCCGACCAGCTCCTGTGGATCGTCGACGCCTACGTCGTCGTCTTCGCCTGCCTCGTCATCCCGGCCGGTGCCGCGGGCGACAAGTTCGGGCGCAAGGGCACCCTGCTGACCGGTCTCGCCGTCGTCGCCGCGGGGGCGCTGGTCTCCGCCGTGGCACCGGACGTCGCGCTCATGCTCGTCGGCCGCGCGCTCACGGGTGTCGGCGCGGCCTGCGTCCTGCCGAACTGTGTCGGGGTCCTGCTCCACGCGACACCGCCCGAGCGGCGCACGCACGCCCTCGCGATCTGGGCCGCGGCCACCGGCATCGGCGGAGTCGTCGGCAACATCGGCGGCGGGGCGCTGCTCGGCGGCTCGTGGCGGACGCTCTTCGTGGGCGTCGCCGTCGTCGCCGTGCTCTGCCTGGCCTGGGCGGCGGCGGTCGCCCCGCGCAGCGCGCGGCACGCGCGCCGGCTCGATCTGCCGGGCACGGTCCTGTTCGTCGCGGCCGTCGTCGCGCTGCTGCTCGGCATCATCGAGGGCCCCGAGAAGGGCTGGTCGAGCGTTCCCGTCGTCACGGCCTTCGCCGCGTGTCTCGTCCTCGGGGTCGTGTGGGTGCTCCTGGAGGCGCGGGTCCGGCACCCGATGCTCGACCCGCGCCTGTTCCGCGACGCGCGGCTGGCGGGGGCCTCGCTCGGCATGGCCGTCGCGTTCTTCGGCACCTTCGGGCTCTTCTACGTCAACGCCTCGCTGCTCCAGTACGGGCGCGGCTGGTCCGTGCTCCGGACGGGCGTCGCCATCATCCCCGTGACGCTCCCACTGCTCCTCGGCAGCCGCCACGTTCCCGCGCTCGTCAAGCGCTTCGGGGTACCGGCGACGCTCACGGCCGCCTTCGTGATCACGAGCGGCGGCCTCGCCGGGCTCTCCTTCACGACGGATCTCGCCTACCCCTGGTACGGCGCGTGCCTCTTCGTCGTCGGCCTCGGCATCATGCTCGCCGGGCCCACGCTGACCGCCGAGATAGCGGCCGGGCTGCCGCTGGAACGCGCGGGCGTCGCGGGCGGTCTCCAGTCCGCGACCCGTGAACTCGGCAGCGCGCTGGGGGTCGCCGTCGTCGGCACGATCCTCACCGCGTCCTTCACCCACCACCTGCCGCACGTTCCCGGTGGCCGGGGCCCCGCGCCGCGCACCGTCTCGGAGGCGCTGGGGGCCGCCCCGGGCGAACACTCCGCCATCACGGCCGCGTTCACGCACGGCGCCGACACCGCGCTGCGCGCCGCGGCCCTGATCACCCTCCTCGCGGGCGTCCTCGTGGTCGGCGGCATCACGCGCGCCCAGCGGGCCGCCCCGTGAGTTCTCGTACGGCGGAGCGGGACACGGCCCGCCGGGGCACCCGGGTGCTCGCTACCCTGTCCGCATGACCGGTTCCGCGCCCCAGGGCCGCCCGCGCAGCGAGACCGCACGTCTCGCGGTGCTCCATGCCGTCGACGACCTGCTCGTCGAGGTCGGCTACGCCGCCATGACCATGAAGGGCATCGCGGAACGGGCGGGGGTCGGCCGCATGACGGTCTACCGCTGGTGGCCGACGAAGGCGCACCTCCTCGTCGAGGCGTGCGCGGCGGACATCCCCAAGGAACTGGCGGTCCCCGACGACGCCGATCCGGTGCGGCAGCTCACCGGCTTCCTCACCGCGCTCGCGGCCTTCCTGACCGGCTCGGACGCGGGCGCGGCCTACCGCGCGCTGCTCGGCGAGGCCCAGCACGACCCGGAGGTGGCCAAGCTCGTGGCGGGCGCCGACCTGCTCGGCGGACCGGCCCGCGAGGTGCTCGCCCGGGTGCGCGGGAAACTGGACGCGGTGCCAGAGGACCGTTTCGCGACGGCCGAGTTGTGCGGGCCCGTGACCCTTCTGGTCATGTCGGGCTCCCCCGCGCCCGAGGCGGCGGCCCTGCGCGCGCACGCGGCACGGCTCGTGAAGGCGTGGGCGTGAGCGCGTGCGGGGCGGCGCGGCGACGGCAGGCGTGAGCGCGCGCGGGCGGCGCGGGCAGGAGTGAGCGCGCGCGTACGGGTGCGGGTCCCGCGCCTCCGTCCGTGGACGGGGCGCGCTCAGGCGTAGATGCCCGGCCTCGGTGCGAGCCGTACCGGCACCCGCTCGCCCGAGTGGAGCGAGGCGATGCCCGCCTCGGCGACGACGCTCGCGACGTACCCGTCCCACACGCTCGGCCCTCCGACGGGCCCGCCCGCGCGGACCGCCGCGACCCAGTCCCGTACCTCCGTGTCGTACGCCTCGGCGAAGCGCGTGAGGTAGTCCTGCGCGATCTCCTGGCCCGCGCCGGCCGCGGAGTGCACGACCATCGCGTGGTCCTCGCCGATGCGCGCGCCGCCGCCCTCGCACACCGCCTCGCAGCGCACCTGGTAGCCGAAGCCGGAGTTGACGTAGATCTCCACGTCGACGAGGACGCCGCCGCTCGTCTCCATGACGACGAACTGCGGGTCCGTAAGCCCCTGCGGGGCGTGCGCCGTGGAGCGGGGGCGCAGCACGGTGACGGCGTCGATCTCCTCGCCGAGCAGCCAGCGCGCCGCGTCGATCTCGTGCGAGACCGAGCTTCCGATGAGCATGTCGGAGGTGAAGTGCGGCGGCGAGGAGACGTTGCGGTGGGTGCAGTGCAGCATGAGGGGGCGGCCGAGCTTGCCGCTGTCGAGCAGGTCCTTGAGGGCCTGGTACTCGCGGTCGTAGCGGCGCATGAAGCCGACCCGGGCGAGCCGCCCCCCGGTCGCGGCCTCCGCCTCTGCGAGCCGCAGCGCGCCGCGCGCGTCGGGGGCGAGGGGCTTCTCGCACAGGACGGGCAGGCCGCGTGCGAAGCAGCCGAGGAGCGCCGCCTCGTGCGCCTCGGCCGGCGAGGCGATGAGCACCGCCTCCACCCCGGGGGCGTCGAGCGCGGCCAGTGGGTCGGTGTGCAGGGTGCACTCCGGCAGGTCTCCCGCCGCCGCTCTCGCCCGGTCCGGATCGGGGTCGGCGACGGCCGCGACGCGCGCCCCGCTCACCACCCGGTCGAGACGTCGTACGTGGTCGGCGCCCATGTGCCCGGCGCCGAGCACCGCGACTCCCAGTGCCTCGCCCATCCCTGACCTCCTGACTGACGCTCGCGTGTCCGTCCGGCGGCCAGCGTAGATCACCACGGGCACGAGGCGGTGGCCGCCCGGCGGCGGAACCGGCCCGAGCGAGCGGCGTTCCGGGCGCGGAAGCCGCGCGGACGGCCCGGGTACGGGGCATGCGGCCGCGCGAGGGCGACTCCCGTCCGGATGCCGGGCGCCCTTCCTGTGCCGCCGTGCTCTGGAGGAGGATGGGGGGCTGTTCGATCGAGCTTCCTCCTTGGAAGGACCACAGCGCTCTTGAGGCAGAACCCTCCGCCCTCCGCGGTGCGGAAGCCGCCGCTCGACCACGCCTACGTCGGTGAGCATCCGCTGCGCACGCTCGGCTACCTGCTGCGCCCCGACCGGGGCCGGCTGACGCTCGCCGTGCTCGTCTTCGCCGTCAAGCACATACCCGTCTGGCTGCTGCCGCTGGTGACGGCCCGCATCATCGACATCGTCGTGGGCCACGAGCCGGTCTCCCGGATCTGGTGGAACACGGCGGCCGTCCTCGTCGTCCTCCTTCTCAACTATCCGCTGCACATGTACTTCTCGAAGCTGTCGAGCCTCGCGATCCGCCGCACGGGCACCGAGTTGCGCGGCGCGCTGTGCCACCGGATGCAGCACCTGTCGATCGGCTACCACTCGCGGGTGAGCGCCGAGGTGCTCCAGACGAAGGTGGTGCGCGACGTGGACGCGCTGGAGACGATGCTCCAGCAGACCGCGCAGAACGGCCTCGGCGCCGTCATGACCCTGCTCGGCGGCCTCGCGGTCATCGGTTTCCAGGCGCCGGTCGCGCTCCCGCTCTTCATCGTCGTGGTGCCGCTCGCCGCGCTGCTGGTACGGAGCCTGCGCGGCCGTATCCGCGCGGACAACGAGGCGTTCCGGGTGGAGGTGGAGCAACTCTCGGCGCGCGTCGGTGAGATGACCACGTTGATCCCCATCACGCGGGCCCACGCCCTGGAGCGGACCGCGCTGCGCCGCGTGGACTCCTCGCTCCAGCGGGTCCTGACGGCCGGTTTCCGGCTCGACATGCTGGGCGGCCGTTTCGGCTCGCTGTCGTGGATCCTGCTCAACGTGATGGCGGTGGCCTTCCTGTCGGGCTCCGCGCTCGTGGCGTACTACGGCCTCTTCGGCATCTCACCCGGTGACGTCGTCATGATCAGCACCTTCTTCACCGGCCTGACGGCCTCGCTGACCGCGCTGCTCAACCTCATGCCGATCGTCTCGCGCGGCCTGGAGTCGGTGCGTTCGGTCGGCGAGGTGCTCCAGGCGCCCGACCTGGAGGTGAACGAGGGCAAGACGGAGGCCGGCGAGGTGACGGGGAACTTCATCTTCGACAAGGTGGGCTTCCGCTACCCGGACGCGGCCGAGCACTCGGTGCACGACTTCAGCCTGTCGGTGCGGGCCGGTGAGACCGTCGCGCTCGTGGGCGGCTCGGGCGCGGGCAAGTCGACCGTGCTCAACCTCGTCATCGGCTTCATCCGGCCGACCGCGGGCCGCATCCTCCTCGACGGCGAGGACATCGCGGGCCTCGACCTGCGCACGTACCGGAGGTTCCTGTCGGTCGTGCCGCAGGAGTCGATCCTCTTCGAGGGCTCGATCCGCGAGAACGTCTCCTACGGGATGGACGGCGAGGTGCCGGACGAGAAGATCCGCGAAGCGCTCGCCGCGGCGAACGCGCTGGAGTTCGTCGACCGGATGCCGCAGGGCGTCGAGACGGTCGTCGGGGCCAGGGGCGCGCGTCTGTCGGGCGGTCAGAAGCAGCGGCTCGCGATCGCGCGGGCCCTCGTGCGCGACCCGAAGGTCCTCGTCCTGGACGAGGCCACCTCGGCGCTCGACAACCAGTCGGAGGCGCTCGTCCAGGAGGCGCTGGAACGCCTCATGCGGGGACGGACGGTGTTCGTCGTCGCACACCGGCTCTCCACGATCCAGGACGCGGACCGCATCGTGGTGATGGACCGCGGGCGGCTCGTGGAGGTGGGCACGCACGAGGAACTGCTCGCCGGTACGGGCCCGTACGCGACGACGCTCCAGCCGCGCGCGTACAGCCGCTGAGGCGCGGGCCCGCGCGGGCCGGGCACGGCCGTACGGGTCGCGTGCCGCCGTACGGGTCGGCTCCCGTCGCCCGGCCGGAGGTTTTCCGGCGGGCGGCGGGGGCCCGGGCCCGTG
>NZ_JAAGLR010000039.1 GCF_010548245.1 Streptomyces sp. SID11385
TCGTGGTCAGCCCGCCGCGGGACCGGCCGATCGCCTCACCGGGCCGGACCTGCCCCTTTTTCGGGCCCCGGCCGCGTGCTGATGCGCCCGCACCGTCGTCGAGTCCACGCAGACCAGCGTCCAGTCGACCTCACCCACCGCGTCCGAGTGCTGCTGGACATGAGCCAGCAGACGCTCCCAGGTGCCGTCGGCCGACCAGTGACGGAAACGCTCGTAGACCGTCTTCCACGGCCCGTACCGCTCGGGCAGGTCACGCCAGGCAGCCCCCGTGGACAGCTTCCACAAGATCCCGTTCACCACCTGACGCCTGTCCCGCACCGGCCGCCCCATCCGGCCCGGCACCAACAACGGAGCGATCAACGCCCACGCCTCATCCGTCAATTCATGCCGTCGCACCACGAACAGAACAACGACCCACCGACTTTACGGACACGCCCTAGGGGTCGCGCATGCCGCGCCGGCGGCAGTCGCGCAGCAGGTCGGCCCACGACTCGGTGGACTCGCGCAGGCCTTCGGCCAGGGCGATCAGCTCCTTCGTGCCGTCCAGCCGGACCCCGAGCAGGACCAGGACGCACGAGTGGGCCTGCCCCGGCCGGACCTTCGGGTGCACACCGTCAGCCCACACGTAGACGAAGTCGCGATCCGACAGGTCCCGACTCTGGAAGGCAGCGTGGTCCTCGCTCCACTGCCTGGTCAGCCGTGTCACGGTCGCGGCCGACAGGCCGGCAGTGCCCCCGAGGAACTGTTCCAGCGCCGGGACGAAGTCGCCGGACGACAAGCCGTGCAAGTAGAGCAGCGGCAGTACTTCGGAGATCTTCGGGGACTTGCGGCACCACGGTGGCAGGATCTTGGAGGAGAACCGCTTGCGCTCGCCATTCTCATCGTCGACGCGGCGGTCGTTCACCCGCGGGGCCTTGACCTCGACCGGCCCGGCCGCAGTGACCACCGTCCGGGGCCGGTGGTGGCCGTTGCGGACCACCAGGCGCGGCCCATGCTCGTCGGTCTCGGCCGCCAACTCGGCTATGTACTGATTGACTTCCGCCTCCAAGGCGGCGGCCAGCATCCGGCGGGCGTCTTCGCGGACGATCTCATCGATCAGGGAACCGGACTGGGCGGAGCCGTCGGAGGTGACTACGCTGAGCACGGGCGTACCTTCCCGACCCGCGCTGCAACGCGGGCCTACTCGGTGACCATCAAAGGATCATTCGGGAAGGTACGCCCTCTGCGTCCCTCGCGGAACCGATCCACAAGTCCTGAGCATTGCTCCATGAGGGAAGCCCACGGTGCCATTCCCCCTCAAAGAGGCATGGCAGCGGGAGTACGACTACTACGACCACGACCAGCACTCGCCCTTACTCCATGGCATCTATCAGCACGGATCGATCCTCCTGCGCGGCGACCGCGACTGTGAATTCTGAATCCTCATCGTGACTGGGCCTCAACGTGGCCGAGTCTGGTGGTGGCTGGGCGATGGATGCGCGGCCCCTACGCCGACGCGGGCGAGGTAGCAGAACCGGAAGCCGACTTCGTGTCCTGGCCGCAGGAGCGGCAGGCTGATCGAGGGTGGTGGTCTCGGAGCCCCGAAGACCTGGGCTGATCAGGCGCCGGGTTCCTCCTGGCCGGCGGAGACCGCTTGCCGGTGGGAGAGGGTAATACGGCGACGGGCCGGGTCGATGGCCAGGACCTTGACGGGGAGTGCGTCGCCGACCTGGACGGACAACTGCTGATGGTCCGAGCGTCCCTCGGCCAGTTCGGAGTTGTGCACCAGCCCCTCGAAGCCGTTCTCCTCCTGCTCGATGCGTACGAACACGCCGAACGGTACGAGCTTGGTGATGCGGCCGACGATGGTCTGGCCGATCAGTTCGACCAGCAGGGGCATCGGGTCTTCGTGCAGGGCCTTGAGCGACAGTGACACCCGTTCGCGGATCACGTCGACGTCGAGGATTTCGGCGCTGATCTCCTGGCCAACGGCAACGACGTCGGAGGGATGGTTGAAGGGACGCCATGACAACTCGGGGATATTGATCATCGCTTCGAAGCCGCCGATGTCCACGAAAGTGACCCAGAAATCGGCGATTCGGGTCACCCGGCCGGTGACGATCTCACCTCGGTGAAGAGTCTTGAGGAAGGCCCACTGCTGCGTGCTCGGCGTGGGGTCGATCTCCCAGCGGGCCCGTACCACTCCGTCGCTGTCGGGCAGGACAGCTGCGAGCAGCGGGACGCGGTCGTCGGCGTGCATGGACAGGATCATCGCGGCGGAAGCGCAGGAGAGACGGGTGGCCAGCTCCGCGAACTCGTCTTCGTCGGCGGTGGCGCTGTGCATCTGCCCGTCTCTGCCCTGCCAGACGCACTCGACGTGGCCCTCGGCGGGGAGCGAGGCGAGGACCGCGTCGATGTCGGAGGACAGGTCCGGCCAGATTGCCAGTCGGGCTCGGGGAGCGAGCCCGGCGCGGATCGTGTCGATGTTGTCGGGGGTGAGGCGGTGCCATCGCGCGAGGTTGTAGGCGGACTGCTCTTCCAGAACCCTGGCGTTGGTCCCTGCCATCGACCAGCGCAACTGGGCCCAGAATTCGTCGTCGGCCGGGCGCTGGGGGCCTTCGTCCTCGGCTTCGAAGTCGTACGGGGAGGCGTCGATCCGCTCCGGGAACAAACCGAGTGCGCGGGTCCGGGCCACTGCGGCTTCGCAGGGCCGGCTGCTGCCGATGTACATGTACTGGTCCCAGCCCACGTGCACCGTGAAGGTGTCCTCCACCTCCAGCCGGCACCAGGCGCCACCGCCGCGCAGCATGACCCGTACAAGATCCATCGCGGTACCGACTGACACATCCGCACCATCGTGGAATCCATCCAGCCCGGTCGGGAAGAGACCGTCCAGCCCGAAGCCGTCCATCGGTGGCTCCAGGCCGAAGTTCACGAATGGCACCGGGAGGTGCGGCTCGCGCACCGTCAGGCGTTCGATGCCCGTGTCAGCGGCGAACGCCTCGATCGCTTGAAGGTAGGCGCCCTCGACCTGGCCGTGGTCGCTGACCGTGTCCTCGGCGCCGGTGTAGTGGCCGTGTCCATCACGGTCGGAGGGGTCGTACTTGGTGACGCGATAGACGTAGGGCAGCACGCCCCCATCTTCCAGCGTGGTCCGGACGCGGCAACGCGCAGTGCCGTTACGCATCGAGGGGGCAAGCACTCAGTCCGCGAACTCCGAGCCGATGTTGTTCCACATGAAGTCGCTTCTCCAGTCCGTCCTGCCCGCGGCCCAGCCGAGCAAGGCGGTCAGGACCTTCTCCTGGGAGACGGTCCGCGTCTGACAGTGCTCGGCCGCTACGCCGTCCCGGAACTCGAGCTGGTACGTGTTGTCGTCGCGCAGCAGTACCTGGATGTACCAGCTGTCCTCCTCCACGCTCTCCAGGATCAGATGCGCGTTCCCTCGCTGGAGCTGCCCAGCATCCTGCCTATCGCGGGCTTCGAGGGCGCCTTAGTTCCCCGCCCAGCCGCATCGGTTGCCATGATCATGGCGTGATCCTCCACTATGGATCTGACACCGCCCCGCTGAGCAGACAGAACATGTCCTGGGACCATTGCCTCGTGACCACATGGATGCGCTGCTACTGGGACGAGGAAGACACCTGGTTCTACTTCGAGGTCGATGCAGCAGGCTGGGTGATCCGGCAGATCGAGCTCGAAGGGCCTGGATCGACCCCGATCGCGGCTGCCTCCCTCGAGGAATGGCAGCGAGCCCGTGACGCAGGCCACCTTGACGAGTACGACAGCAGATTCGGGATCACTGCCGAACTGCCCATCTCTGAGTGGGAAGGCCACGAGCCGCTGCCGCTCACCTCCGAGGAATTCGAAGAGGTCTGGAAGAAGGCGCGTCAGCACATCGTCGGCCGTCCGTCACGAGCGCCAGGGCGGTCGTGAGGAAATGCCGCTCATCCTGGAACGAGAGCCCCCGGCCACCGGTGAGATCACCCGGGAAACAGCTGGTCAGCGCGACGCGCCATGACGCGTGCCGCGAGAATCTGCAACAGCCCCTCACGCTGCGGACTTGACCCCGACCCCCGCGTACACCCCGGCCGCTGCGGAGCCTTGCCCCGATGTCCCGCCGGCCCCGCTCGTCCGGCCGGCCCCGCCCGTCCCGCCGGCCTCGCCCGCCCCGTCCCAGGAACCCGCCGCCACCACCCCCGGTGCCGGCACCTCCATCCCGTCGAAGAAGCGCAGCCTCCTCCCGCGTTCGCGAGACCAGCGGGATGCCGCTGTCGTCGTACACGGAGTGGATCGCCACCCCTGTCGGTGCCGGGAGCAGTTCGCGCGTGCCGTGGCTGAGGAGGAGGTGGCTCCCGGGCGGCAGCGCGTCCACGTACCGCCGTACGAGGGCGTGCGGCTCCGCGGAGTCCGGGACGAAGTGCAGCAGCGCGATGAGCGAGAGGGCGACGGGACGGCCGAAGTCGAGTGCGGAGCGGGCGGCCGCGAGGACCGGCCCGGGGTCGAGGGCGTCCGCTTCGAGGTAGCCGACGCTCCTCTCGGCCGTCCCGCTCAGCCGCGCCCGCGCGTGCGCGAGGACGACGGGGTCGTTGTCCACGTACAGGACCGCCGCCTCCGGCCACACCTCCTGCGCCACCTGGTGCAGGTTCGGCTCGGTCGGGATGCCGGTGCCGAGGTCGAGGAACTGCCGTACGCCGCGCCGCGCGACCCACCGCACCGCGCGCCGCATGAAGTCACGGCTGGCGAGGCACGAGTCCCGCGCGGCGGCGGGCATCCGCGCCGCGAACGCCGCGTCGACGGGGTAGTGGTCCTTGCCGCCCAGCAGGCAGTCGTAGACCCGCGCCGGATGCGGGCGGCCCGCGTCCGTCCCGGGAGCCCCGCTCACCGTGCGCACTACCTCGTCCACGCGACCGTACCCCCAACACGTGTACGACGAAGCGGACTTCGCACCCTGCTCCGCCGGCCTCCGGAAACGTCCCACCCCGCCCGCCCCGCAATCCGCTGGCACCCGCCCCGCCGCCCGCGTCATGCTTCCTCCATGGACTCCGCACACGACTTCGCCGCCCTCGTCCGCGACGGCGCCACCTCGCCCGTCGAAGGCTGGGACTTCTCGTGGTTCGAGGGGCGGGCCACGGAGGAACGGCCCCCGTGGGGATACGCGCGGCTGCTCGGGGAACGGCTGGGGCGGGCGCGGGCGAGCCTCGACATCGACACGGGCGGGGGAGAGGTGCTGGCGAGTGCGCCCGCCGTACCGCCGTGCGCCGCCGCCACCGAGTCCTGGCCACCGAACGCCGCGCGGGCCGCGGCCATCCTCGCCCCGCGCGGCATCGTCGTCGTGGCGACGCGCGAAGGCGAGCCGCTGCCCTTCCCGGACGGCGTCTTCGATCTGGTGAGCGCGCGGCACCCGGTCCGTACGGACTGGGCCGAGGTCGCGCGCGTCCTCGCCCCCGGCGGCACGTACCTCTCGCAGGAGGTCGGCCCGTGGAGCGGCGCCGAGGTCAGCGAGTGGTTCCTCGGGCCGCAGCCGGAGGAGACGTGGACGGCGCGCGACCCCGGGAAGGCGCGTGCGGCCGCCGAGGCGGCGGGCCTGGAGGTCGTGGACCTGCGCGCGGTACGGCTGCGGATGGAGTTCCTCGACATCGGCGCGGTCGTCCACTACCTGCGCAAGGTCGTGTGGATGGTCCCCGGCTTCACCGTCGAGCGCTACGAGGACCGCCTGCGCGCGCTCCACGAGCTGATCGCGACCGAGGGCCGCTTCCTCGCCCACAGCTCCCGCTTCCTCATCGAGGCCCGCAAACCGGCCTGAGCCCCGTGCCGCGGCGGACGGCTGGGCACGCTCCTCGCCGAGGCGGTAGATGCCCGGCCGGAAGGGCGCGAGAAGGACGCGCCGGTGGTACGGGTGCGTGCGGGCGGCGCGGGGGAGCGTGGGCGGTACGGGCAGGCCCTCCAGGCGGAGGTGGCCGATCGTGTCGTGCGGGCCCCGGTCGAAGAAGACCGGTGGCCCGGCGGGGTCGGCACCGGCATACGTGGCGGCGTCCCGCGCGGCCATCAGCTCCGCGGAGCGCGCCCGGTCGGCCCACGGCCCCGCGCCACGCGCGAAGCGGCCCGGCGTCCCCCACGAACGCCTGATTCCGCATCGTTATCGTGCGGGTCTCGTGCAGACGTCATCGATCCCCTAAGTTCAGACCAACGGAAATCGCGTGCGCAAACACGTGGGCTCCGGTACCGCGCGGTGGAGGGGGCCGCGCGGTACCTTCCGTGTTCGCGAAGGCACAGCCGCGGGGTCCGGGACGGGGCTCAGCCGGGGGCGTCCTCGCTGGTCCCGGTGTCCCGGCCGGTCACGGTGTCCTCGATGGTGACGCGGGTTCCGGGGGACAGGCCCCAGCCGGCCATCGCGCCCGCCTCCGCCTCCAGCACGTGCCGCGCCCACGGGCGGGGCAGGCCCAGGCGGCCGGGGCGCATCGTCCGGACGGACCGTACGCGCCACTCGCGGTCGAGGAACGCCACGTCGATCGCGAAGCGCATCCCGAGCGTGTGCACCGCGCTCGCCGGGCTCAGCAGCAGCGCCCCCCGTACCGCGTCCCGCCCGAGCAGCCCGCGCCCCCGTTCCCGGGCCGTCCGCGCGACCTCCAGGGGCACCACCGAGCCCCGCGAGCCGTCCGGGGCGAGGACCCGCAGCACGGGTTCCGGCGCGAGGGGCTCGCCCTGGTGGCCGCCGGACGCGGACTCCGTACTCGTCATACCGGCGACCGTAGTGCCCCCGCGAGGTCCGCGTACCGTCCTCTCGTCAAACCGGACGCATCGGCTTCGCCCGTGTGGGTGGGATACGCCCCGAAGTGCCGTACGGCGGTCCCGCGCCGCCCCGCCTCGGAGGGAAAGCGGCGGAAAAGGGCATCAAGGGGTCGCGAAGTGAGCGAATCGATCGGCGCCACGTTGCCGGGCGAACCCGGAGAGTAGTGGTTCGGTGGGAATGTCGCCGTCTTCCCTCACGAAGGGTTATGGTGGAGCTCCCCCCCTCGGGCCGGTCCGTAACCCCCCCCACGGACCGGCCCGTTTTCTTTGCCCGGAACCGGCGGGTGTCCCGGACGCCACAGCCCTCGCACACGCCGCAGCCCCCGGAGACACGCCGCCGCCCGCCGGACACGCCGAAGGCCGGTGGGGCCCCGCAAGTCCTCACGGACCCGGGCGGCACGGCACCCCACCGGCCTCGTCGCGGCGCTCCGCCGCTTCGGCCCACCGGGCGATCGAGCGGCCGGCGGCCGTGGGCATCAGCCCCGGCTCGGCTCCGCCGCGCCCCTCACCACTCCACCGTCAGCGCGTCGATCCGCTCCAGCTCCTGCCCCGTGAGCGCGGGCGCCGACACGGCCGCCACGTTCTCGTCGAGCTGCCGGGTCGAGGAGGCGCCGATGAGCGCGGAGGTCATCCGGGGATCGCGGAGCACCCAGCTCAGCGCGAGCTGCGCGAGCGTCTGGCCCCGACCCGAGGCGATCTCGTTCAGCTCGTTGAGCTTCTTGATCCGCCCCTCGGTGAGCGTCGTCGGGTCCAGGGACTTGCCCTGCGTGGCCCGCGAGCCCTCCGGGATGCCGCCCAGGTACTTGCCCGTGAGCACGCCCTGCGCCAGCGGTACGAACGAGATGCAGCCCATGCCCGCCGTCTCCAGCGTGTCGAGCAGGCTGTCCCGCTCCGTCCAGCGCTCGATCATCGAGTACGAGGGCTGGTGGATGAGCGCCGGCACCCCCATCTCGCGCAGGATGCGGGCCGCCTCGGCGGTCTGCTCCGAGGAGTACGAGGACACGCCCACGTACAGCGCCTTGCCCTGCTGGACGGCGGTCGCGAGCGCGCCCATCGTCTCTTCGAGCGGCGTGTCGGGGTCGAAGCGGTGCGAGTAGAAGATGTCGACGTAGTCGGTGCCCATCCGGCGCAGCGAGGCGTCGAGCGAGTTCAGCAGGTACTTGCGCGAGCCCCACTCGCCGTAGGGCCCCGGGGTCATCAGGTAGCCCGCCTTGGTCGAGAGGACCAGCTCGTCGCGGTAGGGGGCGAAGTCCTGCGCGAGGAGCTTGCCGAAGTTCAGCTCCGCCGAGCCCGCCGGGGGGCCGTAGTTGTTCGCGAGGTCGAAGTGCGTGATGCCGAGGTCGAAGGCGTGCCGCAGGATCTCGCGCTGCGGGTCCAGCGTGCGGTCGTCGCCGAAGTTGTGCCACAGACCGAGCGAGACGGCGGGAAGGAGCAGGCCGCTGCGGCCGGTCCGCCGGTACTCCATGGTGTCGTAACGGCCGTCCGCCGCCTGGAAGAAAGCGTTGTCTGACATGCGCGAAGGGTACGTGAGGGCCGTGTGACCCGGCGTCGGGGGCCGCCCGCGAACGGCGGTAGGGTGGCGCCTTCCGGAGTGCATTGCCTGCCGCACGGAGGGGCTGACAGACGTGAACATGCGCGACCTCGTGTACCGACTCTACGCACGGCGGGTGCGAGGGCGCCTCGACCACGCGCAGGTCCCCAAGCACATCGGCCTCATCCTCGACGGCAACCGCCGCTGGGCGCGCGCCTCGGGCGGCACCACCGCGCAGGGCCACCGGGCGGGCGCCGAGAAGATCGAGGAGTTCCTCGGCTGGTGCGCCGAGACGGACGTCGAGGTCGTGACGCTGTGGATGCTCTCCACGGACAACTTCGACCGCCCCGAGTCCGAACTCGTCCCCCTCCTCGGCATCATCGAGGACTCGGTACGGGCCCTCGCCGCCGACGGCCGCTGGCGCGTCCACCACGTGGGCGCCCTCGACATCCTGCCCGACAACACCCGTACCACCCTCAAGGAGGCCGAGGCCGCGACCTCGGACAACACGGGGATACTGGTCAATGTCGCGGTCGGCTACGGTGGCCGCCAGGAGATCGCCGACGCCGTCCGCTCCCTCCTCCACGACGCCGCCCGCAAGGGCACGAGCTTCGAGGAACTCGCCGAGGCCGTCGACATCGACCTCATCTCCGAGCACCTCTACACGCGCGGCCAGCCCGACCCCGACCTCGTCATCCGCACGAGCGGCGAGCAGCGCCTCTCCGGCTTCATGCTCTGGCAGAGCGCCCACTCGGAGTACTACTTCTGCGAGGTCTTCTGGCCGGCCTTCCGCAAGGTCGACTTCCTGCGCGCGATGCGCGACTACGCGGCCCGCCACCGCCGCTACGGAGGCTGAGCGGGCGGACCGCGAGCCCCGCCACGAGGGGCCGCGCGCCGTACCACGCGGCCTCGCGTGTCCGCTCGTGGACCCCGCCGGGTCCGCTCACGCCGCCCCCCACCGCGCGCCCCGGGCGCACCCCGCCGCTCCCCTGCTTCACCCCGCGTTCCCCCACGTGTCGTCAGACGCTCGCGCATGACCGGCTTCCGGTCCGGGAATAGCTCACCCAGGCCGGTATCCGACCTACGGACACCGGTTCTCAGCGGGTGGCAGGGTGCCGCCCGCCCGGGAGGGCCCGTGCGCCAGGACGACCGAGCGGTACGTCTTCACCTCCCCGGCCCACACGGCCGGACCACCGGTTCGCGCGGCCGGCCCACCGGCCCGCGCGGCCGGACGCCCGTCCCCCTCGCGCCCGTCACGGCCACTCCCGGTCCCCATTCCCCGGCCGCCCCTCCTCCCCGGACCCCGCACGCCCGCGTGCGCGGTGCGGGGGCGCGCGGGGCGGCCGTTCCCCGTCCTCGTCCGAGGGGGTATGTCTCTCCGTGGTGACCAGCACGCAGCGCCGCAAGCCCGACCGGCGCACCTACGTCATCGACACCAGCGTCCTGCTGGCCGACCCCAACGCCGTGCACCGCTTCGACGAGCACGAGGTCGTGCTCCCCGTCGTCGTGGTCACAGAACTGGAGGCCAAGCGCAACCACCCGGAACTCGGCTACTTCGCCCGCGAGGCCCTGCGCCTCCTGGACGACTACCGGGTGCGCTACGGACGGCTCGACGAGCCGCTCCCGGTCGGCGAGATCGGCGGCACGCTCCGCGTCGAGCTGAATCACTCGGACCCCTCGGTACTCCCTTCGGGGTACCGCCTCGGCGACAACGACTCGCGCATCCTCGCCGTCGCCCGCAACCTCCAGGCCGAGGGGTACGACGTCACCGTCGTCTCCAAGGACCTGCCGCTGCGCATCAAGGCGTCCTCGGTCGGCCTGCTCGCCGAGGAGTACCGCGCGGAACTCGCCATCACCGACTCCGGCTGGACGGGGATGGCGGAGCTGAGCCTGACCGGGGAGCAGGTGGACCGGCTCTTCGAGGAGGAGCAGGTCAGCGTCCCCGAGGCCGCCGAACTGCCCGTGCACACGGGGCTCACCATCCAGTCCGAGCGCGGCAGGGCGCTCGGCCGCGTGACCCCCGCGGGCGACATCCGTCTCGTACGGGGCGACCGCGAGGTGTTCGGGCTCAAGGGCCGCAGCGCCGAGCAGCGCGTCGCGCTCGACCTGCTCCTCGATCCCGACGTGGGCATCATCTCGATGGGCGGCCGGGCCGGCACCGGCAAGTCGGCGCTCGCGCTGTGCGCGGGCCTCGAAGCGGTCCTGGAACGCCGTCAGCACAAGAAGGTCATGGTCTTCCGGCCGCTGTACGCCGTCGGCGGCCAGGAACTCGGCTACCTGCCCGGCAGCGAGTCCGAGAAGATGAACCCGTGGGCGCAGGCGGTCTTCGACACCCTTTCGGCCGTCACCAGCCGGCAGGTCATCGAGGAAGTCGTCTCGCGCGGGATGCTGGAGGTCCTGCCGCTCACGCACATCCGCGGCCGCTCGCTGCACGACGCGTTCGTCATCGTCGACGAGGCCCAGTCGCTCGAACGCAACGTCCTGCTCACCGTGCTCTCCCGGATCGGCGCCAACTCGCGGGTCGTGCTCACCCACGACGTCGCGCAGCGCGACAACCTCCGGGTGGGGCGGTACGACGGGGTCGTGGCCGTCGTGGAGAAGCTGAAGGGGCATCCACTCTTCGCACACGTGACCCTCACCCGTTCGGAGCGTAGCCAGATCGCCGCGCTCGTGACCGAGCTCCTGGAGGACCGCGAGCTGTGAGACGTACGGGTCGACACCCGCCCTGAACAGGGAAGTTGACCCGTACCCCCGCGAGGACCCGAGACGCCGCCCGGCAGAAGGCCAAGGAGCCTAGCCGGGCGGCGTCGTGCTGCGCTGCCTTATCCATCAGAAACACCACCCAAACGGCGTGTGACCTATCCCACGCAACGGAGAATTGCCTTGCGGCGTCCAGTTCCGGCAGAGTTCTCAGCCGTCAGGCCCCGCACACAGCTTGTGTCTCCACGGCCTCGGCACCGCACCCGTGTCACGGATGCGGCACCGGGCCCCGCAACTCCATAGAGAAGCTGTGTGCCACCCGTGTTCCACGGGGCGTCCCGCTGTGAAGAAGCAGCCCCCGCGCCCCTCGGGTCCGTGCTTCCCGTGACCACGAGCAAGGGGAAGCCAGTGTCAGGGGCACGATCGCGCCCGCGAGGTCACCTAAGCGGGCGACGCTGGAAGGAAACCGTGTGAGCCGGATCTCGGTCCGGGGATTCGCGGTGGCTTCGGCCACCGCGGTCACCACCGTCGGAGCCGTGGTGGGCGTTGCCTCGGGCAGCACCCCCCAGCAGACCTCGAACGACTTCGAGGCGACCGCGGCGGAAGACGCCACCCTCCTCGCGGACATCCCGGCGGGCCAGCAGGCCCGCGTACAGACCGCGACACTGACCCAGCAGGCCGACGCCCAGGCGGACGCCGCGCAGGCGGTGGCCCGCAAGTCCGCGGAGGAAGCGGCCCGCAAGAGCGCGGCCCAGGCCGCGACCGCCAAGAAGGAAGCGGCGGTCAAGAAGGCCGACGCGGCGAAGAGGAAGGCCGACGAGCTCGCCAAGCAGCGCGCTCAGGAGGCCAAGGAGAAGGAGCAGGCCGCCAGCCGCTCCGCGACCCGCGACGCCTCCTCCTTCACGGTCCAGAGCTCCTACTCGGTCGCCGACGTCCAGGCGATGGCACGCCAGATCGTGCCCGCGGACCAGTTCCAGTGCTTCAGCAACATCGTGAACCACGAGTCGGGCTGGAACTACCGCGCCACCAACGCGGGCAGCGGCGCCTACGGCCTCGTCCAGGCGCTCCCCGGCTCCAAGATGGCCTCGGCGGGCGCCGACTGGCAGACCAACCCGGCGACCCAGATCAAGTGGGGCCTCAACTACATGGACGGCCGCTACGGCAGCCCGTGCGGTGCCTGGTCCTTCTGGCAGGCCAACAGCTGGTACTAGACGGCCCGCCGTTCCTCGCACGTACCCCGGAACCCCTCGCCCATCCCGGCGGGGGGTTCCGCCGTGTACGGTCTTTCCCCAGGGCCTCGGGGGTGGTCCAGGACTGACGGGGAACAGGGACGTACATGCCGAAGAAGCCTGAGTGGTTCGGGCGCGCGAGCGCGCGGATCACGCACCTGGGGCAGAGACTCGACGAGCGGCGCGCCGCCGCGGACGAGCCGGACGAGCCGCGCCCGCCCGAAGCCGTGCGCGTGCCCGCGAGCGAGCCCCCGCCGCCGACCTACCGCCCGCTGCCGCGCCCGCGCCCCGAGCCGGCCTCCGCCGTGCCCTGGGGCGTACGTGTCGCCGCCGAGGCGGGCTGGCGGCTCCTCGTGCTCGCCGCGACCGTGTGGGTGCTGATGAAGGTCATCAGCGCCGTCCGGCTCGTGGTGCTCGCCTTCGTGGTCGCCCTGCTGATCAGCGCGCTCCTCCAGCCCCTCGTGGCCCGGCTCACCCGCCACGGCGTCCCGCGCGGCCTCGCGACCGCGCTCACCACCCTCTTCGGCTTCATCATCATGGGCCTCATGGGCTGGTTCGTGGTCTGGCAGATCATGGACAACGTCGACCAGCTCTCCAGCCAGGTGCAGGACGGCATCGAGGATCTGCGCCGCTGGCTGCTCGACAGCCCCTTCCACGTGACCGAGAAGCAGATCAACGACATCGCGAAGAACCTGCGCGAGGCGATCGGCACCAACACCGATCAGCTCACCTCGGCGGGCATCGAGGGCGTCACCATCATCGTCGAGATGTTCACGGGGCTGCTCCTCGCCTTCTTCTCCACGATCTTCCTGCTCTACGACGGCGAGCGGATCTGGGGCTGGTTCCTCAAGCTCGTCCCCGCCGCGGCGCGCGAGGGCGTCGCGGGCGCGGGCCCGCGGGCCTGGAACACCCTGACCTCGTACGTGCGCGGGACGGTGGTGGTCGCGCTCATCGACGCGGTCTTCATCGGCATCGGCATCTACATCCTCGACGTGCCGATGGCGGTCCCGCTCGCCGTGATCATCTTCCTGGCCGCCTTCGTGCCGCTCGTCGGGGCCGTCGTCTCGGGGGCGCTCGCCGTGCTCGTGGCGCTCGTGACGCAGGGGGTGTGGGCGGCGATCATCGTGCTCGGTGTCGTCCTGCTCGTGCAGCAGATCGAGGGGCACGTCCTCCAGCCCTTCATCCTCGGGCGGGCGGTGCGGGTCCACCCGCTCGCCGTCGTGCTGAGCGTCGCGGCCGGCGGGATGGTGGCCGGGATAGGGGGAGCGGTCGTCGCCGTGCCGCTCGTGGCCGTCCTCAACACGGTCGTCGGCTATCTGCGGCGCTACTCGGCGCGCGTGGACCCGCCGTTGCAGAGCGGGCCGCCGGACATCGAGAAGGTCAAGGACCCGGGGCCGGGGCCGGGGGCGGTCCCCGAGCCGGAACCGGCGCCGCGCCCGGCGGAGTGAGCGCGGACACGTGAGAGGGCCCCGTGGACATCCACGGGGCCCTCTCACGTACCGCGTATCGCGCGCTCAGGCGGAGAGGCGCTCCTCGGCGTCGATGGTGACACCGACGGCCTGGAGGACCGACGCGACCTTGACGGCCTCCTGGATCGTCTCACGCTCGACGCCGGCCTTGCGGAGCACCTGCTCGTGCGAGTCGAGGCACTGGCCGCAGCCGTTGATGGCGGAGACCGCGAGGCACCACAGCTCGAAGTCGGTCTTCTCCACGCCCGGGTTGCCGATGACGTTCATCCGCAGACCGGCCCGCAGGTTCCCGTACTCGGGGTCCGACAGGAGGTGGCGGGTGCGATAGAAGACGTTGTTCATCGCCATGATCGCGGCGGCCGACTTGGCGGCCGTGTACGCCTCGGCGGAGAGGTTCGCCTTCGCCTCGGGCTCCAGCTCGGCGAGCACCTTCGGCGAGCGCGAGGCGATCGCGCAGGCCAGCACGGTGCCCCAGAGCTGCTGCGCGGGCAGCGGCGAATTGCCGATGACCGAGCCCAGGTTGAGGCGGAGGTCCTTGGCGTAGTCCGGTATCGCGGACTTCAGTTCGTCGAGGGCCATGGCTCACTCACCGGCCAGGAGCGCGACCGGGTCGAGGGTCTCGTCGCCCTGGGTCCAGTTGCACGGGCACAGCTCGTCGGTCTGGAGCGCGTCGAGGACCCGCAGGACCTCCTTGGGGTTACGGCCCACGGAACCGGCGGTCACCATGACGAACTGGATCTCGTTGTTGGGGTCGACCACGAAGACGGCGCGCTGCGCGAAGCCGTCCTCGCCCTCGATGCCGAGGTCGCGCATGAGCTCGTGCTTCGAGTCGGCCATCATCGGGAAGGGGAGGTCGGTCAGGTCCGGGTGGTCCTTGCGCCAGGCGTGGTGCACGAACTCCGAGTCGCCGGAGAAGCCGAGGATCTGCGCGTCGCGGTCCGCGAACTCGCCGTTCAGCTTGCCGAAGGCGGCGATCTCGGTCGGGCACACGAAGGTGAAGTCCTTCGGCCACGCGAAGACGACGCGCCACTTGCCCTCGTAGGACTTGTGGTTGATCTGCTCGAACTCCTTGCCCTTTTCGAGCGAGACACAAGCAGTGAGGTCGTACGCGGGGAACTGGTCACCGACAGTGAGCACAAAAGCCTCCGATGGTGCGGGGTTGGACAGGGCACAGCGTGCCACACAGCCGATCTAGCAGGGAAATCGATCAGTCGGTTCGTGTCGATAGGTACGTCCGATCAATAGTCGATCAATAACGGTCTGTCTCCGAACAGGATCGGAGCGTTCCGGTAGCACGGTGCGTGCGCGGACTCGAACGGGGGTTCTGTAACCTCAGGGGTCCCGCGCCCGACTCCTCGGGCGAAGGCGGGAGTTGACAGTGCGGTGCGAGGGGGAGACCGGGTGACGGGCGGGCACAGGCAGCAGGCGCGACGGGGAGCGACCACGCCGGGGAAGGGCAGGCGCGTGCTGCGCTGGACGGCCGTCACGGTGACCGTGCTCGTGCTCGGCAGCGGCGCCGTCGGATTCGCGTACTACGAGCACCTCAACGGCAACATCAAGAAGGACGAGCTGAACCTCGGGAAGCACGGCGTCGCGAAGGCCGCGCCCAACGCGGACGGCCAGACGCCGCTGAACATCCTGCTGCTCGGCTCCGACAGCCGCAACGACGCCGAGAACCTCAAGCTCGGCGGAGCGAAGAGCGAGGTCGGCCGGGCCGCGCTCGCCGACGTGCAGATGCTCCTGCACGTCTCGGCGGACCGCAAGAACATGTCCGTCGTGAGCCTGCCCAGGGACACCATGATCCCGATCCCGGAGTGCACCGACCCGAAGACGAAGAAGACGTACCCGGCGGCGGACATGGAGATGGCCAACGCCTCGCTCTCGCACGGCGGCCCGGGCTGCTCCGTCGCGACGTGGGAGGCGCTGACCCGCACCCACATCGACCACTTCATGATGGTCGACTTCGCCGGGGTCGTCTCGATGGCCGACGCGGTCGGCGGCGTCCCCGTCTGCGTCAAGCAGAACGTGTACTCGCGCACCCCCGACGGCCACGGCTCCGGGCTGCGGCTGAAGGCCGGCACGACCTCCGTCAAAGGTGAGCAGGCCCTCCAGTGGCTCCGTACCCGCTACGGCTTCGAGGACGGCACCGACCTCGGCCGCACCCACGCCCAGCACATGTACATGACGTCGATGGTCCGCGAACTCCGCGAGAACGCGACACTCACCAACCCCGGCAAGATGCGCTCGCTCGCCGAGACCGCGACGAAGGCCCTCACGGTCGACGACCGGCTCGACACCGTGAAGAAGCTCTACGACCTCTCGAACGAACTGCGGAAGGTCCCCAGCAAGCACATCACCATGACGACCCTGCCGACCGCGCAGTGGTCCGAGGACCACAACCGCCTCGTCCCCAAGCCGGGCGACGCCGAGGCGCTGCTCTCCCTCGTCCGCAAGGACCAGGCCCTCGACGGCAGCGGCACCCCGCCCAAGCCGAAGAAGAAGCCCGCGCCCGCCCACCCGGCCGAATCGCTCGACATCCAGGTCCTCAACGCCACCGGGGCCGGCGCCGAGGCCCCCGTCCCGGGGCGCGCGGGCCAGGTCGTCGAGCGGCTCAAGGCGAAGGGCTACACGGGCGCCGAGATCAACGCCCAGCTCACCACCGGCCAGGAGACCGCGGTCCTCTTCCCCGCCTCCGTCCCCAAAACCGACGCCCAGGCCGCCGGACACGCCCTCGGCATACCCGCCGACCTGCTCCGCAAGTCCGCCGACGTCTCCCGCATCACGATCCTCGTCGGCACCGACTGGCGCGAGGACACCGCCTACCCGGCCGAGAAGCAGCCGAAGAAGGCCCCGGAATCGGCCGCGGTGCTCAACGGCGAGGACAAGGGGGCGTGCATGGCGGTGCAGCCGGGGTTCACGTGGTGAGCGCGGCCGCAGCAGGGCGGCCGGGCCGTACGGGGACGCTTTGCCCCCGTCCCGTACGGGGCTGACCCCGCCCGTGCCTGTCTCGTACCTGATGCCGCACGACGAAGAGGCCCCCCAACCGCGTTTCCGCAGTTGAGGGGCCTCTTTCGAGAGGGTGAGTGACGGGACTTGAACCCGCGGCCACCTGGACCACAACCAGGTGCTCTACCAACTGAGCTACACCCACCATGACCGGCGCTTTTCTGACCGGCCGAGAAAAAGTGTACAGGGTTCCAGGGGGTGCTCGCGCACACCTTTTCCCGGGCGGCCCGGAAGCGCCGGAACGGGCCGATCAGGAGAGCTGGTACTTGGCCGCCACGGCCTTCGCGGTGTCGGAGTCCGGTCCCGGCTGCGGGACGAAGACGGCCTCGCGGTAGTAGCGCAGCTCCGCGATCGACTCGCGGATGTCGGCGAGGGCGCGGTGGTTGCCCTTCTTCTCCGGAGCGTTGAAGTAGGCCCGCGGGTACCAGCGGCGGGCCAGCTCCTTGATCGAGGAGACGTCGACGATGCGGTAGTGGAGGAAGCCCTCCAGCTCCGCCATGTCACGCGCGAGGAAGTTGCGGTCGGTGCCGACCGTGTTCCCGCACAGCGGCGCCTTGCGCGGCTCCTTCACGTGCTCCCGTACGTAGGAGAGCACGCGCTCCTCCGCGTCCGCGAGCGTCGTGCCGCCGTCCAGCTCGGCGAGGAGGCCGGAGGAGGTGTGCATGTCGCGCACCACCTCCGGCATCGTCGCGAGCGCCCGCTCGGGCGGGCGGATCACGATGTCCACCCCGTCCCCGAGGATGTTCAGCTCGGAATCGGTGACCAGTGCGGCCACCTCGATGAGCGCGTCGTTCGCCAGCGAGAGACCGGTCATCTCGCAGTCGATCCACACCATGCGATCGTTCATATGTCCCAGCCTACGCGGGACGCTCCCGCTGGCTGGGCAGTACGCCGCGGCCCTGTATCCCGGCGAAGGCCTCGGCACGTTCCTCGCCCTGGCGCCGCACCTGGGCGGGGACCGCGCTCGGCGCGGGCATCCGCTCGACCGCGAGGGCCGCCGCCGGCTGCTCGGCGCGCTCCTGCTGCGGACGCCGGGCACGGTAGGCGGCCCGGTACGCGGCGGGGGACGAGCCGAGCTGGCGGCGGAAGTGCCCGCGCAGCGCGACGGGGGAGCGGAAGCCGCAGCGCCCGGCGACCTCGTCGACCGAGTAGTCCGAGGTCTCCAGGAGCCGCTGCGCCTGGAGCACCCGCTGCGTGATCAGCCACTGGAGCGGGGCCGAGCCCGTCAGCGAGCGGAACCTGCGGTCGAAGGTGCGGCGGCTCATGTACGCGCGCGCGGCGAGCGTCTCCACGTCGAACTGCTCGTGGAGGTGCTCCAGCGCCCAGGCGACGACCTCGGCGAGCGGGTCGGCACCGATCTCCTCGGGTAAAGACCTGTCGAGGTAGCGCTCCTGACCGCCCGTGCGGCGCGGGGGCACGACGAGACGGCGGGCGAGCGCCCCGGCCGCCTCGCTGCCGTGGTCCGAGCGGACGATGTGCAGGCACAGGTCGATCCCGGCCGCCGTACCGGCCGAGGTGAGGACGTCGCCGTCGTCGACGAAGAGTTCGCGCGGGTCCACGTGGACCGAGGGGTAGCGCTTGGCGAGCGTCGGGGCGTACATCCAGTGCGTCGTGGCGGGTCGGCCGTCGAGGAGTCCCGCGGCGGCCAGCACGAAGGCCCCGGTGCACAGGCCGACGATCCGCGCGCCCTCCTCGTGCGCCCTGCGCAGCGCGTCGAGCGCCTCGGCGGGGGGCGGGGCCGTGATGGACCGCCAGGCGGGGACGACGACGGTGCCCGCCCGCGAGACGGCCTCCAGGCCGTGCGGGGCGGTCAGTTCGAGGCCGCCCGTGGTGCGCAGCGGACCGTCCTCGCCGGCGCACACGAGCAGGCGGTAGCGCGGCACCCCGGCGTCCTGCCGGTCGATGCCGAAGACCGAGAGCGGGATCGAACTCTCGAAGATGGGACCGCCGCTGAAGAGCAGCACCGCGACGATCTCGCGTCGTCTGCGGCCCGAGAGCCTGCGGCCCGGCGCCTCCGGTGCGACAGTGACATCCTGGCTCATGGCGCTAAGCCCCCCTCGGTGTTCGACGCACCCCGTCCGGACCATCCCCGCCGGCGCGGGGAAGAGACTCCTCGGTCTCGTCGTTCTCGTCGGGCGTTCCGCTCCTGCACCTTGTCCCCTCGGTCCGGCACGAGTCCCCCGCCGTACGACAGTCATGATCGAATCTACTGTGTCCCGCGGTGCTCGCGTGACCTGTTCGCCACCGGCCACTATGTCGACATGGCAACGTGGCGTAAAGCATTCGATCACGAAGCGTTGCACTTGGCGGCCCGGCTGGGAAGTACGCCTCTCGCCGGTGGCCAATCCCCATAGGGTGCGTGGCGCCCGCGCGAGGCTTTCCACCCTGCTCGGACGGGGCGTTGGCGGGGGTAAGGGGTGCGCGGCCGGTTGACCGATAAGTTGGCTGAAAAGCTACGGGGGGCGCGCACGGGAACACGTCACCCCCTCGGGTAGTGCGCCCCCGGATCGCTTTGCTCCCGCCGCGCTCCCAGCGGCGCACCGGGCGCCGAGGCGTACTCGTGCGTACGAGCCTCGTACCTCGCCAGATGAGCGGACGCACGCTCAACCTGACGCCGCCTCACATGGCGGCGAGCGCACACCACCACGCACGCGCGCGCCGCTCCGGCGCCGCCACCCGGGCGCGCTCCGCGGGCGAGCGGGACCACCGTAAACAGGACGCCGCCGAACACCGCCCGGTGCGTGGGGAGGCCGCGGAGCGCGGGGGTGGGGACGGGTGCTGGGGCCGGCGGGGGCGCGGGTGCGGCGGGTACGGGCGCCGAAGCGCGTGCGGGGGCGGGAGCG
>NZ_JAAGLR010000353.1 GCF_010548245.1 Streptomyces sp. SID11385
CGATCGCGCGGGTACGGGCCTCGTCGTGCCGCACGCCGGGATAGTCGGCGTCGACCTGCGCGGCGCCCGCGCGGGCGCGGCGCCACGTGGCGATGCCGAGCCTGGCGGCGAGCAGGGCCAGGAGGAGGAGCATCGGCGGGAGGACGGCGGCCTGCCAGGAAAGCAGGACAGGCGGTCCGGGAAGGGGACTCGCCCCCTCCCCCGGGGTCGCGGGCCCGTCGAGCCAGTCGGCGACGCGCTGTGCGAGGCCGCCGGTGAGGACGCCGCCGAGGGCGCAGGCGAGGAGAGCGGTCGCGGGGCCGCCGTAGCCGCTCAGCGCCGTGCGCGGGTCGGGCGCGCTGCGGTGGAGGAGGGCGGCGACGACGGCGAGGGCGAGGACGAGCAGCCCTTGGGTGAGGGTGAGGACGCGGAAGAGGGAGTCGCCCGGGAGGGTGCCGGTGGAGCGGTCGGCGGAACGGTCGGCGAGGGCGTAGCCGAGGGTGGCGAGGAGGAGGACGAGGGCCGCGAGCGGGAGGGCGCGGACGGTGAGGCGGTCGAAGGCGAGGTCGAGGCGCCGCTCGCTGCGGCCGCGACGGCAGACGGCGGCGACGACGAAGACGCCGAGGACGGCGTACAGGCCGCACAGGATGCGGCCGGCGAGGACGGGCCCGCCGTGCGCGGCGTCCTGCGCGGTGACGGCCGTTCCGACCCCGGCGGCGACGGTGAGGAGCCCCGCGGCGGTGTGCGCGGCGCGCAGCCTGGCGACGATCCGGCGGCCGTACCAGAAGCCGGGGCGGGCCAGACCGGGGGTCTCGCGCGGGACCTTCGCGCCGTGGGCGGTGGGCGCGGAGGCGGTGGGCGCGGGAGCGGGAGTGTCGGCCACCGCGTCGCGCGCGTCGCGCCCGTCATACGCCTCGCGCCCGGAGTCGGTGCCGTCCGTCGCGGGGAGCGGCCTCTGGTTCTCGTACGCGCTCCAGGTCTTGTGCGCCAGGAACCACAGGAGCAGGACGAGCGCGACGGGGACGAGCGCGGCGAGGGCGAGGCGGCGGCCGGGCTGGGTCCACCAGTCGCCCGGCGATGCGTGCGGGGAGAGGAAGCCGAGCCAGGCGCGGCCCTCGGCGCAGGCGGCCGTGCCCGCACACTGCCAGGCGGTGAGGTCGAGGGCGACCTCGCAGGCGGCGGCGACCAGGAGGACGGTGAGGCTGAGGCCGATGAGGCGGACGAGTGCCCCGTAGAAGCTGACGAGACGTGGGCGGCGCAGGGCGCGCGGACGCATCCAGTGCGCGAGGTTGACGACCATGAAGGGCAGGAGGAGGAGCCACAGGGCGCGGCTCGCGTCGCCGGAGGTCAGGTTGCACCAGACGTACGCCTCCTGCACCGGGGCGTCCGTGCCGGAACCGGGCTCCTTCGCCGCGGCCTCGCGCGAGGAAGCGCCTTCCCCGGGCGGCGACGCGTTCTGCCCGAGCGCCTCGCGCTCGCGCGGCGGCGCGTCCTTCGCGCGGCGGTAGAGGGCGGCCGTGTCGTCGCCTGCGACGCGGACCGTGTGCGGATCGTCGAGCATCTCGGCCGGGGTGGTGCCCCCGACTCCGTGGACCAGCAGTTCGAGGGCGGGCTGCTCCCCCGGGGCGGACTGCACGCGCGGTTCTCCCTGTGAACGGACGGGTGGGCGGGGCGTGTTCTGCGTGAAGCGTGTTCTCGTACGGGACGGGTGGGCGCTCGGCGTACCGTACCGCCCGAGGCTGTCATGTCCCGTACGAGCATGAGCGCGTGGGCGGCGTGCCCGGAAGGGCTGGGGCACGGTATCCCTCGGTCGAGTGACGCGGCGGCGGGAACCGTCCCGCCGGAGCGGCTTCGCCGTCATGGGAGGATGACGGGGGCGCGGCGACGGGTGCGGGACGCGCCGGAGCACGGCGGGGACGTCCCCACGCTCCGTCGCGCGGTGCGGTACGGGGCAGGGGACCACAGCAGCGGAAGGACCGGGCGGACGTGAGCGAAAACCTGAACCTCCTCGCCGAGCAGCGCCGGGCCGTCATCCTCGACGAGGTGCGGCGGCGCGGCGGCGTGCGGGTCAACGAGCTGACGAAGCGGCTCGGTGTCTCGGACATGACGGTGCGGAGGGATCTCGACGCGCTCGCCCGGCAGGGGGCGGTGGAGAAGGTGCACGGCGGCGCGGTGCCGCCGGCCGAGGCGAGCAGCCACGAGCCGGGCTTCGAGGCGAAGTCGGGCCGGGAGCAGGGCGCGAAGGAGAGCATCGCGCGCGTCGCCGCCGAACTTGTCGCACCCGGTACGGCGATCGCGCTCTCGGGCGGGACGACGACGTACGCGCTCGCCCAGCGGCTCGTAGAGGTGCCGGAGCTGACGGTGGTGACGAACTCGGTGCGCGTCGCGGACGTCTTCCACCGGGCGCACGACGGGCGGCAGGGCCGGGCGACGGTCGTGCTGACGGGCGGGGTGCGCACACCCTCGGACTCGCTCGTGGGCCCGGTGGCCGACGCCGCGATCGCGTCCCTCCACTTCGATCTGCTCTTCCTCGGGGTGCACGGGATATCGGAGCGGGCGGGGCTGTCGACGCCGAACCTCGCGGAGGCGGAGACGAACCGGCGGCTCGTGGCGGCGGCGCGGCGCGTGATCGTCGTCGCGGACCACACCAAGTGGGGGACGGTGGGTTTGAGTTCCTTCGCGCCGCTGAGCGCGGTGGACACGGTGGTGACGGATGAGGGGCTGCCGGAGGAGGCACGCGAGGAGCTGGCGGAGCGCGTCGAGTCGGTACTGGTCGCGGACACGCCGCCGGTGACCTGAGCCCGGTACGAGAACGACCGCCCCGCGGCGCCCCTACGTACGGGAACGAGGCCCCGCGCCCGTACGGGGCGAAACCTCGCGCCCGTACGGGGACGGCGCCACCCCGCGCCCCCACGGGGAGAACGCCGCTCAGCTCGCCGGGCCGCCCGGCCACGTCCCGCTGGCCAGGAAGGTCTCCAGGGTCGCGGTGTACGGGGTGATGTCGAGGCCCTGCGCGGCCAGCCACTCGTCCGCGTAGTACTTGTCGAGGTAGCGCTCGCCCGGGTCGCACAGGAGGGTGACGACGCTGCCGCGTTCGCCGTGCGCGAGCATCTCGGCGACGATGCGCAGGGCGCTCCACAGCCCGGTCCCCGTGGAGCCGCCCGCCTTGCGGCCGAGGACGCGTTCGAGGAAGCGCACGGCGGCGATGCTCGCGGCGTCGGGGACCTTCATCATGCGGTCCACGGCGCCGGGCACGAAGCTCGGTTCCATGCGGGGGCGGCCGATGCCCTCGATGCGCGAGGCGCGGTCGCTCACCGCGTCCGGGTCGTGCTGGGTCCAGCCCTCGTAGAAGCAGGAGAAGTCGGGGTCGGCGACGCAGACGCGGGTGTCGTAGCGCATGTAGTGCACGTAGCGGCCGAGGGTCGCCGAGGTGCCGCCGGTGCCCGCCGTGGCGACGATCCAGGCGGGTTCGGGGTAGCGCTCCTCGCGGAGCTGCTGGTAGATCGACTCGGCGATGTTGTTGTTGCCGCGCCAGTCGGTGGCACGTTCCGCGTACGTGAACTGGTCCATGTAGTGGCCGCCGGTCTCCGCCGCGAGGCGGGCGGACTCCGCGTAGACCGTCCGGGGATCGTCGACGAAGTGGCATCGGCCGCCCTGGAACTCGATGAGCCGGCACTTCTCGCGGCTCGTGGAGCGGGGCATGACGGCGATGAAGGGGACCCCGATGAGGCGGGCGAAGTACGCCTCCGAGACGGCGGTGGAGCCGCTGGACGCCTCGACGACGGGCGCCCCCGGCCTGATCCAGCCGTTGCACAGCGCGTAGAGGAAGAGCGAGCGGGCGAGGCGGTGCTTGAGGCTCCCGGTGGGGTGCGTGGACTCGTCCTTGAGGTAGAGGTGCACGTCCCAGTGGGCGGGGAGCGGGAAGCGGAGGAGGTGGGTGTCGGCGCTGCGGTTGGCGTCGGCCTGCACCTGCCGGACGGCTTCCTTGAGCCAGGCGCGGTAGGAGGGATCGCTCCGGTCGGCGTCGAGGGTGCGGGCCGGGCCGTCGGGCGTGGGCGCCGGGGGTCCGGGTGTGTGCGCCGGGGCGCCGGGGCGGTTCTGCTCGGGGGTGGGCACGACGCCGCTCCTGGAAAATGGGCGCGGGAGGCCGCGCGTGGGCTGGTGGGGACCGATCCTAGACCTCCTCGCACCACTTCTCACCTGCATAAACACCTCTTTGAGCGACCGAAGCCCCGGCTTGGGGGCACACCCTCCGCGAGCGGGGGCACGACGGGCTCACGGGTACGTGGGCGGTGCGCGCGGGGGCTCGTCGAGGAGCGTGCCGATGCGCCCGCGCGCGCCTCCGGTGGGGGTGCCGGGCCCTGGTGCGGGACCCCCGGGCCGTGCAGACTGCACCACGGACGCGCGCCCCGTGGCCACAGCCGGCGGGGGTCGCCGCGCGTTCTGCGGGGAGGCGTGTGGTGGTACGGGCCGTGGCGACGAGTTGCGGGGGCGGTTGCCCCGGGTCACCCTGGACTCACCTCACTCTGGGTCCACCGGCGATGACGCTGTGAACCAGCCGCCGTACCGGTCCCCCTGTACGCCGGCGGGAGTGGGAACCGCCGGCCGCGAGCATCGTCTTCTTCCGGACTCACCTCGGGGAGTGACAGCCGTGATCAGCCAGCCCAGCAGGCACTGCGCGGTGGAGCTTCAGGCCCTGCCGTCGCGGATCGGTCAGGTCCGCAGAATCGTGTCCGCCCAGTTGCGTTACTGGCATCTCGACGCCTTGATCGACCAGGCGACCCTCGGGGTGACCGAACTGCTCACCAACGTGCACCGCCACGCGGAATCGGACAAGACCTGTTCCGTGGAGATCGAGTTCCTGCTCGGAGTGCTCACGGTCTCGGTGCGCGACCGTGACCCGAGGTTCCCCGAGCTGCGCCGCGCCCCGGACACGGAGACGTGCGGACGCGGCCTCGCGCTCGTCGCGGCGGTGAGCGAGAGCTGGGGCGTCCGCCCCGACGAGCGGGGCAAGGTCGTGTGGTTCACGCTCGCCGCCGCCGAAGAGGCCGCGCCGCTCCCGGCGGTGACGCCGCGCCACCGCTACGGAGCGGGCGCGGAGCCGTTCGCCGAGATGGGGACGGAGGAGCGTGCCGGACGCCGGGGGGTGCGGACGGTGGGGGTGGGGTGAGGACCGCGGTGTGAGGCGGCGCGTCGGGGCCGGTGGTACGGGTCCCGGCGCGCCGCTGTCGTAGAACGCGCCACCGCTCTGGAACGCGCCACCGCTCTGGAACGCGCCACCGCCGTGGAACGCGCCACCGCCGTGGAAGCGACGGCTCAGCCGCTCATCCCCGGTCCAGCCGCTCAGCCCGGCTCAGCCGCTCAGCGCGGAGAGCGGATCGTCGAGGACCGGTTGCCACGCCAGTTCGGCGGCGCCGACGAGGCTGCCGCGGTCGAGGGCGGTGGCGAGGAGGGGAACGCTGCCGCTGCGGCCCCAGAGGCTGCGGTCGGCCACCACCGCGTGGAGGCGGTCGGGGGCGGCGGTCAGGAGCGTGCGGTGGAGGCCGCCGAGGAGGATGCGGTCGGGGTTGAGGATGTTGACCAGGCCCGCGAGGCCGAGGCCGAGCCGGTCGGTGAGCATCTCGACGGCGGCGCGTACGGCGGGCTCCTCGCCGTGCGCGGTGATGAGCTCCTGGGCCTCGCGGAGCTGGGAGTCCCCCGGCGTCCGCCCGAGGGCGAGGAGGAAGGCGCGCGGGTCGGTCTCGACGTCCAGGCAGCCTCGCCCCCCGCAGTAGCAGGGGTGTCCCCCGGGGCGTACGACGAGGTGCCCGACCTCCAGGGCGAGGCCCGAACTGCCGGTGTGCGGGCGCCCGTCGACGACGAGGGCGCCGCCGACGCCGCGGTGCCCGGTCGCGACGACGAGCAGGTGACGGGCGCCGCGACCGGCGCCGTGGCGGTGCTCGGCGAGAGCCATCAGGTTGATGTCGTTGCCCGCGAAGGCGGGGACGTCGAGTCCCGCGGCCCGGACCTGTGCGGCGAAGATGTCGCGTACGGGGGCACCGGCGGGCCAGGCGACGTGCAGCGGGTTGAGCGCGGTGCCCTCCGGTTCGGCGACCGCGGAGGGCACGGCGAGGCCCGCGCCCACGCAGCGTCTGCCGGTCTCGCGCAGCAGGGCGCGTCCCGCGGCGACGACGGAGCCCAGTACGTCCGCCGGGTCGGCGCCGATCATCTCGCAGCCGGGCGAGGTCGCGACGAGCCGGCCGCCCAGGCCGACGAGGGCGGCGCGGTAGCCGTCCGCGTGCACCTGTGCGGCGAGGACGACGGGGCCCTCGGGGTCGAGCGCGAGCCGGTGCGAGGGGCGGCCGTGGGAACCGGCCGGTGCCGCGGGGCGCGCGTCGACCCGGATCAGGCCGAGCGACTCCAGTTCGGCGGCCACGGCGCCCGCGGTCGCGCGCGTGACGCCGAGCGCGGAGGTGAGGACGGCGCGGGTGGGGGCGCGCCCGGTGTGGACGAGTTCGAGCGCGGGCCCGAGCGCGCCGCGCCCGCGCTCCAGCCGGGTGCGCTCGCCCCGGCTCCGCTCCTCCGGCGTCCGCTCGCCCGCGGTACGTCCCACGGCGGCGCCGTCCACCCGCGCGCCATTCGCGGTACGGGCCGCTGCCTCCTTGCCGTTCATGTCGGCGAGTCTGTCATGTCCTCTCGCCCCCGCGTCCCGCCCCACCTGCGCGCTGCCGCCGCGCGCTCAGCCGGGCAGGCCCGTCACGCGCAGCGTGATGTTGAGGCGTCCCCGGGCCAGTCCGTCGCCCGGATCGCCCGTACCGGGGCGGACCTTGGGGACGCCGTGGTACGCGAAGCGGGACGGGCCGCCGAAGACGAGGAGGTCTCCGGACTCCAGCTCGACGTCCTGCCACGGCCTGCCCCGCGTCTCGGTGTTGCCGAGGCGGAAGACGCAGGTGTCCCCGATGCTCAGCGAGACGACGGGCGCGGAGGCGCGCTCCTCCTTGTCCTGGTGCATCCCCATCGTGGCGCCGGGCCCGTAGTGGTTGACGAGGGCGACGTCCGGCGCGTACCGCGCGGCGGCCTCCTCGTCGTCGTACGCGGCGGCGACCGCGCGGCGGCCGAGGTCGCCGAGCCAGCCGGGCAGCGGCAGGACGGGGGCTCCGTTGACGTCGTCGGCGGTGCGGCTGTAGCGGTACGGGAGCCAGTGGCGGCCGAGGCAGACGCTGTCCACCGACATGACGCCGCCGCGCGGCAGCCGCGCCCTGCGCATCGGCACCGGTCCGCGCGCCCAGTCGCGGCACGCCTCGACGAGCGCGCGGCGCCGCTCGGGCGGCAGCCAGTCCGGGACATGGACGGCGCCCGGGGCGAGCGTGGTGCGCGAGCGCGGCAGCAGGGTGGCCATGCGTTCCATGCTCGCACCCGCCTACGACAACCCCTTGTGAGCCGTTCGCACCCCCCGTACGCTGACTTTGTGTCGCTCCTGAACAAAATAGGCCGCTCGCGCTCAGCCGGCTCGGACTCCGCCGGCTCGCCTTCCCCCCGCCCGCGCACCGTCGTCGCCGACGGCTCCCGCGGCTCCCTCCTGCGGCTGCGCGCCGCGATCACCGTCTTCTTCGCGCTCGACGGTTTCGTCTTCGCGGGCTGGGTGGTGCGCATCCCGGCCATCAAGGACCAGACACACGCCTCGGCGAGCGCCCTCGGGCTCGCCCTGCTCGGAGTCTCGGCGGGCGCGATCGTGACGATGGCGCTCGTGGGGCGCGCGTGCCGGCACTTCGGGAACCACCCCGTCACGGCCGCCTGCGCGGTGCTCGTCTCCCTCGCGATCGCGCTGCCCCCGCACATGCACACGGCCTGGTCGCTCGGGGCGGTGCTGCTGATCTTCGGGATCGGGTACGGCGGCATCAACGTCGCGATGAACAGTGCGGCCGTGGACCTCGTGAACGCGCTCGGACGCCCCGTCATGCCGAGTTTCCACGCGGCGTTCAGCCTCGGCGGGATGCTCGGCGCGGGTCTCGGCGGCCTCGTCGCCTCGCACCTCTCCCCCTCCTGGCACCTCGCGATGCTCACGGTGATCGGCCTCGTGGTGACCGCCGCGGCCACCCCGACCCTGCTGCGGCACCGCGCCCCCGGCACCCCGGCCCCGACCCGGCCCGCCAAGCCCGCCCAGGGC
>NZ_JAAGLR010000387.1 GCF_010548245.1 Streptomyces sp. SID11385
TGCGGGTGGAGCTGACCGCCTCGGGAACGCGCCCCCTGCCCGGCACCGTCGCCGCGGTACGCGAGGCGGCGGCCGGGGTCCTGGGAGCGGGCGCGGAGGTGGCGGTGCTGGTCACAGGCTGGCGGGAGTGAGGAGCCGCGCCGGGTGAGGCGGGCGGGGCGGAGGTGCGGGCCGTACGGGGGGCGGGGGCGCCGTACGGGAGTGAGCGGTGGCTGGTTCCGTACGGCCCGGAGCCTCCTCGCCGCTACTCGCCGCCCATCAGCTCGCGCAGGCGACGGGCCTGGGCCTGGCGCTCCGCGGCGCGCTGCTCCTCGAAGGGGCGCAGGACCGCGCCCTGGAGGAGCGCCTTGGTCTCGTTGACCGCGTTGCGCGGCGCCGCGAGGAGCGCGGCCGTGAACTCGGTGACGGCGGCGTCGAGCCCTTCGGCGGGCACGACGAGGTTGGCGAGGCCGGTCCGGGCCGCCTCGTCGGCCTCGACGTACCGTCCCGTCGCGCAGATCTCCAGCGCGCGCCCGTAGCCGACGAGGCCGACCAGGGGGCTCGTGCCGGTGAGATCGGGGACGAGGCCGAGGCTCGTCTCGCGCATCGCGAAGCGCACGTCGTCGGCGCAGACGCGCAGGTCGCAGGCGAGCGCGAGCTGGAAGCCCGCGCCGATGGCATGGCCCTGGACGACCGCGACGGAGACGAGGTCGGGACGCCGCCACCAGGTGAACGCCTCCTGGTAGGAGGCGATCGTCGCGTCGAGTTCGGCCTCGGGGGCCTTGGCGAGGGTGAAGAAGGAGATGTCGCCGGGGAAGCCCTCGGGCGTGAAGGCCCGCCGGTCGAGCCCCGCGGAGAAGGACTGGCCCTCGCCGCGCAGCACCACGAGACGCACGCTGCCGGGGAGTTCCCTTCCGGCACGCGCGAGCGCCCGCCACAGCGCGGGAGTCTGGGCGTTCCGCTTGGCCGGATTGGTCAGCGTGACGGCGGCGATCTCGTCCCGTACCGCGAGGCGGACGCCGTCCTCCTCGAAGACGAGGTCGCCGGGTGCGGGGCTTGCCGTGTCCTGGGCGGGTGTGGTCATCGCGGGCCTCCGGGTGCCTGTGCCGTCGTAAGTGACTGCACAGTAACCACCCGGCCGGAGGTCCGGACACCCGGGTGGTCACCGCGTGGAGCCCACTCCTCGCGAGGTGCCGCGAGGTGTCGGGACGTGCGGCGACTGCTCAGCTCGCGCCGCTCGTCTTCTTGCCCCGGGTCGCTCCGCCGCGTCCGCGCAGCGTCACACCCGATTCCTTGAGCATGCGGTGCACGAATCCGTAGCTCCGGCCCGTTTCCTCGGCCAGTGCGCGGATACTCGCTCCGCCGTCGTACTTCTTCTTCAGGTCTGCCGCGAGCGTGTCGCGCGCGGCGCCGGTCACCCGGCTGCCCTTCTTCAGAGTCTCGGCCACCCGTGCCTCCTCATGGGAAGTGCGCTCTGGACTCTCATGATCACCCCTGTCGGCAATCCTGGCCACCCATTCGGCAAGGTCCACCGGAGAAGCGTTGGGTAAAGCACTGCGGTCCGCAGGGGTGGAATTCGGGATTCCGTCCGTGCGCACTGGTGCACGCGGAGCGAATTACCCGGGGAAACCGCTGGTGGGAGCGGTGAAGGCGGAATAGGTGGCGGAACTTCGGGGGGCCGGGAATATCACTCGGCGACACTCCCGGATACGAGGTGTTCTCACCCAGATGACGGAGTTCCGGCACGGCCGAATGATCGAGCAGTCATCGATCATTCGGCCGTGCCGGAGTGATCTCGTGCGCTTCCCGGGGCGCGGGCGCCCGGGTGCGAGGGGCCGGGACCGGCCTCGGGCGAGACGGTCAGGGGCCGGCTCAGGCGAGGGCGACGAGGTCGCGGTAGCCCGCGCCCCACAGGTCCTCGATGCCGTCGGGGAGCATGATGATCCGCTCCGGCGAGAGCGCCTCGACGGCGCCCTCGTCGTGCGTGACGAGGACGACGGCGCCCTTGTAGGTGCGCAGGGCGCCCAGGATCTCCTCGCGGCTGGCCGGGTCGAGGTTGTTCGTCGGCTCGTCCAGGAGGAGGACGTTGGCGGCCGAGACGACGAGCGTCGCGAGCGCGAGGCGGGTCTTCTCGCCGCCGGAGAGGACCGCGGCGGGCTTGTCGACGTCGTCGCCCGAGAAGAGGAAGGAGCCGAGCACCTTGCGGACCTCGACGAGGTCGAGGTCGGGCGCGGAGGAGCGCATGTTCTCCAGGACCGTGCGCTCGGGGTCGAGCGTCTCGTGCTCCTGCGCGTAGTAGCCGAGCTTGAGGCCGTGGCCCTCGACGACCTCGCCGGTGTCGGGCTTCTCGACGCCCGCGAGGAGGCGCAGGAGCGTCGTCTTGCCGGCGCCGTTGAGGCCGAGGATGACGACGCGGGAGCCCTTGTCGATCGCGAGGTCCACGTCCGTGAAGATCTCCAGGGACCCGTACGACTTCGAGAGGCCCTCGGCGGTGAGCGGGGTCTTGCCGCAGGGCGAGGGGTCGGGGAAGCGGAGCTTGGCGACCTTGTCGGACTGGCGCACGTCCTCAAGACCCGCGAGGAGACGTTCGGCGCGGCGGGCCATGTTCTGCGCGGCGACGGTCTTGGTCGCCTTGGCGCGCATCTTGTCGGCCTGCGCGTTGAGGGCCGACGCCTTCTTCTCGGCGTTCTGGCGCTCGCGCTTGCGGCGCTTCTCGTCGGCCTCGCGCTGCTGCTGGTACAGCTTCCAGCCCATGTTGTAGATGTCGATCTGGGAGCGGTTCGCGTCGAGGTAGAAGACCTTGTTGACGACCGTCTCGACCAGTTCGACGTCGTGGGAGATCACGATGAAGCCGCCGCGGTACGTCTTGAGGTAGTCGCGCAGCCAGACGATCGAGTCGGCGTCGAGGTGGTTGGTCGGCTCGTCCAGGAGGAGGACGTCCGCGTCGGAGAAGAGGATGCGGGCGAGTTCGATGCGGCGGCGCTGACCACCGGAGAGGGTGTGCAGCGGCTGCCCGAGCACGCGGTCGGGCAGGCTCAGCGCGGCGGCGATCGTGGCGGCCTCGGCCTCGGCCGCGTAACCGCCCTTCGTGAGGAACTCGGTCTCCAGGCGCTCGTACCGCTTCATCGCCTTCTCGCGCGTGGCGCCCTTGCCGTTCGCCATGCGCTCCTCGTTCTCGCGCATCTTGCGCAGCGTCTCGTCGAGACCGCGCGCGGAGAGGATGCGGTCGCGGGCGAGGACGTCGAGGTCGCCGGTACGGGGGTCCTGCGGGAGGTAGCCGACCTCGCCCGAGCTGGTGATGGTGCCGCCGGCGGGCTGGCCCTCGCCCGCGAGGCACTTGGTGAGCGTGGTCTTGCCCGCCCCGTTGCGGCCCACGAGCCCGATGCGGTCGCCCTTGGCGACGCGGAAACTGGCGTTCTCGATGAGGATGCGGGCGCCGGCGCGCAGCTCGATGCCGGTGGCGGTGATCATGGACGTACTCCTGGGCGTGTGGGACGGCGGGGGGCGGGGCGGGGCGGAATGCCGTCGCGCTAATGCGCAAGGAGGGGGGCCATGGCTTCAGTCTAACCGGGAGCGGGGGGTGCCCTTTCTGCGGGTTGGACTCGCGGGGCTCCGCCCCGGACCCCGCTCCTCACGCTCCCCCAGCCTTCGGCCGGGAGGTACCCCCAGAGGGGCTTGATCCGGTCAGCCGCCCGTGTGGACCTGGAAGGCGGCTCTGCGGACCGCTTTGGCGAGGGCCGGGTCGGGGTGGGCGGCGGCCAGGGCCAGGAGGACCTGGACGGTGAGGGGGTGGCCGGCGGAGCGGACCTCTTCGAGCAGGGCCGGGATCGTGGGCTGGTGCGCGGCCTCGATGTGGCGCACGAGGAGTTCCGTGTCGCCGTGGTCGTTGAGGGCCGCGGCCGTGTCGATCCACAGCCAGGTGGACTCCTCGCGGGTCAGGAGCGCGTGCGCGTCCTCGGCGTCGCCGCCCTCCTGCTCGGCGAGCCAGAGCAGCGCGTACGGGCGCAGCGGCAGGTCCGCGCTGACCTCGCGCACGCCGGGCTCGGCGGGGGCGCCGACCGCGCGCAGGGCCTCGAAGGCGAGCTGGCGCAGCAGCGCGTCGTCGCCCCGTGCGGCGTCGAGGAGTTCCTGCACGGCGGTGCCCACGGTGCGCGCGGCGATCCAGGCGCGGTACTCGGCGCGGGCCTCGCCCGGGCGCAGCCGTACGCAGCCGCGCAGCATGTCCTCGGCGGACTGCTCGATGTTCCCGGCCGGGGACTGCGCGGCGACGCAGATCTGTTCGAGCTTGACCCACACCGCCCAGCTGCCGAGCGGCGTGAGCGCGATCTCCCCGCCGGCCCCTTGCGGCAGCGTGAGGGCCCCGACGCCCGCGAGCCGGTCGAGCGCCCAGTCGAACAGCTCCGGGAGCGGGGCCGTCGAGGGTGCGGCGAGGCCGGGTGCGGGCAGTTCGCAACGCGCGTCACGCAGCTCGGTGATCCGCTGTTCGAGGAGGTCGAGCAGCTCCTCGCGCGGGGCGGTCCCGGCCGAGAGCTGGAGCACCGAGAGGAGCTGCGGCATCGCCTCGACGACCTCGGCGACGGCCGTGGGGTCGATGGGGGTGGCGGACTCCGCGTGCGCCGGGTGGAAGAGCGACCAGGCGTCGAAGAGCGCGACCCAGCCGCGCAGCACCGCCATGTCGTCGCGGTCCCAGGCGCGCAGCCGCCAGCCGGGGCGGGCGTGGCCGCCGTGGGTCTCGACGAGACCGGCGAGCCGGGCGGCGTCCCAGTGGGCGCGCACCTCGGCGGGGCGGAGGCCGAGCGC
>NZ_JAAGLR010000411.1 GCF_010548245.1 Streptomyces sp. SID11385
CGCCCCCCGCGCAAGGCCCCGCGCCCCCGCACCTCGGCCGGGGCGCTCGTCACGCCCACGGGCGCGATCGAGATACGCCCCACGGCGCCCTTCCCCGGCCCGTACCAGCTCCTCCTCGCCCTCCGCGACGACCCCGCGGCGCGCGAAGTGCGCGTCCCGGTCCCCGAGCCGGGGCCCGCCGTCCTCGGCCGCGCCACCCACCGCCTCGACGAGGGCCGCTGGGACACCTACCTCCTCGCGGGCACCACCCGCCGCAGACTGCGCGCCGGGCTCGTGGAGCAGGGCGCGCTGCCCGGGCTGCCGCCGCTGGAGGACGGCACGGGCTTCGCGCACTGGATTCCGTACCGCACGAAGGACGGCTATCTCGCGATACGGGCCTGGCGGCGACCGGCGCACGCCGAGATCCTCGCCCTGGAGACCGGCGAGTCCGGGCTCCTCGTCACCGCCCAGCTCCACGGCATCGTCCGCTCCCTGCCGCGCGGCGCGATGGTCCGGGTCAAGGCCCGCGAGGAGGGCAGTGAGAGCTTCCTGCTCGCCGCGCGCGACCAGGGCCGCGGGCGCTTCGGCTTCCGGCTCCCCTACGTCATGCCGCTCGCCGGGCACGCGGCCCCGCAGGACGTGTGGGACTTCGCGCTGCTCCCCGAGCCGGGCGTCGCCCCCGTCCCCCTGGGCCGCGTACTCGGCGACCTCGTCGACCGCAAGAGGGTCGCCGTGCTGCCGTACACGTCCCTGGAGCACCCGGCGGGCGGCACCACACGGGTGCGGCCCTTCGTGAACGTACGGGGCGATCTCTCGCTCCTCATGCGCGACACCGGCGAGCGGACCGCCCGGCTGCCCGCCGACTGAGCCCGCGCCGCAGGCGTCCTGCCTGGTCACGGCGCCATCCCGGGGAAAAGACGCGCGCCCCCGCGAATGGTTCCCGGCCGGTCGGTGAGACGGTGAGAGGAGACAGCACCGCACTCCACCCCCGTACCGCACGAAGGGACACCATGACCGCCTACAAGGTCGTCAACCCCGCCACCGGCCAGACCGAGAGCGAGTTCCCCGAAGCCACGGACGTCGAGATCCAGGACGCCCTGGACCGCTCCGCCGGCGCCTACCGCACCTGGCGCGCGAGCGCTGTCGAGGACCGCGTCGCCGTCCTGGAGCGCGTCGCCGAGCTGTACACCGCGCGCAAGGAGGAGCTGGCCTCGCTCATCACGCGGGAGATGGGCAAGCCCGTCACCCAGGCGCGCGGCGAGATCGACCTCACCGCCTCGATCTACCGCTACTACGCCGAAAACGGTCCCGGCTTCCTCGCCGACGAGGAACTCGACGTCGTCGCGGGCGGCAGCGCGGTGGTCCGCAAAGAGGGCATGGGTCCGCTCCTCGGGATCATGCCGTGGAACTTCCCGTACTACCAGGTCGCCCGCTTCGCCGCGCCCAACCTCATGCTCGGCAACACGATCCTGCTCAAGCACGCCCCGCAGTGCCCCGAGTCCGCCCTCGCCATGGAGAAGATCTTCCAGGACGCGGGCCTGCCCGAGGGGGCGTACCTCAACCTCTTCGCGAGCAACGAGCAGGTCTCGACGATCATCGCCGACCCGCGGGTGCAGGGCGTCTCGCTCACCGGCTCGGAGCGGGCCGGGTCGGCCGTCGCCGAACAGGCGGGCCGCCACCTCAAGAAGGTCGTCCTGGAGCTGGGCGGTTCCGACCCCTTCCTCGTCCTCCAGCCCGCCGACCTCGACCGCGCCGTCAAGACCGCCTTCTTCGGCCGGTACGGCAACGCGGGCCAGGCGTGCAACGCCGCCAAGCGCATCATCGTCCTCGCCGACCAGTACGAGGAGTTCACGCGCAAGTTCGCCGAGACCGTGAAGGGCGTGACCCCCGGCGACCCGACCGAGGACGGGACGTTCATGGGCCCGCTCTCCTCGCGCCAGGCCGTCGAGAACCTCGCCGCGCAGATCGAGGACGCCGTCGCGAACGGCGCGACCCTCCTCGCGGGCGGCAAGCCCCTCGACCGCGAGGGCGCCTGGTTCGAGCCGACGGTCCTCACGAACGTCGGTCCCGGCATGCGCGCCTTCCAGGAGGAACTGTTCGGCCCGGCCGCCGTCATCTACAAGGTCGAGACCGAGGACGAGGCCGTCGCCCTCGCCAACAACACGCCGTACGGTCTCGGCGCGGCGATCGCCACCGACGACCCCGAGCGCGCCCTGCGCGTCGCCGCGCAGCTCGACACCGGCATGGTCTACGTCAACGAGGCCAGTGGCTCGGCGGCGGAACTGCCCTTCGGCGGCGTGAAGCGCTCCGGCGTCGGGCGCGAGCTGGGCAAGTACGGCATGGAGGAGTTCGCCAACAAGAAGCTCGTGCGCGTACGGCGCTGACCCGCCGCCGGCGGTCGCGCCGTCCGCGACGGCGCCCTCGGTCCGCGCGGCCGCGGGGCGCGGGACCACGGCCCGGCCGCCCCGCGCGTACGCCGGTCGCACTTTCCGGAGTGCGTACCCGCCGGTGCGGGGGTAGGGACGAGAGAGCGGCCGTGACCGGCCGCCTTTCGCCCCCGCCCGTGAGGATGCCGCCCCATGCCGAGCCCTTCGCCCGCCCCGTCGCCCTCCGATTCCGGCGCGGCGGAGGACCCGGGGGCGGCCCTCCTCGACGGGCTGACGATCGACGACAGCCGCCCCGAGCGCCCCCTGCTCCGCGACGCCTCGGGCCGGCCCGTCGACACCTGGCGCGAGAACTACCCGTACCCGCACAAGGTGGGCCGCCGCGAGTACGAGAAGCGCAAGCGCGTCCTCCAGATCGAGATGCTGAAGATGCAGCGCTGGGTCAAGGACACCGGGCAGCGCCTCGTCGTGCTGTGCGAGGGCCGCGACGCGGCGGGCAAGGGCGGCACGATCCAGCGCTTCACGGAACGGCTCAACCCGCGTGGCGCGCGCGTCGTCGCGCTGGAGAAGCCGACCGAGCGCGAGGCGGGGCAGTGGTACTTCCAGCGGTACGTGAGCCAGTTGCCCTCCGCCGGGGAGATCGTCTTCTTCGACCGGTCCTGGTACAACCGCGCGGGCGTCGAGCGCGTCATGGACTTCTGCACGCCCGCCGAGTACTACCACTTCCTGCGCCAGACCCCCGTCTTCGAGCGGATGCTCACCGACGACGGCGTCCTGCTCGTGAAGTTCTGGTTCTCCGTCTCGCGCGCCGAACAGCGCACGCGCTTCGCGATCCGCCAGATCGACCCCGTACGGCAGTGGAAGCTCTCGCCGATCGACATCGCCTCGCTCGACCTGTGGGACGCGTACACGGAGGCGAAGGTCGACATGTTCCGCGCCACGGACACCGACGCGGCGCCCTGGACGGTCGTGAAGAACAACGACAAGCGGCGCGGGCGCCTGGAGGCGATGCGCAGCCTGCTCGCCCGGCTCGACTACCCGGCGAAGGACCCGGCCGTCGTGGGCATCCCCGATCCGCTCATCGTGGGACCCGCCGACACGCTCCTGGAACCGGGGGAGGAGAGCGCGAGCCTGTCCCCGACGCCGCTCGCGGGCAGCAGGCACGGACGCGGGCTGCACCCGGAGGACGGGGTGCCGGGTCCGGACGAGGAGTGAGGGGTGGTCCGCGCACCCGGCGGCGACTGGCATGATCGAGGGATGTCAGATCGCATCATCGCCGCCTGCGACGGCGCGTCCAAGGGCAACCCGGGCCGTGCCGCCTGGGCCTGGGTCGCCGCCGACGCCGAGGGGACCCCGGAGCGCTGGGAGGCGGGCCCGCTCGGCACCGCCACCAACAACGTCGCCGAACTCACCGCCCTGCTCCGCCTGTTGGAGACCACGGACCCGGTCCGCCCGCTGGAGGTCCGGATGGACTCCCAGTACGCCATGAAGGCCGTCACGGAGTGGCTGCCCGGCTGGAAGCGGCGCGGCTGGAAGACGGCGGCCGGCAAGCCGGTCGCCAACCAGGAACTCGTGGAGGCCATCGACGCGCTGCTCCAGGGACGCCAGGTCGAGTTCCGGTACGTGCCCGCCCACCAGGTCGGCGGCGACCCGCTCAACGCGATCGCCGACCAGGCGGCGAGCGAGTGCGCGATCAGCCAGGAGGCGGCCGGGACGGCGTACGGGGCCCCCGCGCCGCCCGCTCCGAGCGCCTCGCGCACCGAACCCGCCCGCACGAGCGGCGCGACCCGCGCGAAGTCCGGCGGCAGGACGGGCGCGAAGTCCGGCGGCAAGGCCCCGACCCTGAAGGCCAAGTACCCCGGCCGCTGCGGCGCCTGCGGCCAGTCCTACGCGGCGGGCGAGGACATCACGAAGGTGGGCAAGGGCTGGGGCCACGTGGGCTGCGCCTCTTAATTGCGTCGGCTTCGCCTCCGGGAGCGCCCAAGCCGGTGTCGAGTCACCCGACGTGCTCGGTCACTCGTTCCTCGCGACCTGCGCGCGACGGGCGCCTCGACACCGTCGCGCGCTTCTTTGGATGGCGTCGGCTTCGCCTCCGGGAGCGCTCGTGCCGGTGTCGAGTCACCCGACGTGCTCGGTCACTCGTTCCTCGCGACCTGCGCGCGACGGGCGCCTCGACACCGTCGCGCTCCCTTCGGCTCAGCCGACGCAATCAAACAGCCGCCCAGCCGTTGTCCACCGGGAGCAGCGCTCCGTTGATGTTGCTCGCCGCGTCCGAGGCCAGGAAGAGGATGGCCGCCGCCTGCTCCTCGGCCTGGGCGGGCTTGCCGACGTTCACCATGTACTGGCCGATGGTCGCCGGGCCCTGCGCGCCGTCCGCTGCGTTCACCGAGATGTTCGTGGCCGTGCCGCCGGGGGCTATCGCGTTGGTGCGCAGGCCCTTCTCCCGGTACATGACGGCGAGGGACTTCATGAGGCCGACGACGCCGTGCTTCGACGTCGTGTAGGCCGCCCCCGCCGCGCTGCCGCGCAGCCCCGCCTCCGACGCGGTGAAGACGATCGCGCCGTGCCCGGTCTTCAGCAGGTGGGGGAGGGCGGCGCGGGTCAGCAGGAACGGCGCGGTGAGGTTGATGCGCAGCACGCGCTCCCACTCCGCGTCGTCGGTCTCGCCGGCGGCCGACATCCGGTCCATGATCCCGGCGTTGTTCACGAGCACGTCGATCCCGCCGAAGCGCTCGACGGTCTGCGTCACGACCTCGTCGACCACCGCCCGCTCGCTCAGGTCCCCGACGACGGCGAAGGCGCTGCCGCCGCCCTGCTCGATCTCCGCGACGACGGACTTCGCGCGCTCGCCGTCGAGGTCGGCGACGACGACCCGCGCGCCCTCGGCGGCGAACTTCAGCGCTGTCGCGCGGCCGATGCCCGAACCGGCGCCGGTGATGACGACGCTGCGACCCTCAAGGCCTGTGGTGCTCATGGTGACTCCCTGTGCAGAGGCGGTACCGCCGGCGCGGAACGGTGTGTTCCGTATCGACACCGCCGAGCGTACCTCTTTCTGTCGCTCGATGACATAAAGGCGTCAGGTGACAGAAATGGCTGACGAGGGACAATGGAGCCGAAGGGCGGCGCGGCGACGAGGAGCGGCATGAGGGACACGGAGACGGGCGCGGGTACGGAGGCGGGTACCGGCCGCGGCGCGGCCCGTACCGGGCGACCGCCCCTGACGGAGCGGCGCAAGGCGGCGACGCGGCGGGAGATCGCGATCGAGGCCGTACGGCTCTTCAGCGCCCAGGGCGTCGCCGCGACGTCCGGGGACGACATCGCCCGCGCCGCCGGGATCTCGACCCGCACCCTGTGGCGCTACTTCCCGTCCAAGGAGCACTGCGTGAAGCCGCTCCTCGCGCTCGGCCTCGAACGGGCCATCGCGCAGCTCCGCGACTGGCCCGCCGACCGGCCGCTCACGGAGGCGATGGCCGAGCAGGAGCCGGACGGCGGAGCGGAGGAGGCCGGGCTGACGAAGAAGCTCGTCGCCATGGCCATCGAGGAACCGGCGCTGCACGCGGTGTGGCTGGAGATGCACTACGAGGCGGAGGAGGTCTTCGCCGAGTTCGTCGCCGCCCGCACCGGCCGTCCCGCCGACGACCTCGCGGTCCGCGTCCAGGCGGTCATCATGAACGGCGCCATGCGCGTCGGCGCCGAGCACTGGGCCCGCGGCCGCGACGACCGCCGCACCCACGAGGAAGCACTGCGGGCGGCACTGCGCTCGGCGCTGGAGGGGCTGAGCTGCTGAGCGGGTCCCGCGAGAGTCCCGCGGACGGCCCCGGGGACCCGCTCGGACGCCTCGGCTACGCGGAGGCGGGGACGGGCGCGCGCCGGGGCGCCGGCGCGGTGAGGGACTCCGCGCCCGCCGGGACGGGCACGGCCGCGAAGAGGGAGTCCTGCTCCCGCTGGAGTTCCCGCTTGCGCTCCGGGCTGGTGGAGGGGAGACGCTGCTCCTCGTAGAGCGTGTGCGTCGCCTCCTGGGCGTGCTTGCTCGCCGGGGTGTGGAACTGGACCTCGAAGAGCTGCCCCGAACGCGGCGCCCGCCAACCGGTGTTGAGCCCCTTGTAGCCGCTCGTCCGGCCCCAGGTGTTGGACCACTTGGTGCTCTCGTTCGCCCAGTCGGCCAGAGCGCCGGAGGCCCGGGTGACACCCGAGGTGTAGGTGGTGTCGTCCCACTGGAGGGTGTAGCGCACGGCGTCGCTGATCCCGGCCAGGACGGATGCCACGTTGCGGCCGGGCTGCTCCACGAGCGTCCCCGCCACCTTCCGCTTGAGCGAGTCGGGGCTCTTGAGGCGCTTGTCGAAGCCGACGAGTTCCGCTCCGGTCAGCGAAGCGGCGGCGCGGACCTGCACGCTGATGGTGCGTTCCGCGCGCCGGGCGCCCGCCAAGTAGGAGTCGACCGCGTTGTTCTGCGCGCTGGTCAGGGTGAGGCCGCCCTCGCCCTTCCAGCCGCCGGACCGGTCGCCGTCGGCGGTGGCGGTGGTGGTGGCGGCGAGCGACAGGACGGCGGCTGCCGCCGCGCACAGGGCGGTGCGGAGGGCGGCGTGGTGACGGGAAGTGGTCATGCTGCGAATACCGGGTCTTTCTCAAGCGCGACGGATCGGAAACACCCGGTCAACGCCGCGCCGCCCAGCGGGTGGCGGGACGACGGCCCCCCTCACCCGGACGGGCGCCGAGGTGCTCTGTCAGTGGTGGCCGTTAGCGTCGAAGGCATGACCCAACGAACCGTTGTGCCGCGCGGTCCGGCGGCGGCCGAGCCCGTGGTCCACGTGCGGCCCGCGACCGACCTGGACCTCGACGGGCTGCTCGCCTCGATGGCCGCGCTCTTCGCGGAGGACGCCGGGCCGCGCGACGCCGCCGCCGACCCCGCCTGGTTCAGGGAGCACGGACGCCCGGCGCTCGCCGCCGGACTCGACGACCCCGCCCGGCTATTGCTCGTCGCGGACTGCGCCGGCAAGGTGCTCGGCCACCTCACCGCGATGCTGCGCCCACCCGAACCCCTGCTCCCCGTCCGGACGGTGACGCTCGCGAGCCTGTACGTGCGCCCCGCGATGCGCGGCGCGGGCACCGGTTCCCGCCTCCTCGCCCACTGCCTCGACTGGGCCCGCGTCCACGGCGCCTTCCGCACCGAGGTCTCCGCCTACGCGAGCAACACGGCGGCGCTCCGCTTCTACCGCCGGCACGGCTTCACGGACCACGAGGTGACGCTCACGGCGCCGGGCGGTCCGGCCGCAGGGCCGCGGTGAGAGGGGTTCAGGAGTCGCGCGAGGCCGTGACCTTCCAGGCCGCCTCGATCATCCCGAAGACCTCGTCCACCGCGCCCTCGGGATCGGCCGCCTCGCGGGCCAAGGCGTAGGCGTCGAGCACGAATTGGGCGAGTGCCCGGCTCGCCGTCGGCGTCCGGGACAGCTCCGGGTCCGCCGTGATGGCCGCCGCGAGCCGCTCGGCGTGGCGCACCCGCATCGACTCCTCGTACTTCCGCAGCGCGGGAGACGCGTCGATCATGCCCCAGACCGGAGCGGCGTCCTCCGCCGTGCAGTGCCGCACGAGGGCGTGGACCTCCGCCCGCAGCGGCGGCAGGAGCGGCGCGCCGGGGGCGCGTTCCGTGACCGCGCGGGCGAGACCCTCCTCGAAGTCCCCGTCGCGCGCGAAGACCAGCGCCTCCTTCGAGGGGAAGTGCGCGAACAGCGTCGTGACGGCCACGTCGGCCTCGGCCGCCACCTCGCGGATACCCACCGCCTCGTATCCGCGCTCCAGGAAGAGCCGCATGGCGGTGTCCGCGATCTTCTGGCGGGTCGCGGCCTTCTTGCGCTCACGACGCCCGGTCGGCACGGTCATGTCCGCACGCTATCAGGTGCGAAACCAGAACGGTTTCAAAAAGCTAACCGTTAGTGCTACGTTCCCGGCATGAAGAAAGTGAGCTTCGCCGAATTCGGCGGTCCGGACGTCCTGCGCCTGACAGAGGCCGAGGAGCCGCACGCCGGCCCGGGACAGATACGTGTCGCGGTGCGGGCGGCGGGGGTGAACCCCGTCGACTGGAGACTTCGTGAGGGGCAGGTCCTGGGCGCCCACCCGCTCGAACTGCCCGCGGGAGTGGGGCTGGACGCCGCAGGAGTGGTGGACGAGATCGGAGCGGGGGCGCGCGGTGTCGCGCTCGGCGACCGTGTCTTCGGCGAAGGCGCGAGCACCTACGCCGAGCTGGCCGTCCTGGATGCCTGGGCGCCGATGCCGGAGGGGCTGACGTTCGCCGAGGCCGCCGGGTACCCCTCCGTCGTGGAGACCGCGCTGCGCGTACTGCGCGAGGTCGGCGTGCGGCCGGGGCAGACGCTCCTCGTGAGCGGCGCCTCGGGAGGGGTCGGCTCCGCCGTCCTCCAGATCGCCCGCGACCGCGGGATCAAGGTCATCGGTACGGCGGGGGCCGCGAACCAGGAGTACGTGCGCGGGCTCGGGGCCCTCGCCACGACCTACGACGAGGGCTGGACCGCGCGCGTCCGGAGCCTCGGCGAGATCGACGCGGCGCTCGACCTGGCGGGCTCCGGGGTCCTGGCCGAACTCGTGGACCTGACGGGGGACCCGGAACGCGTGGTCTCCATAGCCGATATGGACGCGGCGAAGTTCGGCGTCCAATTCTCGGGCACGGCGGGGAGCATGCCCGACGCCCTCGCCGAGGCCGCCGACCTGATCGCGCGCGGCCGGCTCCACATCCCGGTCGAGAAGTCGTACACGCTCGCCGAGGCGGCGCGGGCGCACGGCGACAGCCAGGCCGGACACACGAGGGGACGCCGCGTCATCCTGGTCTGAACCTTCCGCGCGGGCCCCGCGCCCGCCCCGGTGCCGCCCGGCTCACGCCCGTGGCGGCGCCGGGAGCCGGACGGTGTGCGCGTGGCCGTCCGGCCAGGTGATCTCCGCGCGGGCCGTGCCGTCGGGCTCCCACGTGGTGCGGAGGGCG
>NZ_JAAGLR010000438.1 GCF_010548245.1 Streptomyces sp. SID11385
CCGACCGGGCGGCCGTGCGAGGTGACGAGCTTGGGGACCGGGCGGCGGGGCAGCGCGCCGAGCTGGGTGAGCGGGCCGCGCGGGCCCTCGTCGGCCCCGGCGGGGACGGGTTCCCGTACCGCCGTGCGCCCGGGCGTCGCGACGGGGGCCTCCAGTTCGACGGGTCCGTCCGGGGAGACCGCGGGGAAACCCGCGCCGTCGGTGCCCGGCACCTCCGTGAGGAGCTTCTCGGGCAGGACGACGACGGCGGTCGTGCCGCCGTACGGGGAGGGCTGGAGCGAGACCTTGACGCCCTGGCGTCGGGCGATGCGGCTGACGACGAAGAGGCCAAGCCTGTCGGTGTCGGAGAGCTCGAACTCGGGCGTCTCGGCGAGGCGCTGGTTCGCCGCGAGGAGCGCTTCCTTCGTCATGCCGAGGCCGCGGTCGTGGATCTCCAGCAGGAATCCCTGGCCGACGCGTTCGCCGAGCACCTGCACGGCGGTGTGCGGCGGCGAGAACACGGCGGCGTTCTCCATGAGTTCCGCGAGCAGGTGGGTGAGGTCGCCGACGGCCGCGCCCGTGACGGCGACGCGGGGCAGGCGGCGCACCTCGACGCGTTCGTAGTCCTCGACCTCGGAGACCGCGGCGCGCACGACGTCCATGAGCGGTACGGGGCGGCGCCACTGGCGGGCCGGGGCGGCGCCGGAGAGGATGACGAGGCCCTCGGCGTGGCGGCGCATCCGGGTCGTGAGGTGGTCGAGGCGGAAGAGGTCGGCGAGTTCGTCGGTGTCCTCGGTGCGGCGTTCCATCGTGTCGAGCAGGGTGAGCTGCTTGTGGAGCAGGACCTGGCTGCGACGGGCGAGGTTGACGAAGACCTCGGAGACGCCCTTGCGCATGTCGGCCTGGCGCACGGCGGCCTCGACGGCGGCGCGCTGGAGAGTCTCCAGGGCCTGGGCGACCTGCCCCATCTCGTCACGTTCGTGGGCGAGGCGCGGTGCCTCGGTCTCGATGTCGATCTCCTCCCCCGCCGCGAGCCGGCGCATGACCTCGGGCAGGCGGACCCCGGCGGTCTCGTTGGCCCGGCGGCGCAGTCCGGAGAGGTCGCGGACGAGGGAACGGCCGATGCGGACCGAGAGGTAGAGGGAGAGGAGCAGTGCGACGAGGCCGAGGAAGCCCGCGACGCCGGTGCGCAGCAGCACGCCGTGCGCGTACGGGGTCACGGCGTCGCGGTAGGCGGTCTCGATCTTGTCGTCGCGCGCGGCGAGGTCGGCGAGGACGCTCTTCGCCGCCTTGGCCCAGGTGGCGGCGTCGACGACGGCGACGGCGCTCGGTGTCGACTGGCTGACGCCGTACTCCGCGTCGGTGAGGACGGAGGTGCTCTGCTTCTTCCAGTACTGCTCGAAGTCCTTGCGCTCGTCGGCGGGCAGGAGGCCGAGGTTGGTGTCGTAGAGCAGTTCGCGCTGGGCGATGAGGTCGGAGACCTTCTGGATCTCGTCGCGGCCGAGGCGGTGCCCGGTGAGGGCGGCGCTGACGACGGCGTCCTCCTGGGTGAGGAGTTCGCGGGCGCGGTCGACGCCGACGACGCCGCGGCCGCGCTTGTCGAGCGCGACGTCCTTGACCGAGCGCAGGTCGGTGAGGAAACCGAAGCAGGGGTCGACGAGGTCGGAGTAGAGCTTGAGCGCGGAGGTGCGCGAGAGGCGGTTGTCCTCGGCGCTGCGGCGCAGGGCCGTCAGATCGGTGAAGGAGCGGACGACGGCGTCGAGTTCGCGGCGCGAGGTGGCGTTCATGCGGTTGCGGAGGCCGTCGTCGCGGGCGACGTCGCGGACTTTCTCGGCCGCTTCGTCGGTGGCGGAGTAGCTGCGGCGCATCGCCGAGAAGACGTCGGAGCCGCGCGGGTCGGCGAGGTAGACGAGGGTGCGGGTGCGCTCCTGCTGGAGGGCGCGGGTCGCTTCCTTGACGGGCTGGCCCGCCCGGTCGATGAGCTGGCTGACGCCGAGGACCTGGTACGCCTCCTGGCCGCTGATGACGGTCGCGTAGGCCCAGACCACGCCGAGGGAGAGGAGGGGCACGAGGAGCAGGGCCACGATCTTCCGGCGGATCGATTTCCCGCGAAAGCGCATGGTGTCGTCCCCCTGTGATGTCCCCGTCGGCCGATCACGGGGCTCCGCCCACCGCGGGTGGACGGGTCGGCGCCTGCTCCCGGGGCCGTCCGCGCCGGTGGGCGCGAGCGTCCACGGGCGGTTCCCGTGGGGGCGCGCGCGTGCCTCGTGAATCGGCGTGACTCTACTACTGCCTCAGCTACAACTCGAAGACATGTCCGGATAGTTTTCTTGTTGAGCGGGTACGGGGCGGGTTTCCCCATCCGGTCCGGAAGGGCGCGGACGGTACGCGCGCGGGCATCGCGGGACGGGCCGGTGAATTCCGGCGGATCAGGGGTCAATCAGGGGCGAGGGGAGGAAACCCGCGCCCTTTCTTGTTCGTCTGTACGAGGGGGAGGCGGGCCGGGTCCACGCGGTCCCGCGCGCGTGTGCGGCCGTACGGGGCCGACTAAAGCGGCGTGGGGCGGGCAGCGAGAAGAAGAGCCGCTCGTGTCCCCCGGGTGGTGGTCCGTTCGGCGAGTGGTGGGGAGTTGGCTGCGTGATGAGCACCGTGGAGCGCGGTACCGAGGACGAGAGGCGGACGGCGGAACGCACCGCCGCCGGGGAGCCGGCCGCCTGGGAGACCCCGCTGCCGCAGTGGAGCATCGAGGAGTACGGCGAGGACGCGGCCGAGGACGCGGAGTTCGCCCGGCGGCGGCGCGAGGCGGTGCGGCGCGACTCCTTGTGGAAGGAGGAGCCCGCGGTACGGCGCCGCTTGCCCGACGCGGTGCGCACCTCGGCGGTCCGGGCCGTCATCATCGTGGCGCTGACGCTGTGCCAGGCGGTGACCGCCTTCCTGTGCACGCTCGCCGGTTCCTGGCTCGCCTTCCCCATGGTGCTGAGCAGTGTGGCGAGCACGGTGGTGGCGACGTGGGGCGTCCTCGACGTGTGGGTCACCCGGCAGGTGTGGGTGCAGCGCAACGGGGTGGTGTCCCAGCCGGGGAGCACCGCGCGGCAGTTGCGCAGGGAGCGGCGCCAGGCGCTCAAGGCGGCGAAGCTCGCGGCGCGGGCGGAGCGGCGCTCCGTCACGGAGGCCCCCTCCCCCCGTACCGCGCCCGCGCCCTCGTCGCCCGGGCCCACCGTTCCCGTTCAGGACACGGGCCGCTCCCCCCGTTCCGCCTCCGGCGCGGCCGGGCGCGGGAAGGACCCGGCGGCGGCCTGAGCGCCGCCGGGGCGGCCGGTGGCTTCCCGCGACACGGCGGGTTCCTCCGACTCGACCGGTTCCTGCGACTCGGCCGGTTCCTGCGGACGCTCGAAGAAGCGCGTCGCCTGGATCTGGGCGTGCACTCCCTCGGCGTCCGGCTCCTTGGGAAGCCCGGGCCGCAGGTGCTCCTCGACGCTGATGTACTTCAGCCCGGCCCGCAGGTCCGCGTCGTTGCGCAGCCGGATGACGAGCGGGAACTCCGAGAGCGCCGTCGTGTCGAACAGCCCGGTCGTGTAGAGGAGCTGGACGCCGAGCGCGTCCGCCACGGCTCGCTGGAGTTCCAGGAGGTACGTGGCGTTGGCGCGGCCGATCGGGTTGTCCAGGAAGAGCGTGCCCGCGTGCCGGCGCCTGTCGTGGCCCCGGTCGTTGGAGCGCAGCGCCGCCATCGTGCAGTACAGCGCGATCGCCGCGGTGAGGAGCTGACCGCCCGAGAAGACGTCGCCCATCTGCCCCACCGGTACGCGTTCGGCGCGCAGCACCGCGTCCGGCTTGAGGATCTCGACGGCGATGCCGCGCGGCTGGAGGGCGGCCTGGACGCCGCGCAGGAGCAGGCTCATGCCGTCGCGGCGCAGGTCGGCGTTCTTGCGGACGGCGGCGCGGGTGGCCTCGTCGATGACCTCGCCGAGCCGCTCGGTGAGGCTCGCGTGGTCGGGTTCCTCGAAGCGGATGCGCAGGAACTCCTGCCCGGACCACTCCCCCAGCCCTTCGGGGAGGCGCGAGAGCCGCTGGGCGGCGCGGAGCGTGGCGAGCGAGGACTCCACGAGGCCGCGCAGGCGGTCGACGATCGAGTCGCGGTTGCGTTCGAGCTGTTCCAGTTCGTCCGTGAGCACGCGCAGGCGCGGCGCGAACGCCTCGGCCCAGCGGGCGGCGTGCTCGGGGAGCGCGGCGGCGGGCAGTTCCCTGATCTGCTGGCGCGCGGGGGTGCGTACCTGCTCGTAGCGCGTGGAGTTGGCGTGCCGTACGAGGATGTCGCTCGCCTCGCGGACGGCGGCGTCGGCCGCCGCCAGGTCGGCGGCGCAGCCGCGCAGGGAGCGGCGGGCCTCGGCGGTGGCGGTACGGGCCTCGGTGAGCGTCCCCGCGAAGGGGGCGGGCTCCTCCGGGGCCGGGGTGCCGGGTTCGGGTTCGGTGGTGTCGCGGGCGAGGTTGTCGCGGAGCAGGTCGCGCAGGAGTGTCGTCGTCTCCTCGAAGCCCGCCGCCGCCTCTTCCGCCGTGCGGTGGTCGTGGCCGAGCGCGGTGTGGGTCGCGCGGGCGGCGTCCAGGGCCTCGGTGCGGGCGGCGAGTTCGGCGCTCGCGGTGCGCAGGAGGGTCTGGGCCTGTCCGGCGTCGGCGGGGACGAGGTCCTCGGGGAGCGCGGTGTGGGCCTCGCCCTCCTCGGGGGCGAGGCGTTCGGCCTCGCCGCGCAGGCGGCCGAGCTGTTCGCTCGCGGCGTTGGCGCGGGTCTCCAGCATCTGCACGAGTTCCTCGGCGCGCCCCGCGGCGGCCTGCCGTGAGGGCCCGTCGGCGCCGTCGGGGCCTTCGAGGAGGCCGGAGGCGCGGGTGCGGACCTTGTTGCTGAGGCGTTCGAGTTCGGCGAGGGCGGAGGTCTCCTCGCTCTCGGCGCGGGCCTGTTCGGCGCGGAGGTCGGCACCGACGCCGACCTTCTCGTAGAGCTGCGATGCCGCGCGGTACGCCTCGCGCAGCGTGGGCAGGGCGGCGCTGCGGGCCTCGTCGGAGGGGGCGGGCAGTTCTTCGGGGGCGCCCGCGATCTCGGCGCGCTCGGCGCGCAGGGTACGGGCGGTGCGGCGGGCGTCGTCGGCGGCGCGCTGGGCGGCGCG
>NZ_JAAGLR010000467.1 GCF_010548245.1 Streptomyces sp. SID11385
CTCGACCCCGTCCCGCTCCCCATTTGGGCTCCCGCCCCCCTCTCCCCTACAATCGCGCGTCTGTCCGCCTCCCTCCCGTGGAGTGCCGCCTGCCGGACGGAAACCGGCGGCAACTTCGGCGACCGCGACCGCCCCGGCCTCTGGCCGGTTCCCGGCGGCCGGGCCGTTCGTCTCATTCGTTCGCCGTTCGCGCGGCGCCACCGCCTTCCGCCCTGCGCGCGTGTCACACCGCGCATGTCACGCCGTGCCCGCGCACGTCGTGCCCGCGGGGGTGGTGCCCTGCCGCGCGCGCCCTTCCGGCAGGAGGCCGTACCGTGAGTCACCCGTCCGCGTCGTCACCGTCCACCGCGCCCGCCGATCCACCACCCGCCGACGCCCCCTCCGGCGGCGCACCCTCCGGCGACGCACCCGCAGGCCCCCCGCCCGGCGACGCGCCCGCAGGTCCCCCGCCCGATACCGGCACCGATCCCCTCGCCCTTGAGCGCGCCCACCTCTCCGTCTCGCGCTCCGCGCTGCGCGTGATGCGCGAGGAGACGGAGAACCTCGACATCCGCGACGTGACCGCGAACTGGGTCAACGCCGCCGTGCTCCAGGCGCAGATCGAGGAGCGCGTCAAAGCGCTCGCGGATCTCGCCGACACGCCGCTCTTCTTCGGGCGGCTCGACTTCACCCGCGCCCCGGGGCTCAAGGACGCCGAGGGCGCGGAGGGCGAGCGCTTCTACATCGGGCGGCGGCACGTGCACGACGCGGACGGCGATCCGCTCGTCATCGACTGGCGCGCGCCCGTGTCGACCGCGTACTACCAGGCGTCGCGGCAGCGGCCGATGGACGTCGGGCGGCGGCGGCGCTTCGGTTACACGGGCGGTGAGCTGACCGCGTACGAGGACGAGGTGCTCTCCGGGCCCGGCGCCTCGGAGAGCGATCCGGGCACGAGCAAGCTGCTGCAACGCGAGATCGAGCGCCCGCGCGTCGGTCCGATGCGCGACATCGTCGCGACGATCCAGCCCGAGCAGGACGGCATCGTCCGCGGCGACCTCAGCGGCAGCGTCTGCGTGCAGGGGGGCCCGGGGACCGGGAAGACCGCGGTCGGCCTGCACCGGGTCGCGTACCTCCTCTACGCCCATCGCGACCGGCTCGCCCGCACCGGAACGCTCGTGATCGGTCCGAACCGGTCGTTCCTGAGCTACATCGAACAGGTGCTGCCGGCGCTCGGGGAGATGGAGGTGCGGCAGGCGACCGTCGCCGATCTCGTCGCCGTGCCCGGCGTGGAGGTGCGCGGCGAGGACGACGCGCGCGCCGCGACCGTCAAGGGCGACGCGCGGATGGCCGAAGTGCTGCGGCGGGCGCTGCGCGCACACGTCTCGATGCCCACCGAGGGCGTCGTCGTGGTGCGCGGTTCGCGGCGCTGGCGCCTCGCCGCGTACGAGGTCGAGGAGCTGGTGCGCGAACTGCTCGACCGCGACATGCGGTACGGGGCGGCCCGCGAGGCGCTGCCGCAGCGGCTCGCGCATGCCGTCCTCGTCCAGATGGAGCGGGCCGGGGAGGCACCCGACGACCGGGTGCAGGCCACCGTCGCGCGCAATGCCGCCGTGAAGGCGGCGGTCAACGCCGTATGGCCGAAAGTCGAGCCCGCGAAGCTCGTCCTGCGGCTGCTGAGCGACCCCGGGTTCCTCGCGGAGCACTCCGAGGGGCTGCTCGATGCCGAGGAGCAGGCGGCGATCCTGTGGCCGAAACCGGCTCGCTCCGTCAAGAGCGCGAAGTGGTCGGCGGCCGACGCCGTACTCGTCGACGAGGCCCGTGACCTCGTCGAACGCACCCACTCGCTCGGGCACGTCGTGCTCGACGAGGCGCAGGATCTCTCCCCCATGCAGTACCGGGCGGTGGGCCGCAGGTGCAGCACGGGTTCGGCGACGGTCCTCGGCGACCTCGCGCAGGGCACGACGCCCTGGGCGACGCGGACGTGGGCTCAGGCGCTGCGCCACCTCGGCAAGGAGGAGGCGCACATCGAGGAGCTGACGGCCGGTTTCCGTGTGCCGCGCGAGGTCATCGCGTACGCGTCGAAGCTGCTGCCGGCGATCGCGCCCGGTCTCGCCGAGGTGCGTTCGGTGCGCGAATCGCCCGGTTCGCTCCTCGTGAGGCGCGTCGGCGAGGACGCGCGCGACGCCGCCGTCCTCGCCGCCTGCCGCGAGGCACTCGGCCACGAGGGCTCGATCGGCCTCATCGCCGCCGACGCGCGCGTTCCCGCGCTCGCGACGGCACTGGCCGACGCCGGGCTCGCGCACCTCGAACCCGGCACCGAGACCACGCGCGAATCCCGCCTCACCCTCGTCCCCGCCTCGCTCGCCAAGGGCCTGGAGTACGACTACGTCGTGCTCGACGAACCGGCCGCCGTCGTCGCGGGCGAGGCCGACGAACCGACCGGACTGCGCCGCCTGTACGTGGCACTCACCCGCGCGGTCTCGGGACTCACCGTCGTGCACGCGGACGAACTGCCGGGAGCCCTGGCCACGGTGTAGCGGGCGGTGGGGTGCGGGGACGGCGGCACGCGGTACCGGGGCGGGGTGGTCTCGTACGGGTGACAAGGGCCGTTCCCGTACGGGTCGGGGTGGTCTCGTACGAGTGACGGGGCGCCGCCTCCCTCCCCCGTACGCCCGGCCGGTACGTCCCCGGCCCCCGCTCAGCCCAGCGCCTCGCGCCAGCGCTCCACGGCCGTCGCGTCGACGGGGCCGTCCCAGCCGCCGGGGCGGGCCGCGCCGCCGATGTGGAAGGCGGAGATGCCGGCCGCGCGCAGGGCGGGGAGGTGGTCGAGGCGCAGGCCGCCGCCGACGAGGAGGCGCTGCGTGTAGCCGGGGCTGCCCTCGCGCGCGGCCTCCTCGCACAGCACGGGCAGTCCCTCGTCGACGCCGCCCGCCGCGCCGGCCGTCAGGTAGGTGTCGAGTCCCGGCAGCCCGTCGAGGCCGGCGCGGAGCGCCTCGCGGTCGCGGCTGCGGTCGACGGCGCGGTGGAAGGTCCAGGCGCAGCCGTCGAGGACGTCGGCGAGACGTTTCAGCGTGTCGAGGTCGGGGTCGCCCTCGGGGTCGAGGAAGCCGAGCACGAATTCCCGCGCGCCGACCGCGCGCAGCCGCGTCGCGCGGTCCACGAGCGCGGCCACGCCGCTCGCGCCGCCCGCCGCGAAGCCGTCGCTCAGGCGCAGCATCACGCGCAGCGGAAGGCCGACGGCGGCGCGGATCTCGCGGAAGGTCTCGACGGTGGGCGTGAGCCCGTCGGCTGCCATGTCGCTGACGAGTTCCAGGCGGTCGGCCCCGCCGTCCCGCGCGGCTCTGGCGTCCGCCGCGTCGAGGGCGATCACCTCCAGGAGTGCGGCTGTGCCTTCGGGCATGGTCATGGCCCCTCTTCCCGTCCGTCCCGTGTCCGGGCGCCCTTCAGGGGCCCCGTCTGCCGGGGCCCGCCGCGTCGCGGACCCGCCGTCGCGCGCGTCAGGGCAGCCACGGCCACTCCTCCGGAACCTCGCCCCGTCGCGGAGGCCCCCGGGCGTCCCACCGGGAGGAGAAGCGGTCTAGTCCAATCGCGCTGGAGGGCAGCCTACGCGGCGCCCGGGGCCCGGGGCAGCACCGTCCGTGGGCGTACGGACGGCGGAACGGGGCCCGGGCGGTGCGCCCGGCCTCGCGGCTCGCGGCCTCGCGGCGGGAGCCGTACCCGTACCGCGAGAACGGCGGGCGCGGCGGCGCGGGGGAGAATGGGCGCATGGACGGTGAGCGGGACCTCGCGGAATCCGGGCGTTCGGCGGCGTACGAGGAGCTGCGCGCCGCCTTCGCCGTGACGCTGCTGCGCGTACGGGGCGGCGCGCCCGGGCCCGCCCCGGAGCCGTACGCCGACGAGCTCCTCGCCCGCTGGGCGGAGCCCCAGCGCAAGTACCACACGGTTGACCACCTGCGGGCCGTCCTGCGGCACCTCGACACGCTCACCGGCGAGGTCGCGCGCGCCGCCGCGCACGGCACGGCGGCCGAGCGCGCGTGGGCCGGGACGGTGCGCGATCCCGACGCGGTACGGCTCGCGGCCTGGTTCCACGACGCGGTCTACCGGCCCGACCGCTCCGAGAACGAGGAGCGCAGCGCGACGCTCGCCGAGCGCGCCCTGCGCGAGGCGGGGCTCGCGTCCGGGCCCGTCGCCGAGGTGGCCCGCCTCGTACGTCTCACCATCGACCACGAGACGGCCCCGGGCGACGGGGACGGCGAGCTGCTGTGCGACGCCGACCTCGCGGTGCTCGCGGGGGTGCCGGAGGAGTACGCGGCGTACGCCGCCGCCGTCAGCGAGGAGTACGGCTTCCTCCCCGAGGAGCAGTTCCGCCACGGCCGCGCCGAGGTCCTGCGCCACCTCCTCGCCCTGCCCCGCCTCTTCCGCACTCCGTACGGGAGCCGCCACTGGGAGCAGCGGGCACGCGAGAACCTGACGACGGAGCTGACGCTGCTGGGCGGGTGAGGGGCGGGGAGCGGAGGGGCGCGGGGGGGGCGGTAGGGGGTGGCTGGCTGAGGCGTTCGGCGGGTGCGGGCTGTTCTGCCCGCCGGTGCGGGCCGGGGCGCCCGGCGAGGCCGATCGGGTCGGCCCACCCGCGTAGGAGCCGGCTCGCCCTGGGGGTGCGGCTCGTCCAGGGCGGCCATCCATCCGGTCTACGGGTTCCGTCCCGCCTCTCCCCGTTCGCCTCGCGCCTTGCGGCGGCGCAGCCCCGCCGCCGTGAGGCGGGCCACGAGTTCCTTGCTGCCGATCCCGATGGCTCCCGCCGCGAGGGCGTCCGCGTAGCGCTGCGCCGGGAGGTCGTAGTGGTCGCGGTCGAAGGCGCGGCGGGGGACGCCGAGCGCTCGCGCGAAACGGTGCAGTTCCTCGTACGAGTCGTCGCTGACGAGGTGCGACCACATGCGGCCGTGGCCCGGCCAGTTCGGCGGGTCGATGTAGACGGTCACCGGATGCCCGGGACGGAGTCGAGGGCGCCGACGGGCGCGACGAGGACGCCCGCCTCGGCACAGACCCAGTGCGGGTCGGGGCCCAGTTCCGGTTCGACGACGAGGGCGTGCGGCTCCTCCTCGGTGCACACGGGGCACACCGGCCACCGCCCGTACTGCTCCAGGAGGCCGTCCTGCACGTCCTGCGCGACGAGCCCCGCGACGAACTCGGCGCCGTCCGGCCACTGCTCCACCCACCAGCGGCGCTGCGTCACCGCCTCCTCGACGAGGGAGACCACGCGCGCGTCACTCACCTCGCTCGCGGCGAGGTCCGCGAGCACCCGGGCGCGCGCGGCGTGCAGCGTCTGCTCCAGGGAGCCGGGCTCGGGGGCGGCCCCGGACGTGCCGGAGGAGTCGGGAGTGGCCATGGGGCCATTGTGCGGCAGGTGCGCCGGGACCGGAAATGACCGGTGAGCGCCCCCCGCACGAACCCTGAGACGACCCGGAGGCGCCCGCTGGACGAACCCTGAAACATCCCCCAGGCGCCCCCTGAGACAACCCGTAGACGCCCTCGAACAGACCCCTGAAAAACCCCTGAGCCGCCTCTCGCCGAGCCCTCGTTCTTGACCCCCGCACCCTGCTGAAAGTAAATTTCACCCGTGACCAAGGATGTGAAGGATTTTGCCAACGGCGCCTCCGCGCTGAGCCGCCCCGCCACCGGG
>NZ_JAAGLR010000501.1 GCF_010548245.1 Streptomyces sp. SID11385
TTGTCGTAGCGGGTGGCGAGGGCTTTGTTCTGCTTGAGTTTGCTGAAGCAGCGTTCGACGAGGTTGCGGCGCCGGTAGGCGGCACGGTCGAGGCCGCACAGCCTCTCGCCCCTGCTGAGGCGGCCGTTGATCTGGTCGAGTCGTTCCGGGATCGTGCTCTTGATGCCTCGCTTGCGAAGGTAGGCGCGGATTTTCCGGGACGAGTAGCCCTTGTCCGCCGCGACGCGTTCGGGCCGGGTCCTGGGGCGGCCCGGGCCCGGCCGGTTGATGCGGATGCCGGCCATGACGGCTTCGAACTGGGTGCAGTCGTTGACGTTCCCGGCGGTCAGGGTGAAGGCCAGCGGGCGGCCGTTCCCGTCGCAGGCGAGGTGGATCTTCGTGGTCAGCCCGCCGCGGGACCGGCCGATCGCCTCACCGGGCCGGACCTGCCCCTTTTTCGGGCCCCGGCCGCGTGCTGATGCGCCCGCACCGTCGTCGAGTCCACGCAGACCAGCGTCCAGTCGACCTCACCCACCGCGTCCGAGTGCTGCTGGACATGAGCCAGCAGCCGCTCCCAGGTGCCGTCGGCCGACCAGTGACGGAAACGCTCGTAGACCGTCTTCCACGGCCCGTACCGCTCGGGCAGGTCACGCCAGGCAGCCCCCGTGGACAGCTTCCACAAGATCCCGTTCACCACCTGACGCCTGTCCCGCACCGGCCGCCCCATCCGGCCCGGCACCAACAACGGAGCGATCAACGCCCACGCCTCATCCGTCAATTCATGCCGTCGCACCACGAACAGAACAACGACCCACCGACTTTACGGACACGCCCTAGTCCCACGAGCGCAGGGTGAGGCGACGCGACTCGGCGACCCGCTCGCGGTGCTCCCCGGCCTCCCTGTCCTCGGCGCCGAAGGCGCGGATGGTCTCCATGTTGGTGAGGCTGTCGGCGACGTGTCCCGAGACGCGGGCGATGGCCGCTTCACGGTCGTTGACGATGCGTTGCCTGCGCCGGATCAACGGGACCGCCGCCGTGGCCGTGCACGTGATCATCAGCACGAGGCCGACGACGAGGAGCGGTTCGTAGAGCCACAGCACCACCGCGCCGAAGAGCAGCGGCACGAGGTTGCCGAGGACGTTCCACAGCAGCGTGTCGACGACGTCCTCGAAGCGCTTGCCGTAGCTGAGGACGCGCTTGGTCAAGGAGCCCGCGAAGTTGTCGTGGAAGAACGCCGGGTCCTTGGCGAGGAGTTCGTCCATGCCCCGGACGTAGAGGTGCTCCATGCCGCGCGCCTCGACCCGGTTGAGGCAGTGCACCCCGATGCGCCACAGCACCTCGGCGAGCAGCAGCGTCAGGCCGAAGCCGATGATGTAGGGCGCCGCCCGGCCGAGAGAGAGCCCGCGCTCGTCGGCGGCCTGCCCGGCGAGCTTGGCGACCAGCAGCGGGCCGACGTAGCGGATGCCGATGTTGCCGAGCGCGGGCAGCAGGAGCGCGGGCACCGCCAGGGCGCGCTGTCGTCGCAGTTCCAGGGCGTAGTGGCGCAGTGCCAGCAGGACGGCGCTCCTGCCCGGCGGCTTCGTCTCCTGTGTGTCCGTTGTACCCATCTCACTCCCCGTCGTTCGGAAAGCGGAAGTCTCGCGTCACGCAAGGCGCGCAGTCCACGCATTTACCGCGGACAGGCGAGAATCAGACACCGGCAGGGGGGCGGGGGCGGCGGTTCGTTGGCTTTTCGGGGCACCGAGGAGGGGCCTTTCGGGGCGGGCGGGGCCGCCGTCGGCACGGCGGCCCCGCCCTTTCGTCCCGTCAGAGGATCTCGATGTACGAGACCTTCGGGGGCCGGTTCGGGTAAGTGATGTCGGTCCAGCGGTTCACGCGCACGGAGTCACCGTTGGCGTCGCTGTAGATGAGGTCGTTGTTGCCGGTGGAGATGCGGTCGACCCACCAGTTGCCGAAGGAGATCTTCCCCTTGTTGGCGTAGCAGTCGACGCTGTCCTTGCCGTTGAGGTGCGACCAGATCTTGAGGTAGTTCTCACCGGCGCGGCAGGGGATGTGGTCGATGGCGTAGGCGTTGCCCGTGGGCAGCGTCGCCGCGAGCGCGGTCGCGGCGGCGAAGGCCACGACCGTGGAGCGCACGGTCTTCCTCGTCTTGTGGTTCACGCGTTTCACCCGTCTTCGGAAAGTAGCTGGATACAGCACACGGGGAACGAGCCGCCCCTGAGGCGGACACGGAGAGACACGGGTTCGGGGAGTCCCCCGCAAGATCATCGACGCGGTTCCCGCACCCGCCGTGACGATCACGCGCCACGGTCACGCGAAGCGATCACGTGGCCCGCGCGGGGCGGCCGTGCTACCTTTTCAATACACGGTGACTCGTAAATGCGGGCGAAGCCGCCCGCGCTCCGTCCGCGAGGGCGGGTCATCGCCCGCGAGGGCGGAAAGGGGAAGCGCGTGATGCGCGTTTTCGTGACAGGTGCGACCGGCTGGATCGGTTCGGCGACCGTGGACGAACTGCTGCGGCACGAGTACGAGGTCGTCGGCCTCGCCCGCTCGGACGAGTCGGCGGACTCGCTCGCCGCGAAGGGGGCGGAGGCGCTGCGCGGCGACCTCGACGACCTCGGCTCGCTGCGGCGCGGCGCCGCCGGGGCGGACGCCGTCGTCCACCTGGCCAACAAGCACGACTGGGCGGACCCGAAGGGCACCGACCGCGCCGAACGGCTCGCCGTCGAAGCGATGCTCGACGCGCTCGCGGGCTCGACGAAGCCCTTCGTGATCGCCAACGGCCTCTCGGACATCGTCGCGGGCCGCCCGGTGCTCGAATCCGACGCCTCGCCCGCCGTGGGGCCCGACGCGGACCGGGGCGGTTCGGAGAACCTCGCCCTGGACGCGGTGTCGCGCGGCATCCGCTCCCTCGCGGTGCGCTTCGCACCGAGTGTGCACGGGCGCGGGGACTGGGGGTTCGTCAACTTCCTGACCGCGGCGGCGCGCGAGAACGGCGTCTCGGGCTACATCGGGGACGGTACGCAGACGTGGTCGGCGGTGCACGTGAGCGACGCGGCCCGTCTCATCCGGCTCGGCCTGGAGTCCGCCCCCGCGGGCACCCGGCTGCACGCGGTCGCCGAACAGACCGTCCCCACCAAGGCGATCGCCGAAGCCATCGGCGCCGCGCTCGGACTGCCGGTCGTCCCGATCGACCCCGAGGACGCGGAGAAGCACTTCGGCTTCGTCAGCCACTTCTTCGGGCAGACCCTGACCGGGGACAGCACCGCCACCCGCGACCTGCTGAACTGGACCCCGAGCGGGCCGACGCTGCTGGAGGACATCGCGGCGGGGGCTTATACGGAGGTCTGAGGCGCGGCCGGGGGGTGAGGCCGGCGCGGGGGCGTGAGGCGCGGCCCCGGGTGAGGCCGGCGTGGGGTCGTGGGGCGCAGCGAGAGGTTCGATGCGTCGCGCGAAGACACCGCCGCGCCGGGTCAGCCGACCGGCAGCGCGCCCTCCCGCCAGGAGTCCGGGCCGAGCAAGGCCCGCGCGACCTCTTCGAGGGAGCCGAGCAGCGGGTTCGGGTCGTCGGCGCGCGTGGCGAGGACGACCTCGCAGGGGTCGGCGTCGATGACGGGTACGAGCGCGATGCCCTTGCGCACGGCGGCGCGTCGGTCGCCGGCGGGAAAGAGCGCCACGCAGTGGCCGGTGGCGACGAGCTCCAGCTTGTCCTCGTAGCTGTCGTCGGCGGAGGGCGGAGGGGGCGCCGGGCGGTCGCCGGCCGGTCTGGGCGTGCTCCAGACCACCGGAGTGCTGACGCAGGACACCAGTTCCTCGTCCGACAGAGCCCGCAGACCGACCGCTTCCTCGTGCGCCAGAGGATGACTCGACGAGGTGACGAGCACTCTCGGTTCCTCGTGGAGCGTGGTCACCCTGAAGTCGCCCGCGGGGAACGGCAGGGGCCGGTACGCGACGAGCGCGTCGACCCGCCCCTCGGCGAGAGCGCGCGTGTCCCGCCAGTCGAGGTGGCGGGCACGGACCCGGACCTCGGGGTGCCGGCGACGCAGTTCCTGCGTACAGGCGGTGATGACCAGGCCCTCGCCGCAGCCGACGGTGACCGTACCGGGCCGCACAGCGGCTCTGGCCGCGCGAGCGGCCTCCTCGGCCTCCCGCAGCAGGACCCGGGCCCGGGGAAGGAAGGCCCGCCCCGCGTCGGTGAGGCTGCTGCCCTGCGGCGACCGGTCGAGGAGCCGGACACCGAGCTGAGCCTCCAAGCGCTGGATCTGGCGGCTCAGCGACGGCTGCGCCACATGCAGCGTGGTGGCGGCCCGGCCGAAGTTGCCGTACTCCGCCACGACCGTGAAATAGCGCACGAGCCGCAGGTCGAGGTCCATCCGCCAAGCGTACGCATGCCGTCATGCGTCAGGCGTATGACGGCATGCCGAACAGGTCTTGGACGCGGAGTGCCGGTGGCCGTTTGGCTGGGAGCATGACTCCTTACGACGACAAGAAGATCGTGATCACGGGTGGCAGCAGCGGTATCGGCCTGGCCACCGCCCGCCTCTTCGCGCGGGGTGGCGCGCACGTACTGATCACCGGCCGCGACCGGTCCGCCCTGGACGCGGCGCTGGAGCGACTGGGGGACAAAGCGGTCGGCGTCCGCAGCGACGCCGCCTCCCTGGCGGACATCAAGGCGCTGTCCGGCACGGTCCAGGAGCGTTTCGGCGCGGTGGACGCGCTGTTCGTGAACGCCGGTGTCACCGCGTCCGCGCCGTTGGACGCGGTGACGGAGGAGATGTACGACGCGCTGTTCGACATCAACACCAAGGGCGCGTACTTCACGGTGCAGGCCCTGGCGCCGCTGTTGCGGGAGGGAAGCGGCGTGGTCCTCACCACGTCGGTGGTGAACGTCCTCGGTCTGGACGCACTCGGCGTCTACGCGGCGAGCAAGGCGGCCCTGCGGTCGATGACGCGCACCCTGGCCCGCGAGTTGCTGCCGCGCGGCGTGCGCGTCAATGCCGTGAGCCCCGGCCCGACCGACACAGGCGTCCTGGACCGCGCCGTGCCCGCGGACGTCGCCGAGACGATGAAGGACACCTACCGGAGCACCATCCCGATGCGGCGGCTCGGGACGTGCGAGGAAGTGGCCTCGGCGGCGGCGTACCTGGCGTTCGGCGCGACCTTCTCGACGGGCGCGGAGTTCCCTGTCGACGGAGGCGCGTCGCAGCTCTGACGTCGCCACTGCGGGCGGGGAGCCCCGAAGGAGGAGACGGGTCCGGGTGCGAACGGGGTGGTCAGGCGTACGGGTCCGCCCAGTCGTCCTCCTCCTCGTCGCGCTCGGGCCCCGCGCTCTGAAGGGCCACCGTCGGGTCCTTCGAGGCGGTGCCGCGTGGCCACCAGTCCTCCGCGCCCGGTTCGGACTCGTACGCGTACCACGTGCCCTCCCGGTCCATGCGGAGCTGGCGGGTGCCGTCCGGGCTCGTGAGCCTGTTGTCGTGCGGGCGGTACGGGGGGTGGCCCGCCGCGAGGAGGAGGGAGCGGGCGCGGTCGAAGGGGCCGGCCGGGGGGTTCCACGGCGGGTCCTCCAGGGCGCGCAGCCCCGCCGCG
>NZ_JAAGLR010000544.1 GCF_010548245.1 Streptomyces sp. SID11385
GCCGCGACGCTCGCCGAGGCGCGGGCGCTGCACGCCGAGGACGCCGCGGGCTCGGCGGCGATGGCCGCCCACGGCGCGGAACTGCTCGAAGGGCTGCTGCCGGGCGGAGGGTACCGGCTGCTCACGCACTGCAACACCGGGACGCTCGTCTCCGGGGGCGAGGGCACCGCCTTCGCCGTGGCGCTCGCCGCGCACCGCGCGGGGCGGCTGCGCAGGCTGTGGGTGGACGAGACGCGGCCCCTGTGGCAGGGCGCGAGGCTGACCGCGTGGGAGGCGGCGCGGCGCCAAATGGCGTATACCTTGCTCGCGGACAACGCCGCCGGTTCGCTCTTCGCGGCCGGTGAGGTGGATGCCGTGCTGATCGGGGCGGACCGGATCGCGGCGGACGGGGCGGTGGCGAACAAGGTGGGCAGTTATCCGCTCGCTGTGCTCGCGCACCATCACCGGGTGCCGTTCGTCGTCGTCGCGCCGCTGTCCACGGTCGATCTCGCCACGGAGAACGGGGCGGCGATCGAGGTGGAGCAGCGGGCCGGGCACGAGGTGACCGAGGTACGGGGGCGCGGGGGTCTCGCGGTGCCGCTGGCGCCGCTCGGGACGACGGCGTACAACCCCGCGTTCGACGTCACCCCGCCCGGACTGATCAGCGCGATTGTCACGGAGGCCGGGGTCGTGACCCCGGTGACGGCGGAGGGACTGGCGGCTCTGTGTGCCAGTTCACGTCAGGCAACGATGAGCTAATGGGATGATGTCAGTCATGAAGGGACGAGTCCTTGTCGTCGACGACGACACCGCACTGGCCGAGATGCTCGGCATCGTGCTGCGTGGTGAAGGTTTCGAGCCGTCGTTCGTCGCGGACGGCGACAAGGCGCTGGCCGCCTTCCGCGACACCAAGCCGGATCTGGTGCTGCTCGACCTGATGCTGCCCGGCCGGGACGGCATCGAGGTGTGCCGGCTGATCCGCGCCGAGTCCGGCGTCCCGGTCGTCATGCTCACGGCGAAGAGCGACACCGTGGACGTCGTGGTCGGCCTGGAGTCGGGCGCCGACGACTACATCGTCAAGCCGTTCAAGCCGAAGGAGCTGGTGGCCCGTATCCGGGCCAGGCTCCGCAGGTCGGAGGAGCCGGCGCCCGAGCAGCTCACCATCGGTGACCTGGTCATCGACGTGGCCGGGCACTCGGTCAAGCGCGAGGGCCAGTCGATCGCGCTGACGCCGCTGGAGTTCGACCTGCTCGTCGCGCTCGCGCGCAAGCCGTGGCAGGTCTTCACCCGCGAGGTGCTCCTCGAACAGGTCTGGGGGTACCGGCACGCCGCCGACACCCGCCTCGTCAACGTGCACGTCCAGCGGCTGCGCTCCAAGGTCGAGCGCGACCCCGAGCGTCCCGAGATCGTCGTGACGGTGCGCGGTGTCGGCTACAAGGCCGGACCGAACTGACATGGCCGGGGACTGACATGAGCAGGGGAAGCGCCGCACGATCCGCCGGGCCCGGCAGGTTCGGCCGGATCGTCGCCCAGGGCCGTGCCCTCGGCGGGGGCGTGGGTGCCAACGGCAGCCCGTTCCTGCGGCTCTTCTCACGGTGGGTGCGGCGGCCCTTGCTGCCCGTGGCCCGGCTGTGGCGCCGCAATCTCCAGCTGAAGATCGTCGCGACCACGCTGCTCATGTCGGTGGGCGTCGTGCTGCTGCTCGGCTTCGTCGTCGTCGGGCAGGTCCGCAACGGGCTGCTCGACGCGAAGGAGAAGGCCGCGCAGAGCCAGGCCAGCGGCGGCTTCCTCGTCGCCCAGCAGAAGGCGAACGCGGAGGGCCCCGCGACGGGCGCCGCCGCCGACGGCACCTCGCAGGGCGACGGGCAGGAATCGGGGACGGACGGCCGGCAGAACGCCAGCAGCTGGATGTCCGAGCTCGTGACCCAGCTGGCCAGTGGCGGGCAGGGCTCGTTCGACGTCGTCGCGCTCGGCGCGGGCCCGGACAGCGGCACGACCGCGCGCAGCCCGCGCTCCTCGGGGCAGGTCCTGCCCCTGGAGAGCGTCCCCGCCTCGCTGCGCCAGGAGGTCGCGCACGGCACGGGCGCGTACCGCTCGTACACCCGCATCGTCCACGAGACGGGCGCCCCCCGCCCGGCGCTCATCATCGGGCGCCAGGTCAACGACCTCTACGGGCAGCCCTACCAGCTCTACTACCTCTTCTCGCTCGACCAGGAGGCGAAGACCCTCAGCCTGGTCAAGACGACGCTCGCCACCGCCGGGATGTTCGTCGTGGTGCTCCTCGGCGCCATCGCGTGGCTCGTCGTGCGGCAGGTCGTCACGCCGGTGCGCATGGCCGCTTCAGTCGCCGAGCGGCTGTCGGCGGGCAAGCTCCAGGAGCGGATGAAGGTCACGGGCGAGGACGACATCGCGCGCCTCGGCGAGGCCTTCAACAAGATGGCGCAGAGTCTCCAGCTCAAGATCAGGCAGCTGGAAGAACTCTCGCGCATGCAGCGCCGCTTCGTCAGCGACGTCTCGCACGAGCTGCGCACGCCGCTCACCACGGTCCGGATGGCCGCCGACGTGATCCACGAGGCGCGCGCCGACTTCGACCCCGTCACCGCGCGCTCCGCCGAACTCCTCGCCGACCAGCTCGACCGCTTCGAGTCGCTTCTCGCCGACCTCCTGGAGATCAGCCGGTTCGACGCGGGCGCGGCGGCGCTCGACGCGGACGCCGTGGACCTGCGCCTCGTGGTGCGGCGGGTCGTGGACGGCGCGCTGCCGCTCGCGGAGCGCAAGGGCAGCCGCGTGCTCGTCGTGGGCGACGAACAGCCCGTCGTCGCCGAGGCGGATGTGCGCCGGGTGGAGCGGGTGCTGCGCAACCTGGTCGTCAACGCCGTCGAGCACGGCGAGGGCCGCGACGTCGTCGTGCGGCTCGCGGCGGCGGGCGGCGCGGTCGCGGTGGCGGTGCGGGACTACGGCGTGGGCCTGAAGCCGGGGGAGGCCACGCGGGTCTTCAGCCGCTTCTGGCGCGCGGACCCGGCGCGGGCGCGGACGACGGGCGGTACGGGCCTCGGCCTGTC
>NZ_JAAGLR010000573.1 GCF_010548245.1 Streptomyces sp. SID11385
GAGGCCCGCACCGCGCTGTTGCGCGCGGCCCGCCCCGACGCCGCCGCGCTCGCCCGTGTCTACCGGCACGGCACCGCCGCCGAACGCCGCGCCGTCCTCACCGTCCTGGACACCCTCGTCCCTGACGACTCCGCGCTCCCGCTCGTCGAGGACGCCCTGCGCACCAACGACACGCACCTCGTCGCCGCCGCGCTCGGCCCCTACGCGGCGCGGCACCTCGACGCGCACGCCTGGCGCCACGCCGTCCTCAAGTGCCTCTTCACAGGGGTGCCCGTCGCCGCCGTGCACGACCTCGCGCACCGCGCCCGCGGCGACGCCGAACTCGCCCGCATGCTGGGCGACTTCGCGGCGGAACGCACCGCGGCGGGGCGCACCGTGCCCCAGGACCTGCGCACGGTGCTCGCCCACGCCGCCGCCCCCACCGAAGCCGCCCCCGAGGGCGTTCCCGCAGGCATCCTGCGAGGCGAGGAGAACTGATGCGCATCTTCGACCCCCACATCCACATGACCTCGCGCACCACCGACGACTACGAGGCGATGCACGCCGCCGGGGTCCGCGCCGTCGTGGAGCCCGCCTTCTGGCTCGGCCAGCCCCGTACCAGCCCCGAGAGCTTCTACGACTACTTCGACGCCCTCCTCGGCTGGGAGCCCTTCCGCGCCGCCCAGTACGGCATCGCGCACCACTGCACCCTCGCCCTCAACCCGAAGGAGGCCGGGGACCCGCGCTGCACGCCCGTGCTCGACGAACTCCCGCGCTACCTCCTGAAGGACCACGTCGTCGCCGTCGGCGAGACCGGCTACGACTCCATGACCCCCGCCGAGGATCAGGCCCTCGCCCACCAGCTCACGCTGGCCCACGAGTTCGGACTCCCCGCCCTCGTCCACACCCCGCACCGCGACAAGCTCGCCGGACTGCGCCGCACGATCGACGTCGTCCGCGAGTCGCCCCTCGCCCCCGACCGCGTTCTCCTCGACCACCTCAACGAGACCACGGTCAAGGAGGCCAAGGACTCCGGCGCCTGGACCGGCTTCTCCATCTACCCCGACACCAAGATGGACCCGCACCGCATGGTCGCGATCCTCCAGGAGTACGGGACGGACAAGGTCCTCGTGAACTCCGCGGCGGACTGGGGCAGGAGCGACCCGCTGCTCACCCGCACGACCGGCGAGGCGATGCTCGCGGCCGGCTTCACCGAGGACGACGTCGACCAGGTGCTCTGGCGCAACCCCGTCGCTTTCTACGGCCTTTCGGGCCGCCTGGACCTCGACCGCGAGGCCCCCGAAGCGCTCCACGAGGGCAACTCCATCCTGCGCGGGGGTGAGTGAGGTGCGCTTCCGCCACCCGGACGGCTCGGTGCTGCACCTCTCGTACTGCACCAACGTCCACCCCGCCGAGACCCTCGAAGGCGTCCGCGCGCAACTGCGCGACCACTGCGAGCCGGTGCGCCGCCTCCTCGGCCGCGACCGGCTCGGCATCGGCCTGTGGCTCGCCCGCGACGCCGCCAAGTCCCTCATCACCGACCCCGTCGCACTCCGCGCCCTGCGCGCCGACCTCGACGCGCGCGGCCTGGAAGTCGTCACGCTCAACGGCTTCCCCTACCGCGGCTTCGGCTCCGACGAGGTCAAGTACCGTGTCTACAAACCCGACTGGGCCGACCCGCAGCGCCTGGAGCACACCACCGACCTCGCCCGCCTCCTCGCCGGGCTCCTCCCCGACGACATGCCCGAGGGCTCCATCTCGACGCTCCCGCTCGCCTGGCGCACCGCCTACGACGCCGACGCGGCCCGCGCCTCGCGCACCGCGCTCACGACCCTCGCCCAGCGCCTCGACGCCCTGGAGGAGACCACCGGGCGCTCCCTGCGCGTCGGCCTCGAACCCGAACCGGGCTGCACCGTCGAGACCACCGCCGACGCGATCGCCCCGCTCACCGAGATCGCCCGCGACCGCATCGGCATCTGCGTCGACACCTGCCACCTCGCCACCTCCTTCGAGGACCCGGCCACCGCCCTCGACGCCCTCGAAGCCGCCGGCGTCCCCGTCGTCAAGACCCAGCTCAGCGCCGCCCTGCACGCCGAGCACCCCGACCGCCCCGAGGTACGCGAAGCCCTCGGCGCCTTCGCCGAACCCCGCTTCCTCCACCAGACCCGCACCCTCACCCCCGCCGGGCTGCGCGGCACCGACGACCTCGCCGAGGCCCTGGGCGACGACCGCCTCCCCGCCGCCCGACCCTGGCGCGCCCACTTCCACGTCCCCCTCCACGCCCCGCCGGCCCCGCCCCTCACCTCCACCCTCGACGTACTGCGCGACAGCCTGCGCACCCTCGTCGGCGGCGCGCACCCGCGCACCCGCCACCTGGAGGTCGAGACGTACACCTGGCAGGCCCTGCCCGAGGGCCAGCGCCCGCGCAGCCGCGCCCAGCTCGCGGACGGCATCGCGCGGGAACTCGTCCTCGCCCGCGACCTGTTGACGGAACTGGGCCTCAAGGAGCTGCCGTGACCAGCGCACCGACCGACACGCAAGCCGCCGCGAAAAAGCCCACCCCCCTCCTCGTCCTCGACGTCGTCGGCCTCACCCCCCGCCTCCTCGCCCACATGCCCCGTCTCGCCGCGCTCGGCGACTCGGGGAGCCGCGCCCCGCTCGGCACCGTCCTGCCCGCCGTCACCTGCGCGGCCCAGTCCACCTTCCTCACCGGCACCCTCCCCGCCGAGCACGGCATCGTCGGCAACGGCTGGTACTTCCGCGAACTCGGCGACGTCCTGCTGTGGCGCCAGCACAACGGCCTCGTCGCGGGCGACAAGCTGTGGGACGCCGCGCGCCGGGCCCACCCCGGCTACACCGTCGCCAACATCTGCTGGTGGTACGCGATGGGCGCCGACACCGACTGGACGGTCACCCCGCGCCCCGTCTACTACGCAGACGGCCGCAAGGAACCCGACTGCTACACCCGGCCCCCGGACCTCCACGACGAACTGACCGAGAAACTGGGCACGTTCCCCCTCTTCCAGTTCTGGGGCCCCGGCGCGAATCTCGACTCCTCGCGCTGGATCATCGGTGCGACCCGCCACCTGCTCGCCACCCGCAAGCCGGACCTCGCCCTCGCCTACGTCCCCCACCTCGACTACGACCTCCAGCGCTTCGGTCCCGACGACCCGCGTTCCCACGCCGCCGCCGCCGAACTCGACATCGCGCTGGCCCCGTTGATCGAGGACGCCCGCCGCGAGGGCCGCACCGTCGTCGTCCTCTCCGAGTACGGCATCACCAAGGCCGACCAGCCCGTGCACCTCAACCGCGTTCTGCGCGAGGCCGGTCTCCTGGAGGTGCACACGCAGGACGGCATGGAGTACCTCGACCCGATGGCCTCGCGGGCCTTCGCCGTCGCGGACCACCAGATCGCCCACGTCTACGTGCGCAGGCCCGAGGACCTGGACGCGACCCGCGCGGCCCTCGCCGGGGTCGACGGCATCGGCGAACTCCTCGACGACGAGGGCAAGAAGGCGCACGGGATCGACCACGCCCGCGCGGGCGAACTCGTCGCCGTCGCGGCGCCGGGGCACTGGTTCACGTACTACTACTGGCTCGACGAGGCGCGCGCCCCGGACTTCGCCCAGCTCGTGGAGATCCACCGCAAGCCCGGCTACGACCCCGTCGAACTCTTCATGGACCCCGAGGACCCCTACGTCCGCCTCAAGGCGGCGGGCGCCCTCGCGCGCAAGAAGCTCGGCATGCGCTACCGCATGGCCGTCGTCCCGCTCGACGCCGCACCCGTACAAGGGAGCCACGGACGGCTGCCCGAGAACGACGACGAGGGCCCGGTGCTGCTCAGCTCCGACCCGGCGGCGGCCACCGGGCGCCTCGCGGCGACCGACGTCAAGCCGCTCCTCCTCAGACTCGCCGGTCTGGAGGGGTCCTGACCCCGTCCCCTCCGGCGCCACCGCACCACCACCTCACCCCTTCTTCCTCCCAGGGAGCCCACGCATGAGCCGCAAGAAGACAGTGGACGAGGAACTCTCCGCCCGCCTCAGCAGAAGAGGGATGCTCGGCGTCGGCGCCGGTCTCGGCGCCGCGGCCCTCCTCGGCCTGGGCACCGGGCAGGCCGCCGCGCACGGCGGCGGCCACGGCCACGGGAACGACCACGGCCACGGCCACGGGCACGGCAACGGCGGTGTCCCCGCCCTCCCCAAGGACCGGCTCGGTATCCAGCTCTACTCGCTGCGCGACAAGGTCGCCTCGCTCGGCTTCGCCAAGGTCTTCGACGAGCTGGAGCGCTTCGGCTACGACGAGGTCGAGTACGCGGGCTACACGCAGGGCACCGGCTCCCTCACCCTGCCCCAGCTCGCCCGCCTCGCCCGCGACCACGGCCTCAAGGGCATCGGCAGTCACGTCAACTACTACGACGACAACAACCCGGACGCCTACTCCTTCGCCCAGAACCTGGAACAGGTCCTCGACGACGCCCAGACCCTCGGCCTGCCCCACATCGGCACCGCCTCGGGCCCCTTCCGCTACGGCGACACCGTCGACGCCTGGAAGCGCGCCGCCGCGGACTTCAACAAGTACGGCGCCGCCGCCCGCCGCCGGGGCATGAAGTTCTACCAGCACAACCACGGCGACGAGTTCCGCTTCGCCTCCGACCAGCCGCACGTGCGCCTCTACGACGTGCTGCTCGCCGAGACCGACCCCGACCTCGTCTTCCTGGAGATGGACATCTACTGGGCCTACACCGGCCAGTTCCGCTTCTCGAAGACCCCCGACGGCAGGCCCGCCCCCTTCGAACCGCTCGACTACGTCCTCAAGTACCCCCACCGCTACCCGCTCTTCCACGTGAAGGACGGCACGCACGACGAGCTGGCCGCCGACGGGTACGACATGACCGACGTCGGCGACGGGGACATCGACTACCTGAGCTTCCTCACCGCCGTGAACCACCGCACTCGCGACGCCCGCCGCGCGCACCACTGGCAGGTCGAGCACGACAACCCGGTGGACTCCTTCCTCTTCGCCCAGAAGTCCTCCGCGCACCTCCACTCCCTGCGCGAGAAGAAGCACCGCTGACCTGCGGCCGGGGCGACCGCCGGGCCGCCCCGGCCACCCCGCCTGACCACGCCTTATGGAGGTGAAGAGCACCCCGGAGACCTGGTAGAGTTGTCGATGTCGCCGGGGGAAACGCCGGAACAACGACAGACACCTTGTCCGGGTGGCGGAATGGCAGACGCGCTAGCTTGAGGTGCTAGTGCCCTTTATCGGGCGTGGGGGTTCAAGTCCCCCCTCGGACACAGAGCGAGGCCCCTCCAGGAGAGATCCTGGAGGGGCCTTTCGCGTGCGCGGGCCCGCTCGCGACGCGGGCCGGGCGGCCCGCTGCCGGGGCATGAAGTTCTGCCTGTACAACCACGGCGACATGGGCCCGCCCCCTCGCTCACCCCCCGGCCGTCAGCCGCAGCTCCTCGCCCGCCCAGCGGCGGCGGAGCCAGCGGTCGTGGCTCGCGAGGACGATCGCGCCCGGGCCGGGGCCGAGCGCTTCCTCCAGTTCGTCGCACAGGGCGGGGGAGAGGTGGTTGGTCGGCTCGTCCAGGAGCAGGAGGCCCGGCGGATTCGCGACGAGGAGGGCGAGGGCCAGCCGGCGGCGCTGGCCCGCGGACAGGCGCCCGACCGGGGTGTCCAGGTCGCGTGCCGCGAAGAGGCCGAGCGCCGTGAGCGGGACGCGTTCCGCGCGCGCGGCGCCCAGGCGGCGTGCCCAGAACTCCGCCGCCGTGCGCTCCCCCTCGGTGAAGACGGTGTCCTGCGGCAGGAGCCCCACGGTGAGCCCGTCGGCGGCCTCGGCCGTGCCCTCGTGCTCCAGGTAGCCGGCGAGGACCGCGAGCAGCGTGGACTTGCCCGCGCCGTTCGGGCCCGAGACGAGCAGCCGCTCGCCGGGTGCCACGTCGAGCCGGTCGAGCGCGAGCCTGCCGGGGACGCGGATGTCGCGCAGGGAGAGCAGCGGGCCGCCGGGCCCGGCCGCGAGGGCGAGACCGCGCGCGGCCCTGAAGCGCAGCGGCGGCGGGGGAGCGGGGACCCTGGTGCGCTCCAGCTCGGCGAGGCGGCGGTGCGCGTCGCGCACCCGGCGCGAGACCTGGTGCTCGACGCGGTTGCCCCGGCGCCCGTAGCCCATCTTCTCGTTGTCGGAGCGCCAGCGGTTCGGCGCGACGCGGTGCGCGGAGACCCCGGCCCGCTCGCGCAGCCGCTCCACCTCCTCCTGCTCCGCCGCGTACCGCTCCTCCCAGCGGGCGCGCGCGGCGGCGCGCACCGCGCGGTACTCCGTGTACGTACCGCCGTGCCGGACGGGTCCGCCCACGGCCGGATCGAGGTCGAGCAGGTCGGTGCAGACCGCGTCGAGGAAGGCGCGGTCGTGGCTCGCGAGGACGACGGCTCCCGGCAGTTCGCGCAGGCGCGCCTCCAGGAAGGCCGCGGCCTGGTCGTCCAGGTGGTTCGTCGGCTCGTCGAGGAGCAGCGCGGTGGGGCGGCGCACGAGGAGCGCGGCGAGGGCGAGCCGGCCGCGCTGGCCGCCGGAGAGGGAGCCGAGCGTACGGGTACGGGCGAACCCGCCGATGCCGAGACCTTCGAGCGCCCGCGCCGCGCGGCGGTCGGCGTCCCACACCTCACGGGCCTGCGCGCGGGCGAGGGTCCGCTCGTACGCGCCGAGCAGTTCCGCGTGCGCCGGGCTCTCCTCGGCCGTCCCCGCGAGTTCCGCGCCGAGCCGGTCGAGCGCGGCGAGGTCCGCGCGGGCCTCGCGCAGGGCGGCTTCGACGACGTCCGTGATCGTCTCGCGGGCCGTGAACGGCAGTTCCTGGTGGAGGAAGCCGAGGTCCGCGGGGCCTTCCACGGTGCCGGAGACGGCGTGGTCGGCGCCGGCGAGCAGGCGCAGCAGGGTCGACTTGCCCGCGCCGTTCTCGCCGATGACGCCGAGACGGCGGCCGGGAGCGACGGTGAGCGAGACGCCGTCGAGGACGCGGCGGCCGCCGAGCACCTGCACGAGGTCCTGGGCACGCAGGACGGGAACGGGGGAGGGCATGGGGAGAACCACCAAAGGGGACGCGGTACGGCGGACGGGCAGGACGAAGGGGCCACCCGGACCGGCGCACCGCGCGCCGCCGGTGGCCCGGGGCTCCGGACTCACCCGGAAATGTCGTCGTCTCCCGCGGCCACTCTCACTGCCTCCGTACGAAAACGTGCCCGCGCAGCCTAACAGGCCCCGCTCAGGCCGCCGTGCCCCTTTTCGGCATCCCCTCCGTCGTCAGGAAGTAGAAGACCGGCAGGGCCACGAAGACGCCGAGCGCCACGAGCGGTGTCACGAGGACGCCGAGCAGCCCGGCGAGCACGTACGCGACGACCCCGACCGCCGAACGCGTCACACCGTGCCGCAGGTAGCCGGGCTCGACGTGCGGCTCCATCAGCTCGGGGCGGCCGAGCAGGAAGCGGTAGAGGATGAGCCACGCCGTGCACATCAGGGCGGCGACGAGCGCGTACAGGGCCACGGCGGTGCGCGCGTCGCGTCCGGTCACCGACTCGCTGAGCGTCTCCGAGACGACCGAGGTGGGGAAGGCGAGCGCCGAGGTGATGCCGACGAGCGCGAGGTTCCAGCCGGAGAGCGCCCGGTCCACGCTGCGGATGCGCGCGAAGGCCTGGTGGTGGTTGAGCCAGATCACGCCGACGTAGCTGAACGAGGCGACGTAGCCGATGTAGGCGGGCCACTGGTGGAGGAGGGCGTGCGCGAGACCGTCGTCGTGGTGCGGCGGGTCGTTCAGCTCCAGGACGAGGAGCGTGAGGGCGACCGCGAAGACGCCGTCGCTGATCGCTTCGAGGCGCGAGGTGTCGCTGCGCCGGAAGCGCGCCGAGGGATCGCGCCCCGCGTGCGCTCCGGGCACCTGACCGGCCGCGCTCTCGTCCCCCGGCGGTCCGTGCGTCGGCTCGTGCGGCACGGTGGCGGCTCCCCTCGGGCCCGGTCGGGCGCCGGGCACCGCCGCATTATGCCGCGCGAGGGCGCGCCCTGGGCCCG
>NZ_JAAGLR010000601.1 GCF_010548245.1 Streptomyces sp. SID11385
GCGCCGGTGCAGGGCCGTGAGGTCGCCCCCGCGGAGCGCTCCGGCGGCGGCGCGTACGGGGCTGCCGCCGCCGCGCAGCCTGCGGAGGTGGTCGCTCAGCTCCCCGGCCGCCTCGTCCAGCGCGCCCGCCTCCTCGGCGGGGGAGAGCGCGCGCAGCTCGTCGGTGAGCGCGAGCAGGGCCGCGAGGTGTCCGGCGAGCTGGATGTCCAGCTCCTCCTCGCGCGAGTGACGGGGGAAACGGGACTGCTCGCCGGAGGTGGAATGGATGGATTTGCTACGGATCGGCTCGTACACGAAGGACCTCCAGGGTTGCCTGAGGGCATCCTACCTTGGAATCCGTCTAAGTTAGAATCCGTCCAGAGAAGGAATCGTCCGGAGCAGGCTCCGGGAGAGTCGTCCGCGGCGGGTTCGGTTCCGTCCGTATCCGCTCATGCGGTCCGTCCGTATCCGCTCAGGCGGTCTGTCCGTATTCGCTCAGGAAGTGGCCGATCCGGCCCACGGCCTCCGTCAGGTCCTGCACGCTCGGCAGCGTGACGATGCGGAAGTGATCGGGTTCGGGCCAGTTGAAGCCCGTCCCCTGCACGACCATGATCTTTTCCTTGCGGAGCAGATCGAGGACCATCTCGCGGTCGTCCTTGATCTTGAAGACCTTCGGGTCGAGGCGGGGGAAGAGGTAGAGCGCGCCCTTGGGCTTCACGCACGAGACGCCGGGAATCCGCGTCAGCAGTTCGTAGGCCGTGTCGCGCTGCTCGCGCAGCCGCCCGCCCGGCAGGACCAGCTCGTTGATCGACTGCCGCCCGGTGAGCGCGGCGACGACGCCGTGCTGGCCCGGCATGTTGGCGCACAGCCGCATGTTCGCCAGGATGTTCAGCCCCTCCAGATAGGAGGTGGCGTGGGCGCGCGGCCCGGAGACGACCATCCAGCCGACGCGGTAGCCGGCCACCCGGTACGCCTTCGACATGCCGTTGAACGTGAGCGTCAGCAGGTCGGGGGCGAGGGCCGCGGTCGGGGTGTGCGTGGCGCCGTCGTAGAGGATCTTGTCGTAGATCTCGTCGGAGCAGACGAGCAGGTTGTGGCGGCGGGCGATGTCGGTGAGCCCGCGCACCATCTCCTCGTCGTAGACGGCCCCCGTGGGGTTGTTCGGGTTGATGATGACGAGCGCCTTGGTCCGGTCGGTGACCTTGCGCTCGACGTCGGCGAGATCCGGCATCCAGTCGGACTGCTCGTCGCAGCGGTAGTGGACGGGGGTGCCCCCGGCGAGCGAGACGGCCGCGGTCCACAGCGGGTAGTCGGGGGAGGGGACCAGGACCTCGTCCCCGTCGTCGAGCAGGCCCTGCATGGCCATGACGATCAGCTCGGAGACCCCGTTGCCGATGAAGACGTTCTCGACGTCGGACTCGACGCCGAGGGTCTGGTAGTGCATCGTGACCGCGCGGCGGGCGGCGAGCAGGCCCTTCGCGTCGCCGTATCCGTGCGCCGAGGAGACGTTCCGGAGGATGTCCTCCAGGATCTCGGGCGGGGTCTCGAAGCCGAAGGCCGCCGGGTTCCCGGTGTTGAGCTTGAGGATGCGGTGGCCCGCCGCTTCCAGTCGCATCGCCTCGTCGAGCACCGGGCCGCGGATTTCGTAACAGACATTGGCGAGCTTCGCCGACTGGATCACCTGCATGCCGGTCACCTTACGACCGTGTTAACCGGCATGCATGGCGTGAACGGCGGGGCGGGCCCGGCCCGGGCGCGCGACGGCTTCCATTCGTACGTGCGGGGCGTTGGCAGCCGTGGCTCTGCGGGGCGGCGGCAGCTCTGCGGCTTGGATTCCCGCTTACGAGGGATGGAATTCACCTGTACGGGTGAGTTCGGACACCTGCGGGAGCGCGGCGGGGGCCACCTCCGTTCACAGGGCGGTACGCGCCCCTACGAGGAGGAGGTGGTCCAGCCTGGACAGCGTCCCGTGGTCTCCAGGAGTACGCCGATCCGCTCGGGCGGTACGGGGCGGGAGTAGAGGTAGCCCTGCCCCATGTCGCAGCCCATCGCCCGCAGCCGCTCCGCCTGGCTCCTGGTCTCCACGCACTCGGCCGTCACGGTGAGGCCAAGGCGGTGGGCCAGACCGACCAGGGCCTCCACGATCACCTCGTCCGCCGGCCGCCCCTCGGCGGTCGTGGCCCGAGCGGGGGCGCCCGCGATGACGGTCGCCGCCGTCCGGTCCCTGGAAGCGGGGAGGGCGGGGGCGGCGGCCGGGGCGTCCGCTTCCGGGGCGGAGCCGGTGAAGGGGAAGCCGCGGACGAAGGAACCGTCCAGCTTGAGGACGGAGACGGGGAGGCGGCTGAGGTAGGAGAGATTGGAGTAGCCGGTGCCGAAGTCGTCGATGGCGATCCGCACCCCCATGTCGCTCAGTTCCTGAAGGGCCCGCAGGGGGCGGCCGGTCTGCCCGACCACCTCGGACTCGGTCAGCTCCAGTTGCAGCAGGGACGGCGGCAGCCGGGTCTCGGCGAGCACCGCGGCGACGTCGCCCACGACGTCGGAGTCCCACAGCTGCCGCACCGTGACATTGACGCTGACGTAGGGGGGCCGTGCCCCCGGGCGGGCGAGCTGCCAGCTGCGGGCCTGGGCGCAGGCCGTGCGCAGGACCCAGCGGCCCAGCTCGACGATGGAGCCGTCCCGCTCGGCGACGTCGATGAAGCGGTTCGGGGCGAGCTTGCCGAAGCGGGGGTGCCGCCACCGCACCAGGGCCTCGACGCCGTGCAGGGTGCCGTCGGCGAGGGCGACGAGGGGCTGGTACTCCAGCTCGAACTCGCCGTCGCGCACGGCGGGCCGCAGCGCGGAGGCGAGCAGGTCCCGATGGGCGCCGTCCTCGCTGCGGGCGGAGTCGAAGAGGGCCCATCCGCCCCCGCCCTCGGCCTTCGCCCAGCCGAGCGCGGTGGTGACGGCGCGCATCAGCTCGGCGGGACTCGTCTCGCGGGCGCGCAGTTCGGCGACCCCGGCGGAGGCGGAGACGGAGAGGCGGCGCCCCGCGATGTCGTACGGCTCGCGCAGTTCGCGCAGCACGGTCGTGGCGAGTTCGGCGAGCTGCCCGGGGCCGCCGGAACCGGTCGCCTCGCGGTCTTCGCGTCCGTCGTGGGCCCCGTGGGTCTCCCGGACCCCGTGGACCTCCCGGGCCTCCCGGGCCTCGCGCCCTTCGCGGGCCTCGCCGCCTCCGCGAACCTCGTGGACTTCGCGGACGAGGAGTGCGAACTCGTCGCCGCCCAGCCGGGCGAGTACGGGGGCCTCGCCGTGCGCGGACGCGAGGAGCGGGGCGAGGCGGGCGAGGCGGGCGGCCACCGCGCGGAGCAGGTGGTCGCCGACGAGGTGGCCGTGGGCGGTGTTGACGTGCCGGAAGCCGTCCAGGCCGAGGACGCACAGGCCGACGCGCCCCCGGCCGCCGCGCAGCCCGTGTTCCTCCAGCGTGTCCGCGAGGCGGTCGAGGAAGTGGGCGCGGCTCGCGAGCCGGGTGAGGGGGTCCTCGCGTTCGGCGGTGCGCAGCCGGGCCCTCAGCTCGTGGCCGAGGCTCGTGTCACGGACGGTGAGGAGGGCGCCGGACGTGGGCGCGAGGTGTTCGAGGCGGATCTCGGCCCAGGAGTCGCCGCCCCGGGGCGAGGTGATCCGCCGGGTGCAGACGAGGTGGTGACGGCGACCGCTGAAGACCTCCGGCAGCCCCGGGGTGGTGTGGGGGGCGAGGCCGAGGGCGGTGAGGTGGGTGAGGGGGCGGCCCGCGAGCGAGGCGGCGGGGAGGGCGAGGTACTGGTGCAGGGCGGGGTTCGCCGCCGTGATGGTGCCCGTCTCGTCGACGAGGGCCATCGGCAGCGGGGCCGCGTCGAAGGCGGCGCGGTGGGCGCTGGGGTCGGCCGGGGTGTGCGTACGGGCGGGCGCGGTGGCCCGTGGGGGAGCGGGGGAGCGGGGCGTGGGG
>NZ_JAAGLR010000629.1 GCF_010548245.1 Streptomyces sp. SID11385
GCGTCGGCACGGGCGTCGTCGACTCGCCCTCGCGCCGTCCCGTCCCCACCCCGTGCGTCAGGTCGGCCACCAGCGAGGAGGGCGGCAGGCCGTGGAGCACCGCGCCGTCGAGCGCGGCGGCCGCGCGGGCCGCGACGTCCACCGGGTCGAGGTCGCGGTCCTCGAAGACGCCGCTGCCGCTCTTGCGGCGCCGCTCCAGCGCCGCTTCCTCCGCGTCGACGTCGTACGGGGCGGCGCCGCGCCGTCGCGACGTCGCCCGCCGCCGCCTCGCCTGCGCGAGTTCGTCCGCGTCGTCCTCCCGCGCGCCGTGCGCGGCGAACTCCTCCTCCGTCTCCAGTTCCTCGCTGAAGACCCCGAGCCGCACCCCGAGCCGCCGCAGTCGCTGCGGGATCGCGTTCACGGGCGTCGCGGTCACGACGAGCAGCCCGAAGACGGTGAGCAGGAGCAGCAGCGGGACGGCGAGGACGTCGCTCATCGTGAAGATGAGGGGGCTCGCCGCGGCCCAGCCGATGAGCCCGCCCGCGTCCTGGAGCGCCTCGATCCCCGCGTCCCTGCTGGGCGCGCCGCAGGCGATGTGCACCTGCCCGAGGACCCCGACGACGAGCGCCGAGAGGCCGATGACGATGCGTCCGTTCGCTTCGGGTTGCTCGGGGTGGCGGATGAGGCGCACCGCGATGACGCCGAGCAGTATCGGCACGAGCAGGTCGAGGCGGCCGAAGGCGCCGGTGACGAGGAGTTCGACGAGTTCGCCGACGGGACCATCGAGACGGGACCAGGTGCCCGCCGCGACGACGAGGGCGAGGCCGAGGAGGAGCAGGGCGAGGCCGTCCTTGCGGTGGGCGGGATCGAGGCCCTTGGCGCCGCGCCCTATGCCGCGCAGCATCGCCCCGATGCCGTGCGCGAGGCCCAGCCACACGGCCCTGACGAGCCGGTAGATGCCGTGGGTGGGGCTGGGGGCCGGTTTGGCGGGCGCCTTCTTGACCGCGGCCTTCTTCGCCGGTGCCTTCTTCGCGGGGGCCTTGCCGGCGCCCTTCTTCGCGGGGGGCGCGGCGGCGGACTTCGCGGCGACCGGCTTCTTCGCTGGGCCCTTCGCCCCGCCCGCGCCCCCGGCCCGCGGTCGCGCGGGACCCGCTGTGCTCGGAGAGCCCTTGCCGGACGAACGAGAAGCCATGTGCTGAGGTTACCGGGCACGGCCACTGAGGACACCTGTGACTACGGCTTCACCCGTTCGTGTCGCTCCCTGGATGAACGTCAGGTTGACGGGCCCTCATGCGGGGCGGCCGGGAAGGCGATACGGGAGCCAGAGGGCCGAAGAGGGACGAGCGCCGCACCGGAACCGGGCGGCGCACTCCGTACGGGCTGGGGGAGGCGGCCCGCACGGCTCGGAAAGGGCACCCCCGTACGAGCCGCGAAGCACACCCCGCACGCCCGCCGCATCCCGCACGCCCCGCCGCACCCGGTGCCCCGCGCCGGCCCTGTCCGCTTCGGCCCGCCCGTGTCAGCCCTGCGCCGGGAGGCTCGGCGTGCCGGAGCCGCCCGAGCCGGGTTCCAGCGCGTCGAGCGCGCGGCGCAGGCCGGTCAGCTTGCGTTCCAGGTGCGCGGCGGTGGCGACGGCGGCCGCGTCGGCGGCGGCGTCGAGCTGTTTGGAGAGCGCTTCGGCCTGTTCCTCGACCGCCGCGAGCCGCGAGGACAGTTCGGCGACGACCCCGCCGTTGGCCTTGCCGCCTCGGCGCGTTCCGCCGCCCGTGCCCTCGGTGCCCGCTCCTTCGCCCTCGCCTTCGAGCTGGAGGCGCAGGAGCGCGGCCTGGTCCTTGAGCTTGCAGTTCTTCTTGTAGAGGTCGACGAAGACCGAGACCTTCGCGCGCAGCACCCACGGGTCGAAGGGCTTGGAGATGTAGTCGACCGCGCCCGCCGCGTACCCCCGGAAGGTGTGGTGGGGGCCGTGGTTGATGGCCGTGAGGAAGATGATCGGGATGTCCCTGGTGCGCTCACGGCGCTTGATGTGCGCGGCGGTCTCGAAACCGTCCATGCCGGGCATCTGCACGTCAAGGAGGATGACCGCGAAGTCATCCGTCAGCAGCGCCTTGAGCGCTTCCTCTCCCGACGACGCCCGGACCAAAGTCTGATCGAGCGCGGAGAGAATGGCCTCCAGCGCGAGCAGATTCTCCGGCCGGTCATCGACCAGGAGAATCTTGGCCTTCTGGACCATGGCCCGCCCTCCTCGCCCCGGCAATCCGCGGGGCTCCGCCCCGGTGGACGGCTCTGTCGCGCCGTCCGTTCCTGTGCCGGTCATCGTAGCCGCACCCCACTTGTCGCCACACCCAGTCACCGCCAAGTCACGCGGTACGAGGTGAGAACGGCCGGGCCCTCGGAAAAGTTCCCGGTATCCGCCCGGTCACACCTGCCGCGGCCCCGCCCCGTGCGCCGCCCGGGGCCCGGCCTTCACCGAGGCCAGGGCCCCCGCGCCGCTCGTCACCGGCCCGGCCCCCGCGTCCCGCCGCTCCCCGGCGCACGACCGGGGGCACGGCGGGGCGCACGGCAGCACACTCACCGGCGCATCGCCAGGGCGATCACTTGGTGCGCAGCCACTTCTCCAGAGCCGTCAGCAAACGGTCGGGATCGACCGGCTTGGTGACATAGTCGGACGCGCCCGAATCGATGGCCTTCTCCCGGTCGCCCTTCATCGCCTTCGCCGTGAGGGCGACGATCGGCAGCCCGGCGAACTGCGGCATCCGCCGGATCGCGGTCGTCGTCGCGTACCCGTCCATCTCCGGCATCATGATGTCCATCAGCACCACCCGGACCTCGTCGTGCTGTTCGAGCACCTCGATGCCCTCGCGCCCGTTCTCGGCGTAGAGCACGGAGAGCCCGTTCTCCTCCAGCATGCTGGTGAGCGCGAAGACGTTGCGCACGTCGTCGTCCACGATGAGGACCTTCTCGTCGTGGAAGGTGTACGTGTTGCGCTGCGGCGGCAGCTCCCCGGGCGCCAGCTCGGGCAGCTCGGCCTCGTCCTCCCCTCCGTCCTCGTCCTCGTCGTCCCAGGAGCCGTCGTCGAGGCCGTCCGCGGACGCCTCCTCGCCGGAGGCAGCGCCCCGGTCACCCGCGGCACCGTCGCCCGGGGCTCCGTCCTCGCCCCGCTCGCCGTCCGTACCAAAGCCCGTCGCGCCCCCGGCACCAGCCACGTCGTCGGCCCCGGCGCCCGCCGC
>NZ_JAAGLR010000070.1 GCF_010548245.1 Streptomyces sp. SID11385
GCCACGGCGACCGCGGCGGCGACGGCCTGGCCGCCGTACACGCCCTCGCCCTCGTGGCTGACCGCGCCGTCCACGGCGACGAGCCGCGCCGCCTCGGTCGGGTCGCCCGCCGCGTACACGCCGAACGGTGCCGCCCGCATCGCGAGGCCGTCGCTCCACGGGTGCCGGTGCTGCGCGCTCGCCGGGGCGGCGAGGCCGCGCCGCAGGTTCTCCACCGTGCCGCGCTCGCTGAACCCGGCGCCGCGGAAGGCGCCCTCGTCGATGTCGGTGAGCCACTCGCGCCACGCCGCCTCCGCGTGCGCGACGGTGAGCCCGGCTCCGTGCCGCAGGAGCAGCAGGCCCGAGAAGAGGGCGTATTCGGTGTCGTCCGTCCCGGCGGGCCGCTCCGCCACGTACCCCGTGATCCGCCCCCACCGCCGCCTGATCTCGCTCGGCTTGAGGTTCTCGGCGGGCGCGCCGAGCGCGTCGCCGACCGCGAGCCCGAGGAGCGCGCCGCGTGCCCGTGCCTCCACTCCGGGCGGGGCCGTGCTCACCGTGGTGGCCATCGTGTGCCTCCTCGGGCGACCTGCGGCGGGACCCTCGTCCCGCCATCCGTCCGCTGATCCTGCGCCATCCGGCGCGCTGTTCGGACGACGTTCGAGGCGAAGGGGGGACCGGAGCGGGCGAAGATCACTCTTTCGGCGGTCGCGGGAGCGGGGACGGCGGGAGAGGGGAGCACGGCCGGAAGGAGTGCGCCCGCCGTGCGCCGGGCCGCGACCGCGCGGGGGCCACTGCGGGGCGCCGCGCGGGCGCCGTGCGGGCCGGTAAGTACGGCCTTCCTTGCTGGCAGCGGGCGTTTTTCGCGCGTACTTTCGACCCTCCCGCTCCACTCGTTCGACCCGCGAAGGACTCCGGGCATGACGCCGCTCGACACCACCACCCCGCCCCGGCCCGACCCCGCCGTCACCGTCGCCACCCCCGAAGTCCCGACCCCCGAAGCCGCCCCGCACACGCCCCCGCACCCCCACCACCGCGACGTCACCGGGGGCTGGCTGCGGCCCGCCGTGTTCGGGGCCATGGACGGGCTCGTCTCGAACCTCGCGCTCATGAGCGGTGTCGCCGGCGGGGCCGTCGCACCGCACACCGTCGTGCTGACCGGCCTCGCGGGGCTCGCCGCCGGGGCCTTCTCGATGGCGGCGGGGGAGTACACCTCGGTTGCCTCGCAGCGCGAACTCGTCCTCGCCGAGCTGGAGGTCGAGCGGCGCGAGCTGCGGCGCAACCCCGAGGAGGAACTGGCCGAGCTGGCCGCCGTGTACGAGGCGCGCGGCGTCGAACCGCGACTCGCCGCCGAGGTCGCCCGCCAGCTCTCGGCCGACCCGGAACAGGCCCTGGAGGTGCACGCGCGCGAGGAGCTGGGCGTCGACCCGGGCGACCTGCCCTCGCCGCTCGTGGCCGCCGGGTCCTCGTTCGTCTCCTTCGCGCTCGGCGCGCTGCTCCCCGTCCTCCCGTACCTGCTCGGCGCGAGCGCCCTGTGGCCCGCCGTGGCGCTCGCGCTCCTCGGCCTCTTCGGCTGCGGCGCGGTCGTGGCCCGCGTGACGGCGCGCACCTGGTGGTACGGGGGGCTGCGCCAGCTCGTCCTGGGTGGTGCGGCGGCCGGTGTGACCTACCTCCTGGGCAATCTCTTCGGTGCCGCCCTAGGATGAGGAGCTGAGCGCTTATACGGAACTTTGCATAGCTAGCCGTTACCTGGCGGTTTCAGCCACGCGACGGCAGGGCATGAGCCGTACGCGCCACGGGCAGCGTCGCCCGTTCCACGGCCTGCCGGGCACGACCCCCGCGCCTCGCAGGTCCCCCGCCCGGCTCGCCGCCGGGCTTTTCAGGCCCCCGATCGCCCCGCTTGACCAGCACCCTGATCGGTGCGGTCACCAGACCGCCGCAGGCGGCCGGACCACGTCCGTGGACCGGTCGCCGCACGTGTCTCAGTAACACCCCAGCCGTATCGAAGCCGGACCGTCGCCACCCCGCCCGAGCTGCGGGTTCCGCCCGGTGATTGTCCGCATGGTGGAACGCCGTATCCGGTTTCCGGGATTGCTTCCATCATGTAACCTGCTCGAAATTTCGCAGAGGGCCAACGTCGTCCCTCGGCACATGTCATATGCCACCGACGACGACGGGAGAGCCGATGCGTACTCCGCGCCCGCAGTCCCCGCGGACAGCGGCCCAGGGCTCCGCGGTCACCTCGACCTCCTGGGCCTCCATGGACGCCCGCCCTGCCGCCCAGGGACTGTACGACCCCCGCAACGAGCACGACGCCTGCGGCGTCGGCTTCGTGGCGACCCTCACCGGCGAGGCGAGCCACACGCTCGTCGAGCAGGGACTCACGGTGCTCAAGAACCTGGAGCACCGCGGCGCGACCGGCTCCGAACCCGACTCCGGCGACGGCGCGGGCCTCCTCTCCCAGATCCCCGACGCCTTCCTGCGCGAGGTGGCCGGCTTCGAGCTGCCCGCCCCGGGCGCGTACGCCGTCGGCATCGCCTTCCTCCCCGACAACGAGCCCGACGAGGTCGCCGACGCGGTCTCGATCCTCGCCCGCGAGGAAGGACTCACCGTCCTCGGCTGGCGCGAGGTCCCCGTCGCCCCCCAGCTCCTCGGCGCCGCCGCCCGCGCCACCATGCCCGTCTTCCGGCAGCTCTTCGTCGCCGACGCGGCGGGCGAGGCCACGGGCATCGCGCTCGACCGCCGCGCCTTCCTGCTCCGCAAGCGCGCCGAACGCGAACTCGGCGTCTACTTCCCCTCGCTCTCCGCCCGCACGATCGTGTACAAGGGCATGCTCACCACGGGGCAGCTCGAACCCTTCTTCCCCGACCTCTCGGACCGCCGCTTCGCGAGCGCCGTCGCCCTCGTGCACTCGCGCTTCTCGACGAACACCTTCCCGAGCTGGCCGCTCGCCCACCCGTACCGCTTCATCGCGCACAACGGCGAGATCAACACCGTCAAGGGCAACCGCAACTGGATGCGCGCCCGCGAGTCGCAGCTCGCCTCCGACCTCTTCCCCGGCGAGTCCCTGGAGCGGATCTTCCCGATCTGCACCCCCGACGCCTCCGACTCCGCGTCCTTCGACGAGGTCCTCGAACTCCTCCACCTCGGCGGCCGCTCGCTCCCGCACAGCGTGCTCATGATGATCCCCGAGGCCTGGGAGAACCACGCCTCGATGGACCCCGCGCGCCGCGCCTTCTACGAGTACCACTCCGCGCTCATGGAGCCCTGGGACGGCCCCGCCGCCGTCGCCTTCACCGACGGCGTCCAGATCGGCGCCGTCCTCGACCGCAACGGCCTGCGCCCCGGCCGCTACTGGGTCACCGACGACGGCCTCGTCGTGCTCGGCTCCGAGGTCGGCGTCCTCGACATCGACCCCGCCAAGGTCGTCCGCAAGGGCCGCCTCCAGCCCGGCCGCATGTTCCTCGTGGACACCGCCGAGCACCGCATCATCGAGGACGACGAGGTCAAGGCCGCGCTCGCCGCCGAGCACCCCTACGAGGAGTGGGTCGAGGCCGGCGAGATCGAGCTGCCCGACCTGCCCGAGCGCGAGCACGTCGTGCACACGCACGCCTCCGTCACCCGCCGCCAGCAGACCTTCGGCTACACCGAGGAAGAGCTGCGCGTCCTCATCGCCCCGATGGCCAAGGCCGGCGCCGAGCCGATCGGCTCCATGGGCACGGACTCGCCGATCGCCGCGCTCTCCGCCCGGCCCCGGCTCCTCTTCGACTACTTCACGCAGCTCTTCGCGCAGGTCACCAACCCGCCGCTGGACGCGATCCGCGAGGAACTGGTCACCTCGCTGCGCTCCACCCTCGGCCCGCAGGGCAACCTCCTGGAGCCCACCGCGGCCTCCTGTCGCGGCGTGACCCTGCCCTTCCCGGTGATCGACAACGACGAGCTGGCCAAGCTCATCCACATCAACGCCGACGGCGACCTGCCCGGCATGAAGGCCGTCACGCTCTCCGGCCTCTACCGCGTCTCCGGCGGCGGCGCCTCGCTCGCCGCCCGCATCGAGGAGATCCGCGCCGAGACCGACGCGGCCATCGAGGCCGGCGCGCGCCTCATCGTGCTCTCCGACCGGCACTCGGACGCCGAGCACGCCCCGATCCCCTCGCTGCTGCTCACCGCGGCCGTGCACCACCACCTCATCAAGACCAAGCAGCGCTCCGAGGTCGGCCTGCTCGTCGAGGCCGGGGACGTCCGCGAGGTCCACCACGTCGCGCTCCTCATCGGCTACGGGGCCGCCGCCGTCAACCCCTACCTCGCCATGGAGTCCGTCGAGGACCTCGTGCGCGCCGGGACCTTCCTCCCCGACACCGAGGTCGAGCAGGGCATCCGCAACCTCATCAAGGCGCTCGGCAAGGGCGTCCTGAAGGTCATGTCGAAGATGGGCATCTCGACCGTCGCCTCCTACCGGGGCGCGCAGGTCTTCGAGGCCGTCGGCCTCGCCGCCGACTTCGTCGACACCTACTTCTCCGGCACCACCTCCAAGATCGGCGGCATCGGCATCGACGTCGTCGCCGAGGAGGTCGCGGCCCGTCACGCCAAGGCGTACCCGCCCAGCGGCATCCCCTCCGCGCACCGCGCGCTGGAGATCGGCGGCGAGTACCAGTGGCGCCGCGAGGGCGAACCGCACCTCTTCGACCCCGAGACGGTCTTCCGCCTCCAGCACGCCACCCGCGCGCGCCGCTACGACATCTTCCAGAAGTACACGGAGCGCGTGAACGAGCAGTCCGAGCGGCTCATGACGCTGCGCGGCCTCTTCCACTTCGCCACCGGGCGCGCCCCGGTCCCGCTCGACGAGGTCGAGCCGGTCTCCGAGATCGTCAAGCGCTTCTCGACCGGCGCCATGTCGTACGGCTCCATCTCTCAGGAGGCGCACGAGAACCTCGCCATCGCGATGAACCAGCTCGGCGGCAAGTCGAACACCGGCGAGGGCGGCGAGGACGCCGACCGGCTCTACGACCCCGCGCGCCGCTCCGCGATCAAGCAGGTCGCCTCCGGGCGTTTCGGCGTCACGAGCGAGTACCTCGTCAACGCCGACGACATCCAGATCAAGATGGCCCAGGGCGCCAAGCCCGGCGAGGGCGGCCAGCTCCCGGGCCACAAGGTCTACCCGTGGGTCGCCACCACCCGGCACTCCACCCCGGGCGTCGGCCTCATCTCGCCGCCCCCGCACCACGACATCTACTCCATCGAGGACCTCGCCCAGCTCATCCACGACCTGAAGAACGCCAACCCCCGGGCGCGCGTCCACGTCAAGCTGGTCTCCGAGGTCGGCGTCGGTACCGTCGCCGCCGGTGTCTCCAAGGCCCACGCGGACGTCGTCCTCGTCTCCGGCCACGACGGCGGCACCGGCGCCTCGCCGCTCACCTCGCTCAAGCACGCGGGCGGCCCCTGGGAACTCGGCCTCGCCGAGACCCAGCAGACGCTGCTCCTCAACGGGCTGCGCGACCGCATCGTCGTGCAGACCGACGGACAGCTCAAGACCGGCCGGGACGTCGTCATCGCCGCGCTCCTCGGCGCCGAGGAGTACGGCTTCGCGACCGCGCCGCTCGTCGTCTCCGGCTGCGTCATGATGCGCGTCTGCCACCTCGACACCTGCCCCGTCGGCATCGCCACGCAGAACCCCGTCCTGCGCGAACGCTTCGCCGGCAAGCCCGAGTTCGTCGTCAACTTCTTCGAGTTCATCGCCGAAGAGGTCCGCGAACTCCTCGCCGAGCTGGGCTTCCGCACCCTGGACGAGGCCATCGGCCACGCCGAGTACCTCGACACGACCCGCGCCGTGAACCACTGGAAGGCGCAGGGCCTCGACCTCGCCCCGCTCTTCCACGTCCCCGCGCTGCCCGAGGGCGCCGCCCGCCGCCGCACCACCGAGCAGGACCACGGCCTCGCCAAGGCGCTCGACAACGAGCTGATCAAGCTCGCCGCCGACGCCCTCGCCGCCGCCTCGCCCGAAGCGGCCCCGCCCGTGCGCGGCCAGCTCGCGATCCGCAACATCAACCGCACCGTCGGCACGATGCTCGGCCACGAGGTCACCCGCCGCTTCGGCGGCGCGGGCCTGCCGGACGACACCATCGACATCACCTTCACCGGCTCCGCCGGCCAGTCCTTCGGCGCCTTCCTCCCGCACGGCGTCACGCTGCGCCTGGAGGGCGACGCCAACGACTACGTCGGCAAGGGCCTCTCCGGCGGCCGGGTCGTCGTCCGCCCCGACCGGGGCGCCGACCACCTCGCCGAGTACTCCACGATCGCGGGCAACACGATCGCCTACGGCGCGACCGGCGGGGAACTCTTCCTGCGCGGCCGTACCGGCGAGCGCTTCTGCGTCCGCAACTCGGGCGCCACCGTCGTCTCCGAGGGCGTCGGCGACCACGGCTGCGAGTACATGACGGGGGGCCGCGCCCTCGTCCTCGGCCCGACCGGGCGCAACTTCGCCGCGGGCATGTCCGGCGGCATCGCGTACGTCATCGACCTCGACCGGGACAACGTGAACGGCGAGTCCCTCGCCTCCGTCACCGACGTGCTCGACGACACCGACACCGCGTGGCTGCACGAGACCGTCCGCCGCCACGAGGAGGAGACCGGCTCCACCGTCGCCGCCAAGCTCCTCGCCGACTGGGACAGCGCCGTCCACCGCTTCAGCAAGATCATTCCCCGTACGTACCAGGCCGTGCTCGCCGCCAAGGACGCCGCCGAGCGGGCCGGGCTCTCGGAGAACGAGACCCAGGACAAGATGATGGAGGCGGCGACCCATGGCTGACCCCAAGGGCTTTCTCACCCACGGGCGCGAGGTCGCCCGCACCCGTCCCGTCGCCGAGCGCGTCCAGGACTGGAACGAGGTCTACGTCCCCGGCTCCCTGCTGCCGATCGTCTCGACACAGGCCAGCCGCTGCATGGACTGCGGCATCCCCTTCTGCCACCAGGGCTGCCCGCTCGGCAACCTCATCCCCGAGTGGAACGACTACGCCTACCGCGAGGACTGGTCCGCCGCGGCCGAGCGCCTCCACGCGACGAACAACTTCCCCGAGTTCACCGGGCGGCTCTGCCCCGCCCCGTGCGAGTCGGCGTGCGTCCTCGGCATCAACCAGCAGCCGGTGACGATCAAGAACGTCGAGGTCTCCATCATCGACAAGGCGTGGGACACCGGCGACGTCGCGCCGAGCATCCCCGAGCGCCTCTCCGGCAAGACCGTCGCCGTCATCGGCTCCGGGCCCGCCGGACTCGCCGCCGCACAGCAGCTCACCCGCGCCGGGCACACCGTCGCCGTCTACGAGCGCGCCGACCGCATCGGCGGCCTGCTGCGCTACGGCATCCCCGAGTTCAAGATGGAGAAGCGGCACATCAACCGCCGCATCGAGCAGATGCGCGCGGAGGGCACCAAGTTCCGCACCGGCATGGAGATCGGCCGCGACCTCGACGCGGCGAAGCTGCGCCGCCGCTACGACGCCGTCGTCATCGCCGCCGGGGCCACCGTCTCGCGCGACCTGCCCGTCCCCGGCCGCGACCTCAAGGGCATCCACTACGCGATGGAGTACCTGCCCCTGTCGAACAAGGTGCAGGAGGGCGACTACGTCACCTCGCCGATCTCGGCCGAGGGCAAGCACGTCGTCGTGATCGGCGGCGGCGACACGGGCGCCGACTGCGTCGGCACCGCCCACCGCCAGGGCGCCGCCTCCGTCACGCAGCTGGAGATCATGCCGCAGCCCGGCGCCGAGCGGGACCCGGCCTCGCAGCCCTGGCCGACCTTCCCCCTGCTCTACAAGGTCACCTCCGCGCACGAGGAGGGCGGCGAGCGGATCTACTCCGCGGGCACCACCCACTTCGAGGGCGACGAGGACGGCAACGTGCGCTTCCTGCACCTCGCCGAGGTCGAGTTCGTCGACGGCAAGCTCACCCAGAAGCCGGGCACCGAGCGGAAGATCCCCGCCGAACTCGTCACCCTCGCCATGGGCTTCACCGGCACCGACCAGTCCAACGGCCTCGTCGAGCAGTTCGGCCTCGACCTCGACGCGCGCGGCAACATCGCCCGCGACGAGCACTTCGAGACCAACGTCCCCGGCGTCTTCGTCGCCGGCGACGCCGGACGCGGCCAGTCCCTCATCGTGTGGGCCATCGCGGAGGGCCGCTCCGCGGCGCGCGGCGTGGACCGCTACCTGACCGGGGCGAGCGCGCTGCCCGCCCCGATCCGCCCCACGGACCGCTCGCTGGCGGTCTGAGCGGCAGCCCCTCCGAGGGCCTCGACTGTCCCGTACAAAGGCGTACGGAACTGAGCGCGGCGCCCGCCTCGTCCCCGACCGGACGGCGGGCGCCGCCGCATGTTCCGGCACCCCGCCGGCCGCGCGCCGCCACCCCCGCCCACCGCGTGCCACGACCCGGCCCCCGCCTCTTGACCTGCGCCGCGACACGCCCGAGTGGCGTGGCTCACCCACGAGACGGGCTGTGCGTGTTAGGCTGGTGATGTTGCAGTTTTGGTACCCATAGAACTTTCTTATGTGCGCCTGACGGAATGCTTCGTCGGGCGCATCGTTTGTTTGGTCCCGGTTCTCCGGGTGGGGCTCATGGTGCGACACGGTGCGTGCACAGGGTACGTACCGCTCTCATCTCTCGACTCCTCAGGAGATTGATATGGCCACCGGTACCGTGAAGTGGTTCAACAGCGAAAAGGGCTTCGGCTTCATCGAGCAGGACGGCGGCGGCCCCGACGTCTTCGCCCACTACTCGAACATCGCCTCCACGGGCTTCCGTGAGCTCATCGAGGGCCAGAAGGTCGAGTTCGACGTCACGCAGGGCCAGAAGGGCCTGCAGGCGGAGAACATCACGCCCAAGGGCTGATTTTGCGCACGGCCCCCTCGGGGGCCGAGAACGCCGCGTGAGCGGGGTCCGCACCAGCAGGTGCGGGCCCCGTTTCCGTGCCGACGCCTTCCGCGCACGGGCGTCACCCATCCGCCCGCCGCCCCTAGAGGAAGGCACCGTATGACCACCCCCCAGGACCCCGCAGGCCGCCCCGCCCGCGACTCCCGCCGCCCCGCCCGCCGCCGAGGCGGAAACGCCGGCGCCCGCACCGAGGCCCCCCGCACGGCCCGC
>NZ_JAAGLR010000662.1 GCF_010548245.1 Streptomyces sp. SID11385
CGCCGGGCTCGGGCGGCGGCTGCTCGCGCGGATCGTGGACAGCCTGCTGCTCGGCGCGCTCACGGGGGCGGCGGTGGTCCCGCTCGCGAGCCGCGCCGCCGACCACGTACAGGCGAAGGTCGACGCGGCGAAGCTGAGCGGCGAGACGGTCGAGGTCTGGCTCGTCGACACGACGACCGTGAGTTGTCTGCTCGCCGCCGTCGGCGTCCTCCTCGTCCTCGGTCTCCTCTACGAGGCGCTGCCGACCGCCCGGTTCGGCCGTACGCTCGGCAAGAAGCTGCTCGGCCTGCGGGTGCGCGACATCGAGGAGCACGAGCCGCCCGGCTTCGCCGCCGCGCTGCGCCGTTGGCTCGTCTACGCGGTCCCCGGGCTGCTCGGGATCGGAGCCGTGGGCGTGCTGTGGGCGTGTTTCGACCGGCCGTGGCGGCAGTGCTGGCACGACAAGGCGGCTCATACTTTCGTGGCTCGCTGAGGTCCGACCGGCCCACGTCCCGTGGCAGGGCCCCGTCTCCCGCGCTCGACTCGGGCCATGACGAGCGCACCGCCTCCGCCCGACGACGAGGACCGCCCCGGCGAGGACCCCTTCCGCAAGCGGCAGCCCCCCGCAGGCCGGGGCGGCGGCTCCCCCTACGACCCGCCCGACGACGAACGGCCCGCCGCGGACCCGGGCCGCGCGGGCTCCCCGTACGACCCGCCCGGCGCCGCGCACCCCCCGTACGACCGCCCCACGGGCAATACGCCACCCCCGTACGGCGGCGCGAACCCGCCCCCGCCGGGCGGCGCGACCCCGCCCGGGAACGAGGCGAACACCCCGTACGGCAACGGCCCCGGCAACCCGTACGGGAACGACTCCGGCAACCCGTACGGCGGCGACCCGAACAACCCCTACGGCGGCCAGGGCCCGTACGGCGGTCAGGGTCCCTACGGCGGTCAGGGCCAGAACCCCTACGGCCCCTACCCCGGCGGCCCCGACGGGCCGCCGCCCGGGGACCCGCTCGCGGGCATGGCACCGCTCGCGCCGAGCGGCAAACGCGTCCTCGCCCGGGTCATCGACATGGTTCTCGTCGGCATCGTCGTCTACCTGCTGACGCTGCTCTTCCGCGTCTCGGAGACCGACTTCGACCACGCCGACGCGGGCCGCTCGCTCGGCCAGTCCTTCGTCGCGGCGATCCTCTACATCGGCTACGACGTGCTCCTGAGCCAGCGGCGCGGGCAGACGTTCGGCAAGCGCCTCATGAACCTGCGCGTGGCCCGGCTCGACAACGGGCTGACCCCGGACACACGCACGCTCCTCGTGCGGGCCGCCGTGCTGTGGCTGCCCTTCGCCTTCTGCTGCGCCTGCGTGTGGACCGCGATCTGCGGCGGCTGGTCGTTCATCGACCGCCCCTACAAGCAGGGCCTGCACGACAAGGCGGCGAAGACCGTGGTGGTCGTGGTCTGAGCGGGCCGCTCAGCGGTGGTACGAGGAGGCGGTGGGCCTGCCGGCGGGGGCGCCGGAGAACGGCCGCGCGGCGGGTGGCACGTGCGGGGTCCGCGGGGCCTGTGGGGTCTGCGGGTTCCGCGGGTTCTGTGGGCGCAGGGCGTAGGCGACCGCGACTCCGAGGGCGAGCGCGGCCACGCACGTGAGCGCGATCCAGACGGTCGACGTGGTCCCGGACAGGAGCAGGACGAGCAGCACCGTGAGGAGCACGGTCGCGGAACCGCTGGCGAGTTGGGCGAGGCGCGGACGTGACATGAGGGACCGTCCTGTGACGGGATACGAGGGCACGAGCCCCCCGTACGGGGGCTCTCACGGCGTCCATTCCCCGGGGGTCCCGCCATAAGCACGCAGGCGTCGGGGCACGGGGGGCGCATGGATTCACACTTCCGCGCAAGCCGGCCGGCGGCGGCTGCGCTGCCCCGCCATGTCCTTTCTGTGCGGAACGTGTGCGAGCAGTAACGCACGTGCCGCCTCCACGTCAAGATCTGGTTTTTCTTCCGCCTCTCCGGTCGAATAGCGAACCACGTGTATCCGCACGTGTGTTCCGGCGTTCACGGGAACGAGTGACGTTCCGTCAACCGGCACCGGGACCCGCTTCCGGGGAGGACAGCGCACAGGTGAGCAGACAACGGAGAGCCCTCAGAGCGGCCGCCGTCACCGTGGCGACCGGCCTGATCGGCGCCACCGCCGCGTCGTTCGGGGTCGCACAGGCCGCCGACGGCCAGGTGGGCAGCAAGGACGGCCAGAAGATCGAGCGCCGTGACCCGGCTCTCGGCAAGAAGGGCGCCGAGCACAATCTTGAGGGCCCCTTCAGCGAGAAGCAGGACGCGCAGCGCCAGGAGGCGCTCAACCAGCTTCTGACGGGCAGGAAGAAGACCACCGAGCGCGACGGCTCGAAGGTCCTCAAGCTCGACAAGGGCAAGTACGTCGAGCTGGGCCGCGAGAAGACGGACAAGATCTTCACGATCCTCGTGGAGTTCGGCGACGACGTCGACCCGGCCTACGGCGGCCAGCCGGGCCCGCTGCACAACCAGATCGCCGAGCCCGACCCGAAGAACAACAACTCGACGGACTGGCAGCCGGACTTCAACCAGAAGCACTACCAGGACCTGTACTTCTCCGACTCCAAGGACGACAACGTCCAGTCGATGAAGAAGTACTACGAGAAGCAGTCCTCGGGCCGCTACTCGGTCGAGGGCGAGGTCACGGACTGGGTCAAGGTCAAGTCCAACGAGGCCCGTTACGGCAGCAACAAGTGCGGCGCCTCCACCTGCTCCACCGCCTGGGACCTCGTGCGCGACGGTGTCACCCAGTGGGTCTCCGACGAGAAGGCGGCCGGCAAGTCCGCGGCCGACATCAAGGCGGACCTGGCGCAGTTCGACCAGTGGGACCGCTACGACTACGACGGCGACGGCGACTTCAACGAGCCGGACGGCTACATCGACCACTTCCAGATCGTCCACGCCGGTGAGGACGAGTCCGCGGGCGGCGGCGTCCAGGGCGAGGACGCGCTCTGGGCGCACCGCTGGTACGCGTACGGCACCGACCAGGGGCGCACGGGCCCGGCCGAGAACAAGGCCGGCGGCACGCAGATCGGTGACACCGGCATCTGGGTCGGCGACTACACGATGCAGCCCGAGAACGGCGGCCTCGGCGTCTTCGCGCACGAGTACGGCCACGACCTGGGCCTGCCCGACCTCTACGACACGACGAACACGGGCGACAACTCCGTGGCGTACTGGTCGCTCATGTCGTCCGGTTCCTGGCTCGGCCGCGGCAAGAACGCGATCGGTGACCTGCCCGGCGACATGAACGCCTGGGACAAGCTCCAGCTCGGCTGGCTCAACTACGGCACCGCGAACGCCTCGAAGAGCTCGACGACCAAGCTGGGCGTCGCCGAGTACAACACGAAGGACAAGCAGGGTCTCGTCGTCAACCTCCCCGACAAGGAGGTGACCACGACCATCGTCAAGCCCGCGAGCGGCGCGAACCAGTGGTGGTCCGGCAGCGGCGACAACCTGAACAACACGCTGACCCGCTCGGTCGACCTCACCGGCAAGTCCTCCGCCTCCCTGGACCTCAAGGCGTGGTGGGACATCGAGGCCGAGTACGACTTCCTGTACGCCGAGGCCAGCACCGACGGCGGCGCGAACTGGGAGCCGCTGGACGGCACCGCGAACGGCAAGGCCCTCCCGCGCGACGGCAGCGACAAGCCCGCGCTCACCGGCCCGTCCGACGCGTACCAGGACCTCTCGTACCCGCTCGACGCCTACGCGGGCAAGAAGATCGACATCCGCTTCCGCTACCTCACGGACGGCGGCCTGGCGAAGAAGGGCTTCACCGCCGACGACATCAAGATCGTCGCGGACGGCTCGGAGCTGCTGAGCGACGACGTCGAGAACGGTGACAACGGCTGGACCGCCAAGGGCTTCAGCCGCGTCGGCGAGTCCTTCACCAAGGACTACGCGCAGTACTACATCGCCGAGAACCGCCAGTACGTCTCGTACGACACGACGCTCAAGACCGGCCCGTACAACTTCGGCTGGCCGAGCACCCGTCCCGACTGGGTCGAGCACTTCTCCTACAACCCGGGTCTCGTGATCTGGAAGTGGGACACCTCGCAGGCGGACAACAACACCACCGCCCACCCGGGCGAGGGCCTCATCCTCCCGGTGGACTCCCACCCGAAGGCCGAGAAGTGGGCGGACGGCACGCTGATGCGCAACCGCATCCAGCCCTACGACGCCGCCTTCTCGTGGTACCCCTCGGCGGGCTTCACCCTCCACAAGGACGGGGTCGCCACCAAGGTCAAGGCGAAGCTCGGCGTGCCGGTCTTCGACGACCACCGCAACACCTACTACGACCCGGCGAACCCCACCGGGAGCGTGAAGGTTACTGACACCAACACGACGATCTCGATCCTGAGCCAGCCGCTCAGCGGCTCGACGATCACCGTGCACGTGGACCGCGCCACACTGAAGAAGTAATCACCGCAGGTCAGAGCATGATCGGCCGTCGCCCTCTAGCGGGCGGCGGCCGATCGCGTTTAGATGCCTCCATGCGGTCCTTATTGACACGACGTCTTACGGGGGTGTGACAACGATGACCGGAAGTGGTTACTGCGTGTTGCCGGGCGGCGATGTGATCGTCGCCCTGACCCTGCCCAGACCCGCGGGCGCGGGGTGCACGGGCGCGGGCCGTACGGGAGCCGGAACGGCCCGTACCGCCGACGCCAGCGTCCGCGTGCTCGTCCGCGCGAAGAACCGTTCGCGCGCCCTGACGCGGCTGCGCAACCTCGGCCTGCGCGCCGTCTACCTGCGCGGCAACGTCGCGCCCCCCACGCCCGACGAGATCACCGCCGTCCTGCACCACCCCGAGGGCCTGCTGTGGCGCGCGGCCCCGGACGACCCCTACGAGCTGTGGCACCCCATAGCGGCCCTCCTGCGCCCGCAGAGCGCCCTGGGGGCGGAACTGCGGGAACGGGCGGCCTGACACCCGTACTCGCTTGTCATGCTCGCGCAGGGCGCAGGGCGCAGGGCGCAGGGCGCAGGGCTGGGGCGGCCCGGCCGTCTCCCCCGTAACCTGCCGCCGCCTCTCAGGCCACCACCGGCTTCCCGCTCAGCTCGACCCCCGCCTCGCGCAGCTCGGTCAGCGCCCGGTCCGTCGTCCCGCGCGCGACCCCCGCCGTCAGGTCGAGCAGGACCCGGGTGCGGAAGCCCTCCTTCGCCGCGTCGAGCGCCGTGGCGCGCACGCAGTGGTCCGTCGCGAGGCCGACCACGTCCACGGTGTCCACGCCGTGCGCCCGCAGCCAGTCCGCGAGCGGCGCCCCGTTCTCGTCCGCGCCCTCGAAACCGCTGTACGCGGCCTCGTAGGCGCCCTTGTCGAAGACCGCCTCGATCGCGCCCGACGCGACGGCGGGCGCGAGGTTGGGGTGGAAGCCGATGCCCTCGGTGCCCTGCACGCAGTGCGGCGGCCAGGAGCGGACGAAGTCGGGATTGCGCGAGAAGTGGTTGCCGGGGTTGATGTGCGCGTCCCGGGTCGCGACGACGTGGTCGAAACCGCTGCCCTGGGTGATCAGCTCGGTGACGGCGGCGGCGACGTCCGCTCCGCCGGTGACCGCGAGGCTGCCGCCTTCGCAGAAGTCGTTCTGGACGTCGACGACGATCAAGGCGGTTGCCATGGCGGAATCCTTCGCTTTCTGCGGGTGACGCGTGCGGGGACGGTTCGGCGTTCTTGCGGAGGGCCGTGGTGGGACTCTGCCCCACACCCCACTCCTCAAGCTCCCCCGGCCTCCGGCCGGGAGGTACCCCCGGAGGGGCTTCCATTGTCAGCCCGTCGTGTCCAGGTGGTACTCCGTCGGGATCACCGGTTCGCCCCGCGACAGCTGCTTCGCCGAGAGGGGCAGGCCCTCCAGGGCCGCCTTGTGGCGGTCGCGGGCCGCGCTCATGGGCTCGCGGCCCACGACCTCGCCCTTCGTCACGAGCGGCACAAGCAGCAGGCTCTCGCGCAGCTCCGCGGGGACCTCGCCGGTCCCGACGACCTCGGCCTCGGCGGTCCCCGCCGCGTCCCTGCGCCGCGCCGCCCACTTGCGGCCCGCGACGGATGCCTTGCCCCCCACCGAGCGCTTCGCGACCGGCTCCAGGGGCGCGTCGGCCTCCGTGGAACGGGCGCGGGCGACGAGCTTGTAGACCATCGAGCACGTGGGGTGGCCGCTGCCCACGACGAGCTGCGTGCCGACCCCGTAGGCGTCCACGGGCGCGGCGGCGAGCGAGGCGATCGCGTACTCGTCCAGGTCCGAGGTGACGACGATGCGCGTGTCCCGCGCGCCGAGCGCGTCGAGCTGGTCGCGCACGCGGTGGGCGACGAGCAGCAGGTCGCCGCTGTCGATCCGTACGGCGCCCAGCCCGGGCCCCGCGACCTCGACCGCCGTGCGGACCGCGTTCTCCACGTCGTACGTGTCGACGAGCAGCGTCGTGTCCGGGCCCATCGAGGCCACCTGCGCCTCGAAGGCCGCGCGCTCGTCGTCGTGGACGAGGGTGAAGGCGTGCGCGCTCGTGCCGGTCGTCGGGATGCCGTACCGGTACCCGGCGGCGAGGTCGGACGTCGTGGAGAAACCGCCGATCCACGCGGCGCGCGAGGCGGCGACGGCGGCCAGCTCGTGGGTGCGGCGGGCGCCCATCTCGATGAGCGGGCGGTCCCCGGCGGCCGAGGACATCCGCGAGGCCGCCGCGGCGATCGCCGAGTCGTGGTTGAGGATCGAGAGGATCACCGTCTCCAGGAGCACGCACTCCGCGAACGTGCCCTCGACGCGCAGCACGGGGGAGCCCGGGAAGTACACCTCGCCCTCGGGGTAGCCCCAGATGTCGCCGGAGAAGCGGTAGCCGGCGAGCCAGGCGAGCGTGTCCTCGTCGACCACCTGGTGGGCGCGCAGGTACTCGATCTGGTGCGCGTCGAAACGGAAGTTCGCGACGGCGTCGAGCACGCGCCCGGTGCCCGCCACGACCCCGTACCTGCGCCCCTCGGGCAGCCGGCGCGTGAAGACCTCGAAGACGCAGGGCCGCTCGGCCGTGCCGTTGGCCCGCGCGGCCTGGAGCATCGTCAGCTCGTAGTGATCCGTGAAGAGCGCTGTCGACGGGACGTCCACCGGCAGGCCAAGGTCCGCTGTGTTCATACGGGGATGCTACCCCAGTTAGCGTCACTCTGACGATTTCTGGGCGTGGGCTGGGTCACGCCGATACGGGGCGTGACCGCGCGGCGCCGAAGGGGCCGTTCGTGCGACGGGCCCCGGACAGTGGCAGCATGGCCCCCGTGAGTGTGTCGTCCGTCTCCCCAGCCCCTTCGCCCGCCGCCCCCGCATCCGGGCGCGGTGCCGCCCGTCCGGCGGCCCGACTGGCGTCCCCCGCCCCGATGGAGGTGGAGCGGCCCGACGCCGAGGCCGAGTCCTTCGCGGTGACGGAGCCGGATCTTCCGTGGATCACGCTCGTCCACAACGACCCCGTCAACCTGATGAGCTACGTGACGTACGTCTTCCAGTCGTACTTCGGCTACTCCAAGGACAAGGCCACCAAGCTGATGCTCGACGTGCACAACAAGGGACGCGCCGTCGTCTCCAGCGGCAGCCGCGAGGAGATGGAGCGCGACGTGCAGGCGATGCACGGCTACGGACTGTGGGCCACGCTCCAGCAGGACCGCGACTGATGCCCGGCCTCTTCGAACGCACCCCGGACGGCGCCGCCGAGGTCACCCTCGACACGGTCGAGACCAGCATCATCCGCTCCCTCGCCGTGCAGCTCCTCGAACTCGTCGGCCCGGGCCCCGGCGGTGACGACGACGACCCGCTCGCCGGACTCTTCGCCGAGGGCCCCAGCAAGCCGCCCTCCGACCCGGTGCTGCGCCGCCTCTTCCCCGACGCCTACACCCGCCCCGGCGAGGACGAGGGGCCCGAACTCCACGCCGCCTCGGCCGAGTTCCGCCGCTACACCGAGAACGACCTGCGCGCCCGCAAGCGTGAGGACGCCCTCGCCGTCGTCCGCACCCTCGACTCCCTGCGCACCGACGCCCGCGGCAACGCCCGCCTCCAGCTCGCGGGCCTCGCCGCCCAGACCTGGCTGCGCACCCTCAACGACCTCCGCCTCGCCCTCTCCACCCGCCTGGACATCAAGGCGGAGGGCGACACGGAGCTCCTCTACGAACTCCCGGACAGCGACCCGCGCAAGCCGATGGTCATGGCGTACCTGTGGCTCGGCGGCCTCCAGGAGACGCTGGTGGAGACCTTGCTGCCCTGACGGGGTGACCGGCGCGGCGGCGCGCCTCACGAACTCGTCCGCGGCCCCGGCCGCTCCTGGTTCGCGCGCTTCACCGCGCGGTCGTTGAGCGCGCTGCCCCATGCGCGCAGCCGACGGGCCAGCGCGTGCCGGGGCTCGCCCGCCTCGTGCCCCTGGCGCAGCGGGCCCCGCCCCTCGGCCGAGGGCAGCA
>NZ_JAAGLR010000698.1 GCF_010548245.1 Streptomyces sp. SID11385
GCCGCCGTCGCGACGCCCTTCCTCCTGAGCGGCGGCCCGGAACCCGCCGGCGAGTCGGTCCGCGCGGCCACCGCGCCGCGCTCCGCGCCCGACACCCCCGTACCGTCGACGACTTCACCGAGCCCCACCCCCACCCCCACCCCCTCGGCGAAACCCACGCCCTCGCCCCGCACCCCCGCGAAGAAGAGCCCCGCCCCCGCGCAGCGGGCCCTGCCGTCCCGCGCCCCCGAGACCGCCGTCGTCGCCTCGGCGCGCAAGGGGGTCGGGGTGTGGGACGCGCCCGGCGACGAACGGGGGCTCGCCGCCTCGGGGGCGCGCTGGTACTACACGTGGTCGGCGAGCCCGCGCGGGATCGTGGACTCGGGCGCGCCCGGCTTCGTCCCGATGATCTGGGGCGAGAGAAACACGGACGACGCGACCCTCGCGACGGCGGGCGCGAACGGCCCGTACCTGCTCGGCTTCAACGAGCCGGACATGGGTAGCCAGGCGAACCTGTCCGTCGAACGGGCCCTCGACCTGTGGCCCAGGCTCATGGCCCACGGCAAGATCCTCGGCAGCCCGGCCGTCGCCTACGGCGGGGACACGCCCGGGGGCTGGCTCGACCGGTTCATGGCGGGGGCACGGGAGCGCGGCTACCGCGTCGACTTCGTCGCGGTGCACTGGTACGGGGGCGACTTCCGTACCCAGGAGGCGGTCCAGCAGCTCAGGACGTACCTGGAGGCGGTGCACCGCAGGTACGGAAAGCCGGTGTGGCTCACCGAGTTCGCGCTCACGGACTTCTCGCAGGGCGTCCGTTTCCCCTCCGCCGCCGACCAGGCGGCGTTCCTCACCGCCGCGACGAAGATGCTCGACACCCTGCCCTGGCTCCAGCGCTACGCCTGGTTCGGGCTCCCCTCCGCCGCCGGGGAGACGAACACGGGGCTCTACCACCCGGACGGCTCCTGGACGGAAGCGGGCGAGGCGTTCCGGGCGGCGCGGTAGGAGAGCCGGGTCACACCCGACGCTTATTGAGTCCGCCTCACTAAGCGGTACGGTGGCCTTATGAACGCCAAGGAGCACCCATCCGGACCGGACCGTACCGTCCGGCCGGTACGGCGCCGGCTCGGTGCCGACGAACGCCGGGCCGCCCTCCTCGAAGCGGCCCACGCGGCCTTCCGCAGCCGGGCTTACACCGAGGTCTCGGTCGCCGAGATCGCGCACGCCGCCGGGGCCTCGGAAGCGCTCGCGCACCGCTACTTCGGCAGCAAGTCCGGGCTGTACGCCGCGATGGTCACCGACGGACTGCGCGAACTGCTCGCGCGGGACGCGGCGTGCGACGCGGACCCCGGCCCGGACACGGACGGCTGGGACCGGCTGCGCGCGAGCCTGCGGGTCTACCTCGGTTTCATCGCCGAGGGCGCCAACGGCTGGGCCACGCTCCTGCGCGCCCCCGGCTCCGTACCGCCCGAAGCGCTCGCCGAGCGCGACCGGGGCAGGGCCGTCTTCCACGAACGCGTGACCACGCGCCTCGGCCTCGACACCGGAGACGCGGCCGTGCGCCTCGTCGTGGACGGCTACCTCGCCTACGTCGACAACGCCTGCCTGCGCTGGTGGGAGGCCGGCGGCCCGGAGGAGCTGCGGAACCCGCTGGTCGAGAGCGCCGTCGGCGCGCTCGCCGGGGCACTGGCCGCGCTCGACGCCGTACCGCGTTCCTAACCTTTTACCCACTTCACGCACGTCAGGACAGGTGATCGGCATGCTCGCCGGACGACTTCACATCCCCTCCCGCACCTTCGCCGTCAAGGAGGTGCCCACCCCGGAGCCCGCCGCGGGTGAGGTGCTCGTCAAGGTCGAGGCCGCGGGGGTCTGCCTCTCGGACGCGCACCTCGTCGACGGCACGCTCACGCCGCTCTACCTCCCGGGCGACGAGGTCACGCTCGGGCACGAGGTGTCCGGGACCGTCGCGAAGCTCGGGGCGGGCGTGAGCGGCTGGGAGCCCGGGCAGCGCGTGCTGCTCCAGGCCGGCGAGCACCGGGACGGCGCCGTGTGGACGCGCGGGGTCGACTACGACGGCGGCTGGGCCGAGTACGCGGTGGCCACCGCCGGGACGCTGCTCGCGATCCCGGACAACGTCTCCTTCGAACAGGCGGCGATCATCCCCGACGCGGTCTCCACCCCGTGGGCCGCGATCACGACGACCGGCGACGTGCGTCCCGCCCAGCCGGTGGGCGTGTGGGGCGTCGGCGGCCTCGGCGCGCACGGCGTGCAGCTCCTGCGCGCGATCGGCGCGGCCCCCGTCGTCGCCGTCGACCCCTCCCCCGAGGCCCGCGAGCGGGCGCTCGCCTTCGGCGCGGACCTGGCGCTCGACGCGGCCGACCCGGAGCTGCGGCAGAAGGTCCGCACCGCGACGCGCGGCGCCGGTCTCGCCGCCGCCTTCGACTTCGCGGGGGTCGCCGCCGTGCGCGAGCAGGCCATCACGTGCCTCGCGCCGGGCGGCCGTCTCGTCCTCGTCGGCCTCACCAACAAGCCCCTGACGATCCCGGACGGCACCGCCTTCAGCTACTTCCAGCAGCAGATCCTCGGCCACTACGGCTCCTCGGACGCCCACGTCGACCAGCTCGTGCGGCTCGCCGCGCTCGGCCGCCTCGACTTCGCCCGCTCGATCAGCGAGGTCCTGCCCCTGAGCGAGGCCCCGCAGGCCGTCGGCCGCCTCCTGCACAAGACGGGCGGCCCGGCGCCGGTGCGGCTGGTCCTGAAGCCGTGACCCGCGCGGCGGTACGCGGGTGAGGCGGGCCGGGGCCCGGTGCGTGGGTGACGGCACGCACCGGGCCCCGCCCTCCCTCTACTGGCCGACGAGCCCCGGCCTGAGCACCTGCGAATACAGCACCCGGCCGCCCTCCTCGCGGAGCCGGACCGTCAGTTCCCCCGAGTGCCCGTCGATGCTCACCTCGCCGTAGTTGGGCGGGAGTTCGGCCGGGGAGACGTTGGCGCGCGTGGGCGCCTTGAGGAAGGTCTGCCGGGGGCCGAAGGTGCCGTCGAGCGGGACGCTCGGGAAACCGCCCGCCGAGAGCGGCCCCGAGACGAACTCCCAGAACGGCGCGAAGTCCTGGAAGGCGGCCCGCTCGGGCGCGTAGTGCTGCGCCGCGGTGTAGTGCACGTCCGCCGTGAGCCACAGCGTGCCCGTGACGCGGGCGTGCTTGATGTGGCGCAGGAGTTCGGCGATCTGGAGTTCGCGGCCGAGCGGGGCGCCGGGGTCGCCCTGGGCCACGGCCTCGAAGTTCGTGGCGCCGTCCGCGACGACGAGGCCGAGCGGCATGTCCGCCGCGATGACCTTCCACACGGCCCGGGAGCGCGACAACTCGCGCTTGAGCCAGTTCAGCTGGTGTGCCCCGAGGATGCCCCGCGGGTCGTCGACCTGGCGGTTGCGGGAGTTGGGGTCGCGGTAGGTGCGCATGTCGAGGACGAAGACGTCGAGCAGCGGGCCGTGGCGCAGGACCCGGTAGACGCGTCCGTCGGGGTCGCCCGGCGCGAGCGTGCTGAGCGGGAAGTACTCGGAGAAGGCGCGGCGGGCGCGGGCGGCGAGGACGTCGATCCGCTTCTCGGTGTAGAGCGGGTCGTCGAGGATCTGGCCGGGGTACCAGTTGTTGCGCACCTCGTGGTCGTCCCACTGCGTGATCTGCGGGACCTGCGCGTTGAAGCGGCGCAGGTGCGCGTCGAGGAGGTTGTAGCGGAAGGCGCCCCGGTACTCGTCGAGGCTCTGCGCGACGGAGGACTTCGCCTCGGTGGTGAGGTTGCGCCACACCGTGCCGTCCGGGAGCGTCACGCTCGGCTGGATCGGCCCGTCCGCGTAGATCGTGTCGCCGCTGCACAGGAAGAAGTCCGGGTCCAGGCGCGCCATCTCCTCGTACACGCGCCAGCCGCCCCGGTCGGGGTTGATGCCCCAGCCCTGGCCGGCGATGTCCCCCGACCACAGGAAGCGCACGCCCGCCGAGCGGCGGGTGGGGACGGTGCGGAAGGTGCCGGTGAGGGGCCGCGAGGCGCGGCGGGGATCGTCGGGGTCGGTGAGCGTGACGCGGTAGTGGATCTGCTCGCCGGGCGGCAGTCCGTGCAGGGTCGTGGTGCCGGTGAAGTCGGTGCCGGGGGTCAGGAGCGGGCCGCGCCGGCGACGGGCGCCGCGGAAGGACTCGGTCGCCGCGGTCTCGACGGTCATCACGGCGGGGCGGTCGCTACGGACCCAGATCACGCCCGAGGACTCCCCGATGTCCCCCGCCTGCACACCCCAGTCGGCCGCGGGCCGCCCGGACCAGGCACGCGCGGGCGCGCGGCCCGCCGCCCGG
>NZ_JAAGLR010000725.1 GCF_010548245.1 Streptomyces sp. SID11385
AGCGGGACCCCGGGGCCGTGGGGGAGCGCCGGGCCGCGTGACGCCGGCCGTCGAACGGCGGGCCGCCCGACGACCGGCCGACCCCGCCTCCGCCGTCCCGGCGGCGGGGAATCCGCCCGGGAACCACGCGGATTCGGGCGTTTTCAGCCGGAACCCTCCTAAAGTGCCCCCGTGTCCCCCGAACCGCACCCCGGTGACGCCCTCCGGGCACCCGCCGGCAGTACCCGCGACCCCGACCCGCTCTCCCGCCCCGAGGTCCTCGGCGAGCGCGTCAAGGAGCGCATTTATGCCTCGCTCAGCCTGCTCGCCGTCCTCGTCGGGTACGGGCAGAGCGCGCACCCCAGTCACGAGGGGGTCGCCGTGGCCGTCGCCGCGACCGCGCTCGGGCTGTGGCTCGCGACCCTCGTCGCCGACCTCCAGTCGCACCCTGTCGCGCACTCCCGCGAGCTCGGCTCCCATGCGGTGCGCCACGCCCTCTACACGAGCAGCCCCCTGCTCACCTCCGCCGCCGGACCCCTCCTCCTGACCGCGCTCTCGGCGCTCGGCGCCATGGAGTTGGACACCGCCCTGTGGATCTCGGTCGGCAGCGAGGTCGCGGGGCTCGCGGCGTGGGGGTACGCGGGCGGGCGGCGCGCCGGGCGAGGCGTTCCCCGGGCCGTGTTCTCGGCCGTGCTCTACGCGGTGATCGGCGTCTTCGTGGCCGGGGTGAAGGTGCTCGCGGGGCATTGAGGGTGCGGGCCCCGGCATTCAGGTGGCCCGGCGGACGGCCACGACTGCTCCCGCCCTCCACGGGGTACCCGCCAGTAACGATCAAGCCGGCAATGAGCAAGTCCGTGCCGTACGGCGGCACGGCGGGACGAAGGCGGTGCGGACCATGGCGGAGCGGCGGCACGGGAGCGAAGCGGGCGCGGTCGAGGGTGATTTCTTCGGGGTCGTGGCCCTGCTGGACGGCGAGGAACGCAAACTCCTGGAGCACGTACGCGAGTTCCTGCGCGCCGAGGTCGCGCCGCACGCCAACGAGCTGTGGGAGGCGGGGCGCAGCCCGGTCAGCCTGCGCGGGCACATCGCGGAGCTGGGGATCACCGGCGAGGAGGGCGACGACGAGGGCGTACCGGCCCGCAGCAGCCTCTTCCGGGGCCTGCTCGGCATGGAGATGGCGCGTGTCGACCCGTCGTTCGCCACGTTCTTCGGGGTGCACGCCGAGCTGGCGATGGGCTCGGTACGGGCCTGCGGCTCGCCGGAGCAGCGGGCCCGCTGGCTGCCCGCGATGACCCGCTGGGAGAAGCTCGGCGCCTTCGCGCTCACCGAACCCCTCGTCGGCTCGGGCACCGCCGCCGGGCTCACCACGACCGCGCGCCGCGAGGGCGACACGTGGGTGCTCGACGGCGAGAAGAAGTGGATCGGCAACGGCTCCTTCGCCGACCTCCTCGTCGTCTGGGCGCGGGACGTGGCCGACGACCAGGTCAAGGGCTTCGTCGTGGAGCACGGTGCCCAGGGGCTGAGCGCCGAGGTCATCCCGCACAAGATCGCGCTGCGCGGCGTGCAGAACGCCCACCTCGTCCTCGACGGGGTCCGCGTCCCCGAGGCCGACCGGCTCCAGCGCGCGGAGTCCTTCGCCGACACGAACCGGGTCCTGCGCGTGACGCGCGCGGCCGTGGCCTGGACCGCGACGGGCTGCGCGCTCGGCGCGTACGAGGCGGCGCGCGCGTACGCGGTGGAGCGCGAGCAGTTCGGCCGCCCCATCGGCTCCTTCCAGCTCGTGCAGGACCTCCTCGCCCGGATGCTCGCCGACATCACCGCCTGCCAGACCCTCGCCGTGCGGCTCGCCGCGCTGGAGGAGAAGGACGAACTGAGCGACGCACAGGCCGCGTTGGCGAAGATGTTCTGCACCACCCGGATGCGCGAGACCGTCGCCCGCGCCCGCGAGGTCCTGGGCGGCAACGGCATCCTCCTCGACCACGGCGCGGCCCGCTTCTTCGCCGACGCGGAGGCGCTGTACTCGTACGAGGGCACGCGCGAGATGAACTCGCTCATCGTGGGCCGCGCGGCGACGGGCCTGAGCGCCTTCGTGTGAGGAGGCGCGCCGGACCCTGGCGCGCCACCGGTTCCCTGCCCCGCCCTCGGTGCGTGAGACTCCCGCACCGTGGGCGGGGCAGCGGGCGGAACCGGTCCGCTTCGCACGGTCAAGCGCACACCGCGCCCGCATTCCCACCGTTTTCCCACCGTCCGCCGACCCCTCCGGGACGTGGCCCGGGCAACCTCGTCCTCATGGCACCGACACTCGACTCCAGGGCGCACCTGACGCGGCTGCTGCAACGCGCGGGCTTCGACGCGGGCGGTGACGCGGTGGACGCCGCGGAGAAGGCGGGCTTCGACGCGACACTCGACCGGTTGCTCGGCGAGCGGGACGCGGGGGACGATCAGGGGGCCGTCCCCGCGCCGCACTTCGGGCCGCTGCCCCCGCGCAACAGCGAGGCGGCGCGGCGGAAGAAGAAGGGCGAGGGCGCGAAGAAGCGGAAGAAGGAGAAGGAATCCCCGGCCGCGGCCCCCAGCGCTTCGCCCTCCCCCCAGGACACGCAGGGCACCGACCCGCACAAGGACCCCGTGCGCAAGCACTACCGCGAGGTGCTGCGCGAGCAGCGCGAGGAACTGACGCTGTGGTGGCTGGAGCGGATGGTCGCCACCGAACGGCCGTGGACCGAGAAGCGCACCCTGTTGTGGCACAACCACTGGGCGACCTCGGTCAAGAAGGTCAAATCCGGTGCGGCGATGCTCCAGCAGAACGAGACCTTGCGCCGGCTCGGCGGCGGCGACTTCCGCACCCTCGCGCGCGCCATGGTCGTCGATCCCGCCCTCATGGTGTGGCTCGACGCGGACGGCAGCACCGCGAAGGCGCCCAACGAGAACCTGGGCCGTGAGTTCATGGAACTCTTCGTGCTCGGCGTCGGCAACTACAGCGAGACCGACGTCCGGCAGGCCGCGGCGGCGCTCACCGGCTGGACGCTCGACCGCCACGCGAACCCGTGGAAACCGGTGTTCCGCGCCGCCCGCCACGCGAAGGGGCCCGAGACGGTCGTCGGGAAGACGGCCGACTTCACCGCGCGGTCCCTCGTCGATCACCTCGTGGCGCTGCCCGCCTCGCACGCCCACGTCGCCGGGCGCATGTGGGGCGCGCTCGTCAGCAACGAGAACAAGCCCTCCAGGAGTGCTCTCGCCCGGCTGGTCAAGGCGTACGGCGCGGAGCGCGACACCACCGCCCTGTTCCGCGCGCTCTTCACCGACGCGGCGTTCGCCGATCCCGCCAACGTCCTCGTGAAGCAGCCCGTGGAGTACGTGGTGGGCAGCCTGCGCGCGCTGGGGGTCCGGCCCCGGGACCTGCCGGAGAAGCAGCGTGCGCAACTCCTGCTCCACACCCTCACCGGCCTCGGGCAGGTGCCCTTCGCCCCGGACAGCGTCGGCGGCTGGCCCGCGGGTGCCGCCTGGCTGACGACCTCCGCCGCCCAGGCCAGGATCGGCTTCGCGCGGACGCTCGTCGGCCGGGCCGACCTGGGCGAGATCGAGAGGACGGCCGCCAAGGACCGTCCCGAACTGCTCGCCCGCACCCTCGGCGTGGGGGAGTGGGGCGCCGCGACGCGCGGGGTGCTCACCGCCGCGGCCCGCGACCCGATGCGGGTCACCGCCATCGCCCTGACCGCCCCCGAACACCTCGTCCTGCGCTGAGCGGACCGCGCGAGACCACCGCGCGAGACCACCGTGCGCACCGCCGCGGTCACCGCCGCGCGCACCGCGACGACGGCCGCTCACCGCGACGACCGCCGCCGTCACCGCACCGAAAGGCAACTCCCGTGGACACCTGGACCCGACGCAAGTTCCTCGTCACGAGCGGCGTGACAGCCGGCGCGGCGCTCGCCGCGGGGGCGGGCGCCTGGGGCGTGGATGAACTCCTCGCCACCGGCTCCGGCGCCCCGGACGGCGAGGCGTCCACCCTCGTGCTCGTCACGCTCTACGGAGGCAACGACGGCCTCAACACTCTGGTCCCCGCCGCCGACCCGCACTACCAGGACCTGCGCGGCGACCTCGCCTACGCCGAGGACGAGGTGCTGCCGCTCGGCGAGGGCCTCGGCCTCAACCCCGGCCTGAAGAACCTCAAGAAGCTCTGGGACGACAAGCACCTGGCCGTCGTGCGCGGCGTCTCCTACCCCGAGCCCGACCACAGTCACTTCCGCTCGATGGCCATTTGGCAGACCGCCTCACCGGCGGGCCCGGTCCCCTCCGGCTGGCTCGGCCGCTGGCTGGACCACGCGGGGGACGGCGACCCGCTCAAGGGCGTCTCCGTCGGCGCGACGCTCCCCCCGCTCATGGCGGGGACGAAGACGGCGGGCGCCGCGGTGCGCCTCGGGGGCAAGCCGCTGCCGGACGCGTGGCAGCGCACGTGCGCGGAACTCTCCCGTACCGACGAGGACGCCCACCCGCTGCTGCGCAGGGCCGCCACCTCGCTCGCGGACCTGCGCCAGGTGTCCCGGTCCTTCGACGCGAAAGGCGACGACACGCCCGACGAGGGCGACGAGCACGACAGCACCGAGGGGAATGAGGGTGGCTCCGCCGGGGCCGAGAGCGCGCTCGGGGCACAACTCGACGTCGTCGCCCGCGCGATCGAGGCCGGCGTCTCGACGCGCGCGTACAGCGTGAGCCTCGGCGGCTTCGACACGCACGCCAACGAGAAGAGCACGCAGTCCCGGCTGCTCGCGGGGCTCGACCGCGACCTCGGCGGCTTCCTGACCCGCGTGCGCCGCACCGCGGCGGGCCGCAAGGTCGTCGTCGCCGTCTACTCCGAGTTCGGCCGCCGCCCGAAGGCCAACGCGAACCAGGGCACCGACCACGGCACGGCCGGACCGCTCTTCGTCCTCGGCGAACCCGTCCGCGGCGGCTTCCACGGCGAACAGCCCGCGCTCGACGACCTCACGGACGACGACCTGCGCACGACGACCGACTTCCGCGCCGTCTACGCGACACTGCTGCGCGAGGTGCTCGGCACCGATCCGGGCGCGGTGCTCGACGGCTACGACAAGACGCTCGCCTTCCTGTGAACCGGCCCCGCTGACCCGTCCGGCTGCCCCGCTCACCGCGCGGCGGGCAGCGTCACCGTGACCAGGGCGCCCCCACCGGGCGCGGCCGTGCACGCCGCGGTGCCGCCGTGCGCCCCGGCGACGGCGGCCACGATGGCGAGACCGAGCCCCGTCCCCTCGCCGTG
>NZ_JAAGLR010000756.1 GCF_010548245.1 Streptomyces sp. SID11385
CCCGCCGCGCCCGCCGCCGCGCGGGCCCGCGCGGCGGGCAGCGGATCGGCGACGGCGGTGAGCACCGCTCGTCCGGGGTGCGCGTTGATCCAGTCGGTGTACGTCAGGCCGCGGTTGCCCGCGCCGGCGAGCGCGATACGCACGGGCCCTTTGGCCCTGCGGAGTGGAGCAGTCATGGTGAGGTGTCCTCGCGGTACGGGGTGGTGCGGGGAGGGTGCGGGCGCACGGGCCCGGCGGGGGGTACGGGCACGGGGTCGTGCGTACGGGTATGGGGGCGGCGCCCGCCGGGCCGGTGACCCGGGCCGGTCAGCCGAGCAGCAGGTTCCCGTCCTCGTGCCGGACGCGGTCGCCCTCGGCGGGCAGCCGGGTGCGGGTCGTGCCGTCCTCGACGCACCCGCTGTGCAGGAGCCAGCCCTTGGCGAAGGCCGCTTCGGCGAGGTCGAGGCTGCCGCCGCGCAGCACCGCGCCCTGGGCGAGGTACTCGTTGGCGCCCTCGGCGAGCCGCACGTGCGCGGTGTCGCCCGCGGGTTCGCTCGTGCAGGCGCCGAGCCGCCACCGCACGGTCCGGTCCTTGTCGCCGGTACGGGAGAGCAGCGCGCCGGTCGCGTTGGTGCCGGCGAGCACCGCGCCGCCTTCGACCACGACCTCCTGGTCCTTCGCGCCGTTCAGGACGAGGCCGGTGTCCTGGTGGCGGCCTCCGCGCACGGTCACGGAGGAGTGCGCGAAGGTGCTGGGCGCCGCGTCGGCCTTGCCGGTGAAGGAGCAGTCCTGGAGCACGAGTGGGCCGGTGCCCTTGAAGGAGGCGCCGTCGAGCCCGTCGAGCGCGACCCGTTCCAGGTGCACGGCCGCGCTCACGTTCGCCGCGGTCACCTCGGCGCCCTTGCCCAGTGCGAAGGCGGAGTCGGCGACGACGGTGGGACGCGTCGAACGCGTCGAGGTCTGCGTGATCACGAGTGGCCCGGACGCGGTGCAGCCGCGCAACTGGGCGCCGTCCGCGTTGATCCAGATCATTCCGGAGCCGGACTGCGCGTTCCCGATGACGCGCATGTCCTCCAGCGTCAGGTCGGTCACGGCGACGCGCGCCACGAACCACGAGCACACGTGCCGCGTGACGCTGACGCGCTTCGCGGCACCGCCCCAGGCCGTCCCCGAGTTGGCGAAGGTCATGAGCCCGGAGTTGCCGGTGTAGACGAGGTCGTGCTCGAACTGCCCGTGCGTGACGAAGGGGCCCTGGTCGTCGCCGTCGCCGTGGCAGTTGGTCACGTAGCCGTACGCGGAGGCGGTCCAGTCGTTGAGGTGCCGGGCGTTGGCCGTGTGGCAGTCCTCGACGTGCCCGTACAGGCAGTAGATCTGCTGGGTGAGGTAGCCGGCGCCGCCCCACGTTACGGAGGACGGGTTCTTCAACTGGCACTGGTAGGTGTGGAAGTACGTGCACCAGCGGCGCATCACGACGGGCCAGAAGGTGCCGGTCGCGTCGATGCCGGAGACGTCGCAGGAGACCGCGTACTCGTAGGCGACGGGGTGCGAGCCGGAGAGCTGGTCGGCGTCGGGGACTCCTTCGAAGACCATGTTCCGCACGTGGCTGCGCGTCACGGGCTCGACCTTCCTCCACTGGAAGACGCGGCCCGCGGCGAGGTCCCAGCCGATCTTGTAGTTGACGCGGATGTGCGTGGTGTCGACCCGCTGCGTCACCTGGACGAGGCGCTGCACCTCCTTCTCGTACTGCCCGCCGCCGGGCTTCGCGTCGATCTCGACGGCCCACCACTCGCCGACCGCGAAGGCGCCCGCGTCGGGCACCTCGAAGACATCGGCGAGGTCGGGCATGGCGGCCGAGAGCTTCGCCGTGACGGTCGTGTCCGTGCGCGTGCCCCTGAAGTAGAGGACGGCGCCGAAGGGGTTGTCGTTGGCGTTCGGCTCGATGCCGGTCGTGGTGACGCGGTGGCCGCCGAAGTCGAGTTCGATGCCCGAGCGGCCGAAGGTGTGCCGCTTGGTGAAGTTCACATCGGTGTGCGCCTCGACGCGGTGCACGGCCGGGTCGTCGACGAGCGCGTCGAGCGCGGCGTCGGCGGGCGTGCCCGTACCGAAGAGGCCGAAGGAACGCAGGTCGATCACGCCGTCGTGCACGCGCAGCCAACGGCCCTTCTTGCCCGCGCCCTTGGGGGCGAGGACGGTGCCGCCGTTGTCATCGGCGCCGGACTTCACGTCCCAGCGCACGAGCATCCCGCCGCCGTCGCCCGGCGTGCGGTAGCCGGTGACGAGGACGGTCTCGCCGGGGGAGAGGGCGTGCGCCGACAGGTCCCGCAGGGCCTTGACGTCGGTGACGGTACGGAACGCGGGGGCGCCCTTGGCGGGCGCGGCGGAGGCGGTGGCGGTGCCGGCCGCGGTCGCGGCGAGCAGGAGACCGCCGAGGCCGCCCGCGCGCAGGAGTTGCCTGCGGCGGGCCGTGCCGGGCCCGGGGGCCTCGGCTCCGGCCCCGGTCTCGGGCTCGGGCAGTGGTGCGGGAAAGGGAGGACGGGACGCAGTGCTCACGGGGGACTCAACCTCGGGTGGTGGACCGGCTGGTGAGGTGGCGCATTCCCGCGGCGAACTACCGGTCGCACGACGGCCGTTGCGGGCCCGTACGAGCGGGGGCGGATGGCGAGGAGGGGCAGCGGGGCGCTCGGCCCCGCGCCGTGACCCCGGGAGAGCAGCCCGAGGGGGAAACCGGTCACGGCCCGGATCGGGCACTGGCCCTCCGGATTGCCGGTACCTAAGCACCCCCGGCGAGCGAGGTCAACCCCTCACGCCCGCCCGCCCCTCCCGGCGGGCCGCCTCCGCGCCGTGCCCGGGCCCCCGGGTCTTCACCGCCCGGCCACCTCCCCCACGTACCCGGGCCCCTACCGCTCGCCCGCTTCCCCCACGTACCCGAGCGCTCCGCTGATCTCCCCGGCCGCGTCCCGTACTTGCCGTCCCAGCTCCTGGAACCGCCAGCTCGGCAGGTCCAGTTTGAGCCCCGTGACGCTGATCGCCCCGGCCGGCTCCCCGCGGTGGTCGCGCAGCACACTCCCGATGCAGAAGATCCCCTCCGCGTCCTCCTCGTCGTCCAGCGCGTACCCCGTGGCCCGGACGTCGCGCAGGTGCGCGAGGAGGGTCGGCTCGTCGGTGATGGTGCGTGAGGTCCTGCGCGGGAGCCCGCTCGCGGCGAGCAGCGCCCGCGCCTCGTCCTCGGGCAGCGCGGCGAGCAACGCCTTGCCGAGCCCCGAGCAGTGCGGCAGCTCGCGCGTGCCCATGCGCAGGTCGAGCCCGGGCCCCACGGCCCGGTCCACCTGGTCGATCACGACCGCCTGCCCCGCCTCGGGCACCGCGACCCGCGCCGCCATCCCCGTCGTCCCGGAGAGCCGCGCGAGCACCGGGCGCGCCACGTCCCGCAGCGAGACCTGCGCCCTGGCCCGGTCCCCGAGCCGCGCGAGCGTCATCCCGAGCCGGTAGCGGCGGTTCATCCCCTCGCCCTCGTCGGCGACCATCCCGTAGTGCCGCAGCGTCTGGAGGATGCCGAAGGCCGCGCTCTTGGAGATCCCGCACGCCTTGCCGACCTCCGTGACGCTCAGCCCCCGCCCGGGGCCCCCGGCGGCCAGGGCCTCCAGGATCTCCGCGCCGCGCCCCACGGTCTTCACCCAGTACTTCGCCGCTTCGGCCGGTACCGCCGCCTCACCCTGACTCTTCTGCTGACTGTTCTGCATAGCAGAACACGATAGTGCTTACCTGATGCCCTGTCCGCAGAACGCCTCTTGACGCCGGAATCAGGCCGCTCTACGCTGAGCGCGCTGTTCCAAATAACAGAACACTGTTCTGAAAAATGAAGCCCGCGCACCAGCACCGGGCCTCACCACGGCACAGCAATCGCGACGAATGCGGCGGATGGCACCGGAATCCCGCTGAGCAGAGCGGGCCTCCGGCCGACAGCACTCGACGCAAGGAGCACCCCACATGACGCTCGCCGAACGCGCCCGCCGGGTCATCCCCGGGGGTGTCAACAGCGGCCAGCGCAGCATCCCCGGCTTCACCGAGCTGGTGATCGCCCGGACCCAGGGCTCGCGCTTCTGGGACCAGCACGGCCGGGAGTTCACCGACTACCACGCGGCCTTCGGGCCCGCCGTACTCGGCCACAACGACCCCGACGTCGCGGCGGCGACCGCCGAGGCCGGCACCACCCTCGCCCTCGCCGGCGTCGGCGTCACCGAGGCCGAGGTCGCCCTCGCCGAGGAACTCACCGCGCTCGTCCCCTCCCTGGAGAAGGTCCTCCTCACCAGCACCGGCAGCGAGGCCACCTTCCACGCCCTGCGCGTGGCCCGCGCCGCCACCGGGCGCGACCTCGTCGTCAAGTTCCAGGGCTGCTACCACGGCTGGCACGACGCCGTGAGCCTCAACGTCATCTCCGCACCGGAGCGGGTGGGCACGAAGGACCCGACGTCGACCGGCATCCTCGCGCCCGTCCTCGACGCGACGCTCGTCCTGCCCTTCAACGACCCGGAGGCGGTGCGCCGCGTCTTCGCCGAGCACGGCCAGGACATCGCCGCCGTCATCCTCGAACCCGTCCCGCACAACGTCGGCGCCCTCCTGCCCACCGACACCTTCCTGCGCACCCTGCGCGAGGAGTGCACGAAGGCCGGCACGGTCCTCGTCTTCGACGAGGTCATCACCGGCTTCCGGCACGGCCTCGGCGGCTACCAGGAGATCTGCGGCATCACTCCCGATCTCACTACCCTCGGCAAGGCCATCGCCAACGGCGCCCCCATCGGCGCGCTCGGCGGCCGGGCCGACCTCATGGACCTCTTCAGCACCCGCCCCGGCGGCCCCGCCTTCTTCGCCGGTACGTACAACGGCCACCCCCAGGTCGTCGCCGCCGCCCTCGCCACGCTGCGCAAACTGCGCGAGGAACCCGTCCACGAGCACATCTACCGCCTCGGCGCCCGCACCCGCGACGGGCTCACCGCCCTCTACCGCGAGCTGGACGTCCCGGCCGTCGTCACCGGCTTCGGCTCCGTCTTCGTCACGTACTTCATGGACGGCCCCGCCCCGCTCACCTACGACGACCTCCTCGCCAACGACGCCGCGCGCTTCATCGGGGTGCGCCGCGCCCTCACCGACCACGGGATCTTCGAGCTGCCGCTCAACCTCAAGCGCAGCCACGTCTCCTACGCGCACACCGACGACGACATCGACCGGCTCCTCGAAGCGACCGGGAAGGCCGTGCGCACCGTGCTCGCCGAAGGCACCCCCACCGACCTCACCCACACCTCGACCATGGGCGGAGCGCAGCGCTGATGCTCACCGTCAACACCACCCGGCCCGCCGGGCCCGCCGGGCGCATCACCCGCGTCGAGACCCTGATGCTCGGCACCGCCTGGCGCGACTTCGCCTACGTCCGCCTCCACACCGACGAGGGCCTCACCGGAGTCGGCGAGATCACCCACCCCTACCGCCCCCGCGAGACCTGCGCCCTCACCGAGGCGATGGGCCACCGCCACCTCGTCGGCGCCGATCCCTTCGACACCGAGGAGATCTGGCTGCGCATGTACCAGGGCGACTTCCTGCGCGGCGGCGACGTCGGCGGCATCGTCGTCTCGGGCGTCGACCAGGCCCTGCACGACCTCATGGGCAAGGCGCTCGGCGTCCCCGTCTACCGCCTCACCGGCGGCGCGACCCGCGACCGCGTCCGCGTCTACGCCAACGGCTGGTACACCGGCGAGCGCGAGCCCGAGATCTTCGCGGCGAAGGCCAAGGAGACCGTCGCACGCGGGTACACGGCGCTCAAGTTCGACCCCTTCGGCGCCGGGCTCCACCACCTGGAGAAGGCCGAACTGCGCCGCAGCGTCGACCTCGTCGCGGCGGTGCGCGAGGCCGTGGGCCCCGACGTGGACCTCTTCGTCGAGGGTCACGCCCGCTTCGGCACCGGGACCGCGCGGCAACTCGTCGACGCGCTCGCCCCCTACGAGCCCGGCTGGTTCGAGGAACCCCTGCCCTGGACCCTCATCGAGCGGTACGCGGAGCTGCGCGAGCGCGCGCCCTTCCCGATCTCGGGCGGCGAGCACTTCCACAACCGCCACGAGTACAAGCAGCTCTTCGCCACCCGCGCCGTCGACATCGTCCAGCCCGACCTGTCCATGGCGGGCGGCTTCACCGAGCTGCGCAAGATCGCCGCCGAGGCCGACACGCACGGCATGACCGTCGCCCCGCACAACTCCAACTCCCCGCTGTGCACGACCGCCTCGGTGCACGCCGTGCTCGGCATCACCAACTTCCAGATCCTGGAGACCTTCGACGGCCTCCTGGAGCCGTACGTCTTCGACGCGGTCAAGGGAGCGCTGCCCGTCGTGGACGGCCAGATCGAGCTGCCCACCGCGCCCGGCCTCGGTATCGAGCTGGTCGACGAGGTCTTCGAGGAGCACCCGCCCAGCCACCGCTTCTGGAACATGTTCGCGGAGGGCTGGGAGAAGAGGAACCGCACGTGAGCACCACCCCGGTCCCGCAGACGAGCACCACCCCGACCGGCCCGGCCCCCACCGTCTCCGGGCCGGCCCTCTCCGGACCCGCCGTCTCCGGCCCCGTCGTCGACGTCCACTCCCATCTGTTCCGCCACAGCCACGACTTCGACGCCACCTTCCGCGCCGAGTCCGCGCGCGCCCACGCGGGCGAGGTCGACCTGACCGTGCGGTACGAGGACTACGCGGCGAGCGCCCCGCCCGGCACCCGTACCGTCGTCGTCGGCGGCAAGGCCCGCAGGAGCGGGCTGTGGGTGGACGACGCGGCCGTCGCCGCGTACGTCGCCCAGCACCCCGAGCAGCTCATCGGCTACCTCGCGATCGACCCGACGCAGCCCGGCTGGCGTGAGGAACTGCGCCACGGACACCGGGAACTGGGCCTGCGCGGCATCAAGATCATGCCGATGTACGCGGGCTTCGACCCGGCCGACCCCGCGTACGACGACCTCTTCGGCTACGCCGAGGAGCACGGCCTCCCGCTCCTCGTGCACACCGGCACCACCTTCGTCTCGCAGGCCCCGCTCGAATACGCGATGCCCCGCCACCTCGACTGGGTCGCGATCCGCCACCCCGAGCTGCGCATGGTCCTCGCGCACCTCAGCCACCCCTTCGAGGGCGAGTGCGTCGCCGTCATCCGCAAACACCCGCACGTGTACGCGGACATCAGCGCCCTGCACTACCGCCCCTTCCAGCTCTGGCACAGCCTGCGGCTGGTCCAGGACTACGGGGTCTGGGACAAGCTCCTCTTCGGCAGCGACTACCCCTTCACCACGGTGAACGACTCCATCGAGGGCCTGCGCCGCATCGCCCGCGTCCCCGGCATCCCCGGGCTCGACCCGCTCGACCAGGACGCCGTCGAAGCCCTCATCCACCGCCCGGCACTCGACCTGCTCGGCCTGGCCTGAGCCCCCGGGCGCGCCCCCTCGCCCGGGGCGCGCCCGGTCCCGTACCCCTGGAGCCCTGATGGACCGATTCGACCTCACCGGGCGCACCGCGCTGGTCACCGGCGCCGCCGGTGCCCTCGGCCGCGCCTTCGCGCTCGCGCTCGCCGACGCGGGCGCCGACCTCCTCCTCGTGGACCTGCCGGGCGCCGAGGGCCTCGAAGAGACGGCCGAGGCGGTACGGGCCACCGGCCGCACCGCCGCGCTCCACCCCCAGGACCTCGCCCGGACCGGGGAACTGCCCGCCTTCGCCGACCGGGTGCGCGCGGCGGCCGGGCCCGTGCACATCCTCGTCAACAACGCCGGGGTCGCCGCGCTCGAACGCTTCAACACCATCACCCCCGCGAGCTGGCAGCACGTCATGCGGGTCAACACGGACGCCGTCTTCTTCCTCTCCCAGCGCTTCGCCGAGCACATGATCGCCGACGGCGCCCCCCGGCCGCTGGTGGCTGCCGCGACGCGAACGCGAGGCGGAGGCGGCCGAGGCGGTGGCGGCGCAGGGGGCCGGGCCCGTCGCGGCGAGTGCGGCGGAGGCGAGGACGGACGAGGTGGCGGAGGCAGTGGAGGCGGCGGGCGGGAGCCCTGGCGCGGACGCGAACGGGTCCGGGGCGGGGGACGCTGCCGGGACGGGGGACGTTGCCGGAGCGGGCGGCGGGGAAGACGCGGCCGGTGGGAGGGAGACGAAGGGCGTGAAAGACACCGGGGGTGCGAAGGACGGCGTCGCCGAGGAGATCGAGGCCCTGCTGGCGGAGACGGGACCGACGGGACCGACGGGACCAGGAGGCGACCGCGATGACGGTGGCGCGGGGGAGCGGCCTTCGGAGGGCGGGGCCCGGTGACGGGTTCTGGGGCGGGGCCGCGTGCTCCGGGTCCGGTGAGGTCCGGTGAAGGGCGCTCGGGCCGGGGACCCGCCGAGGGGAGCTGAGCAGCCAGGAGACGCGACGAGGGCGATGGGCCGGGGATCGCCGGTCACGCGCGAGGCGAGCGGCGGCATCGCGACGCAGGAGCCGGAGGACGGGGGGCGTGCGAGCCGCCTCGTCCGCCCCGCGCCCGCCGGCCCTTGCCGAGCAGCCCTCGGCGGCCTGACGGGTGGTCCGGCCCGCGGTTACTCGGCCAGGAGGGGGCGGAGTTCCTTCGGCAGGAGGTTCTCGCAGGCGTCGCGGGACTCGTGGGTGGCCGCGTCGTCCACGCACGTGAAGTAGTCGCTGTAGACGCCGTGGAAGATGAAGACGCTGGCCACCGCCATGATGCTCAGGGCCGAGGTGACGATGCCCGTGACCGCCGAAGGGACCTGGGGGCGGGTACGGGTGACGGGGCGCCCGTAGGGCGTGGGGGACGGCGCGGGGGCCGCGTGCTTCGACGCCTCCTCGCGCGCCCTCGTGGCCGCCTCCTCCGGGTCCTTGCCCTTCGCGACCGCGCGCAGCGCCGCCTCCGACTCCTGCGGGGTGCGGGCCCGGCCGCGCAGCGCCGAGATGCCCCAGTAGAGGCCGAGGGCGCCGAGGAGCAGCGCGAGATACGTCCAGCCGAGGAAGAGTCCGAGGACGAGTCCCCAGGTCCCGGCCATCAACGCGTAACGGGCGTGCCGCTGCACCGGGTCGGTGGGGTCCCAGCGGGGGATACGGGGGAACGGGCCGCCCGGACCACCGTTGCCGTTGCCCGGTCCCTGGCCCTGGCCGGGCCCCTGCTGCGGGCCGCCCTGACCAGGCCCCTGCCGCGGCCCCCACTGCCCCGGGCCCTGACCCTGGGGACCCCGGCCCTGCGGCCCCTGCTGTCCCTGCCCCTGCTGTCCCTGGCCCCTCGGCTCCTGCCCCTGCGGCGGAGTGCCCGGGCGGTTGCCCCAGCCGCCGCCGCGCCACGGCTCCGGCTGCCGGCCGCTCCAGCGCGTACCGCCGTTCTCGGGAGCGCGCGGGCGCCAGGGCTGGTCGGGGCGGTCGGCGGGCGGGGCCGCGAAGGGATTGTCCGGCTCGCCCCGCTCCTCGGGCCCGCCCCGAGCGCCGGACTCCTCCCGGTCGCCCGAGCCGGACGCCGAGCCCGTACCGCCCGAACCCGTACCGCCCGAGCCGGACGCCGACCCCGTACCGGAGGAGCCCTCACCGTTCCCCGTACCGGAGGGCCCCGCCCCGGTCCCCGCACCAGCGGACCCGGAACCGGACCCCGCCCCCGAGGCCCCCGGGGAATCGTCCCCCTCCCGCAGCGCGAACAGCGGCCGGACCGCGCCCTCGTGGCCCTCGTGGTCCCCGTCGCCGGGGCGGAAGGAGAAGGTGGGGAGCACGCCGAGCGGGGCTCCGGCGGCGGCGCCCGCGGGGGCGACGGTGCGGAGGCGGGGGCGGGCGGATCGGTCCGGCATCAGGAGGCGTCTTCCCCTTGCTGTGCGGCCGTCACGGGCGGGTGCGGGCGGCCTGGACTGACGTAAGGCGGCGGTGGGCGGGCGGCGGGCGCCCGCGCGGACACCCTTGACGCTACCTGCCGCGCGCCGCCCCTTCGGGGCTGGCCCTGCCCCCGGGAGCCCTCGGGGCCGTCCGAGTGCCCGTACGGGGGCCGGTATCGTTGCTGACGGTCGGCGGCTTCGTAGAGTTCCCCGTATCGCGTGACGCACCACCTTCGTGCGATGCCACAAAGCGGCGGACGCGTACGGCCCGCCGGGGTGAGTCGCGTCACACCGTGGTGACGTCCCGGCTCCCCGCCGCCTGCCGCCCGCCCCGCGAAACACCGCGGTCGCGCGCCCCGGCGCCGTACCGCCCCCTTCCAGAAAGGGCCGCTCGTGGCCTCCGCACCACCCTCCGGCCGGGAAACCGGCGTCAAGCGCCTCGTCGTCCTCGTCTCCGGCACCGGCAGCAACCTCCAGGCGCTCCTCGACACCATCGAGGAGCAGGGCCCGGAGCGCTACGGGGCCCGCGTCGTCGCCGTGGGTGCCGACCGCGAGGGCATCGCGGGCCTGGAACGGGCCCGCGCCGCCGGCATCCCCACCTTCGTCTGCCGCGTCAAGGACCATCCGGACCGCGCCGCCTGGGACCTCGCGCTCGCCGAGGCCACCGCCGCGCACGCCCCGGACCTCGTCGTCTCGGCCGGTTTCATGAAGATCGTCGGCAAGGAGTTCCTGGACCGTTTCGGCGGGCGCTTCGTCAACACCCACCCCGCACTGCTGCCCAGCTTCCCCGGCGCCCACGGCGTCAGGGACGCCCTCGCCTACGGGGCGAAGGTCACGGGCTGCACCGTCCACTTCGTCGACGACGGCGTCGACACCGGACCGATCATCGCCCAGGGCGTGGTCGAGATCCGCGAGGACGATTCGCCGGAGGGCGAGGCCGCCCTCCACGCACGTATCAAGGACGTCGAGCGCGCACTGCTCGTCGAGGTCGTGGGGCGCCTGGCCCGCCACGGCTACCGCATCGAGGGACGAAAGGTACTGGTTCCGTGACGACCGAGTCCACGACCACCCACACCGACACCGAGGGCCGCCGCCCGCTGCGCCGCGCGCTCGTCAGCGTCTACGACAAGACCGGCCTCGAAGACCTCGCGCGCGGCCTCCACGAGGCGGGCGTCCAGCTCGTCTCGACCGGCTCCACCGCCGGGAAGATCGCCGCCGCCGGGGTCCCCGTGACCAAGGTCGAGGAGCTGACCGGCTTCCCCGAGTGTCTCGACGGCCGCGTCAAGACCCTCCACCCCAAGGTCCACGCGGGCATCCTCGCCGACCTGCGCTTGGACGCGCACCGCGCGCAGCTCGACGAGCTGGGCGTCGAGCCCTTCGACCTCGTCGTCGTCAACCTCTACCCCTTCCGCGAGACCGTCGCCTCGGGCGCGACGCCGGACGAGTGCGTCGAGCAGATCGACATCGGCGGCCCCTCCATGGTCCGCGCCGCCGCCAAGAACCACCCCTCCGTCGCGATCGTGACGAGCCCGGAGCGGTACGCGGACGTGCTCGCCGCCGCGCGCGAGGGCGGCTTCGACCTGCGTACCCGCAAGCGCCTGGCCGCCGAGGCGTTCCAGCACACCGCCGCCTACGACGTCGCGGTCGCCTCCTGGTTCGCCGACGACTACGCGGCGGCGGACGACAGCGGCTTCCCGGACTTCACGGGCGCCACCTACACCCGCTCCCACGTGCTGCGCTACGGCGAGAACCCGCACCAGGGCGCGGCGCTCTACGTCGACGGCACGGGCGGGCTCGCGCAGGCGGAGCAGCTGCACGGCAAGGAGATGTCGTACAACAACTACACGGACACGGACGCCGCGCGCCGTGCCGCGTACGACCACGCCGAGCCGTGCGTCGCGATCATCAAGCACGCGAACCCCTGCGGCATCGCGATCGGCGCGGACGTCGCCGAGGCGCATCGCAAGGCCCACGCGTGCGACCCGCTCTCGGCCTTCGGCGGCGTCATCGCCGTCAACCGGCCGGTCTCCAAGGAGATGGCCGCGCAGGTCGCCGAGATCTTCACCGAGGTGATCGTCGCCCCGGCGTACGAGGACGGCGCGGTCGAACTCCTCGCGAAGAAGAAGAACATCCGCATCCTCGTCGCCCCCGGCGCCCCCGCCTCGCGCACCGAGACGAAGCAGATCGACGGCGGCGCGCTCGTCCAGGTCACCGACCGGCTCCAGGCCGAGGGCGACGACCCGGCCCACTGGACGCTCGCGACGGGCGAGGCGCTCGACGCGGCGGGGCTGCGCGAGCTGGAGTTCGCGTGGAAGGCGTGCCGGGCCGTCAAGTCCAACGCGATCCTGCTCGCCAAGGACGGCGCCTCGGTCGGCGTCGGCATGGGCCAGGTCAACCGCGTCGACTCCGCGAAGCTCGCCGTCGAGCGCGCGGGCGAGGAGCGCGCGGCCGGTTCCTTCGCCGCGTCCGACGCCTTCTTCCCCTTCCCGGACGGCCTGGAGGTCCTGACGGCCGCCGGCGTCCGCGCGGTCGTCCAGCCGGGCGGCTCGGTACGGGACGAACTCGTCGTCGAGGCGGCGAAGAAGGCCGGCGTGACGATGTACTTCACGGGAACGCGCCACTTCTTCCACTGAGCCCGGACGACCGGAGGGCCCTCGTCGACGCGCTGGTACGCACGTCGGCGGGGGCCCTCGGCTCGGTGTACCGCGAGCCGTTCAGCCGCGGGGCCTGTTGAACCAGGCGGCTCCGTCGGACTTGCCGACGAAGACGGCCACCAGGATGCCCATGACCAGGTGCGGGATGCCGACGAACACGAACGGGAAGAGCCCCAGCACCGCCGTCACGATGCCGAAGACGAGCGTGGTGATCCGGACCCCGTTGCCGCCGTTGCGTATCTGGAGGGCTAGGACGGCGGCGCCGATCGCCCAGACGAGCGAGAAGACGGCGATGCCCCAGGCGATGCCCGCGTTCTGTGAGTCGCTGAGCGTGGACTCGAAGTCGCTGAAGTCGTCGCCGTTGGAGGCGGCGGCGCCGAGGCTGTAGAGGACGGTGCCTATCAGGCACAGCCCGACCATGACCCACAGCATGACCCGGGCCGCCTTCACGCCGCCCGGCATCTCCGCCGGGTAGCCCGGCCCGCCGTACCCGTACCCGTAGCCGTACGGCGCGTTGGGGTCGACGGGCGGTGCCTGCGGGTAGCCGTAGCCGGGCTGCTGCGGGTAACCGGGCAGGTCTCCTTGCGGCTTGCCGGGCTGCTGGCCGCCGGGCGGGCCGTACGGGTTGTTGGGGTCGCCGTAGCTCATCGGTGTTCCTCCGGGGGACCGTTGGGGGGACGGTGCGCACCGTGGACGGAGGAACGAGCGCGTCGTGATCCCCCGGCACAGCCCGCGCGTAGGGTGACCATCCTTCGTTCGGAGGACACCTGGTGTCCAGGTGTTGACGAAGGGTGTTGTGCAAGTGAGACGCGCGGACCCCCGCCGTCGAGCCGCCAGGAGGGCACGTAAGAGGCCGCGTCCGGGGCACCGGGCCCGTACCGGCACCCGGATTCGTTCCCGGCCCCCCGCATCGGCGAAGATGTGCGGTATGAGCGCGCAGATTCTCGACGGCAAGGCCACCGCGGCACAGATCAAGTCCGAGTTGAAGGAACGGGTCGCGGTCCTGCGCGAGCGCGGCATCGTGCCCGGCCTTGGCACCCTCCTCGTCGGCGAGGACCCGGGGAGCCAGAAGTACGTGGCGGGCAAGCACCGCGACTGCGCCCAGGTCGGCATCGCGTCGATCCAGCGCGAACTGCCCGCGAGCGCCACGCAGGAGGAGATCGAGGACGTCGTCCGCGAGCTCAACGCCGACCCCGCGTGCACCGGTTACATCGTGCAGCTCCCGCTCCCCAGGGGCATCGACGAGAACCGCGTCCTCGAACTCATGGACCCGGACAAGGACGCCGACGGCCTCCACCCGATGAACCTCGGCCGCCTCGTCCTCAACGAGCCGGCCCCGCTGCCCTGCACCCCGTACGGCATCGTGCGCCTGCTGCGGCAGCACGGCGTCGAGCTGAACGGCGCCGAGGTCGTCGTCGTGGGCCGCGGCGTCACGATCGGCCGCCCCATGCCGCTGCTCCTCACCCGCCGTTCCGAGAACGCGACCGTCACGCAGTGCCACACCGGCACCCGCGACCTCTCGGCCCACCTGCGCCGCGCCGACATCGTCGTGGCCGCCGCCGGGGTGCCGCACCTCATCAAGCCCGAGGACGTCAAGCCGGGCGCCGCGGTGCTCGACGTCGGCGTCTCGCGCGACGAGAACGGCAAGATCGTCGGCGACGTGCACCCCGGTGTCGCCGAGGTCGCGGGCTGGCTCTCGCCCAACCCGGGCGGCGTCGGCCCGATGACCCGCGCCCAGCTCCTCGTCAACGTCGTGGAGGCGGCCGAACGCGCTGCCGTCTGAGCCCGGTTCGCACGGGGCGGTCGCGCGTTGTACGGGGCGGACGCGCGTCGCCGGAGGCGCGCCCCTGCGCCGGGGGCGCGCGGGCGGTCGACGCCCGTCCGCCG